>JASKKA010000051.1 GCA_030153215.1 Trichococcus sp.
TGCCGGTGATCGCGCTCAGTTTTTTATTGATCCTGTCGATCGTCATCGTGCAGGGCTTTTTCAATCCTGCCAATGAGACGTTGCTTTATGAATTAGGTCCGATTAAGTTCTACAAAGAAGGGTTGGTTATTGCCTTGCGCCTGACCATGCGCGTCATCAATATGGTCTCCGCGTTTGGGGTATTGGTGCTGACGACTTCGCCGACGGAATTAGTCGAACGGCTGCAGCAGAAAGGCATGTCGCCGAAAATCGGCTACGTCATCCTTTCGGTCCTGCAGATCATCCCGCAGCTTCGGGCCACTTATGCCAAAATCCAGGATGCGCAACGTGCGCGCGGAATGGAAACCGAGGGCAGTCTGCTTGTCCGGGTGAAGGCGTTCTTTCCTTTGTTGGGGCCGGTTATCCTGAACGCTTTGAACGATACGCGGGAACGGGCGATTGCGCTCGATGTCCGTGGCTTCGACAGGGATACGCCAAAAACGTACCTGAATGAAGCGAAGACCTATCGTTACGGTGTTCTGTTGAATGCATTACTGCTTCTGATGCTGGCGGGCGTGATCGTTTGGAGGGTGATGGGATGAGTATTATAGAAGTGAAGGATCTGAAATACCGTTATCCCGACACGACCAAATTGGCGCTGGACGGCATCAGCTTTTCAGTTGAACAAGGGGAATTCATCGGTCTGATCGGTCGGAACACCGCTGGAAAATCGACATTGTGCTACGCACTGAGCGGTTTGGTGCCGCATTTCTTCAAAGGGGCCTATGGGGGATCTGTGGAGGTAGCCGGTTTGGACGTGCGCACGACGGATGTGAGCGAAGTTACGGCCGCCGCCGGTTTGGTGTTCGAGAATCCGTTCTCCCAAATCACCGGTTCGCGGTTTACGGTATATGAAGAAATCGCCTTTGGTCTGGAGAATATGGGACTGCCGCGCGACGAAATGATCAAGCGGATCGAAGAAGCTTTGGACTTGCTGGACATCCGCAAAGTGAAGGACAAGAACCCGTTTGATCTTTCAGGTGGGCAAATGCAGCGGGTTGCGATTGCTGGCGTGGTCGCAATGAAGCCGAAAGTGCTGATTTTAGATGAACCAACTTCCCAATTGGATCCGCAGGGCTCGGAAGAGGTCTTCAAAGTGGTGGAGAATCTCACGAAGCAAGGCATCACGATCATCATGGCTGAGCAGAAGATGGAAAAAATCGCGCAGTATGCCGACCGGGTCTTGCTTTTGGATGACGCAAAATTGATCGCCTATGACACACCCGAAGTCGTTTTTTCGCGCGAGGACCTAGCTGCTCTGGGAGTGCAGCCGCCCGCTGTGACCGCGATCGCCCGCCATTTGGGCAAGCGGAAGGCCAATGGGCAGTTCCCCGTGGAATTGGAAGGATTGAAAATGCTGCTTGCGGAAGAAGGTGCTGCCCATGAATAAACTGGAAATAGAGAGATTGCATTTTGCATACGATAAAGCAACTGCCGTCATAAAGGGAATCGATCTGGTGTTGGATGACCGGAAAACCGCCATCATCGGGCAGAACGGCTCGGGGAAAACCACTTTTGTGAAACTGCTGAAGGGGCTGTTGCGCCCCGATTCCGGCAGAATTCTGCTGGACGGAACCGATCTGGCGACTTTGACGGTCGCTCAGATCGCCAAAAAAATTGGTCTGGTTTTTCAGAACCCGGATGACCAGATTTTCAAGAATACCGTTTTGGATGAGGTCATGGTTGGTCCGTTGAACATCGGACAGTCACGGGATGAGGCAATGGCCAGTTCCCGCGCAGCTTTGGCGCAGGTAGAGTTGGTTGGCGTCGAGAATGTGAACCCATACGATCTCAATCTGGCACAAAGAAAGATGGTTGCCTTGGCTTCGATTTTGGCGATGGATACGCCTGTCGTCATTTTTGATGAACCCACGATGGGGCAAGACGTTGCCGGGAAAGCCATCATCAAAAAAGTGATCGAAAATCTGCAGGCGGAAGGCAAATCCGTGTTGTGTATTCTGCATGATATGGACTTTGCGGCAGCCGTCTTTGAACGCATCGTTGTCTTCAGTCAAGGCCAGCTGCTGCTCGAAGGCGATGCCAGGGAAGTTTTCAGTAAGAAGGAACTCCTGCAGCAGGCCTATCTTGATCAGCCCCAAGCCATGAAAATCGCCCAGGCTTTGGGCATTCCGGGAAATCTGCTGAGTGTGGAAGAAGTGGAGCTTGCGTTAGCAAGACCTCTCCGGTGAGCGCAATAAGGATGAACGATAAAGAAGCCGAATTTGCTGAATGAACAGCGGGGGAGGCTTCTTTGGCGTTCAATGGACTTGCGTGGTGTTGTCCGCAGTTCAGTCAGATTATTAAACCGTGACCTCCGGGAGATCGATGCTTTACCGGAGCTGAGCCGGAATTCTTCCGGCACTTTTCTTCGCTAGCGCCAGTGTTTATCGACGATTCAAAATGATGTACAATTTGAATGCGAGTGAGAGAATCTCATAGCTGTCCAGTTCGCCGGGTGACAGTCTGAGGATGTCACCAGAACAATCGCAATCTAAGTTAGGAGGAAAACTAAATGGATAAAGAATTCAAGATAGTCATCGCCGCCGATTCCTTCAAGGGCAGCGCCTCGACCATCCAAGTGGAAGACTACATCGAACAAGGGATTCTGCGGTTGAACCGGGAAGTGGAGATCGTGAAGGTTCCGGTCGCTGATGGCGGCGAAGGGACCGTGGATGCTTTGGTGATCGGATGCAAGGGGGAATACCGCTACGCTGAAGTCACCGGTCCGATGGGCGACAAAGTGCAGGCGAAATTCGGCATCATCAAAGACAACATCGCCGTTGTAGAAATGGCGGAAGCCTCGGGATTAACGTTGGTGGACCTTGCGGATAACGATGTTTATCGCGCGACGACTTATGGAACAGGGGAATTGATCCGAGCTGCTTTGGATTGCGGTGTCACAGAAATCTTCGTCGGTGTCGGGGGCAGCGCCACCAATGACGGTGGTGTCGGAATGGCGCAAGCGCTTGGGGTATCTTTCACGGACAACGAAGGGAATGAAATCCCGTTCGGTGGAGGCAAGTTGGGGGACATCGCTTCAATCGATGTCAGCGGTTTGGACAAACGCATTCACGATGTCACCTTCACGATCCTGTCTGATGTGACGAATCCTTTATGCGGAGAGAATGGGGCATCCTATATTTATGGCCCTCAGAAGGGGCGGCTCCTGAAGATGTCCGCAAATTGGACCAGTTATTGCATCACTATGGAGAAAAAATTGAGGAATGCTTAGGGGTCGCTGTACTTGAAGCGCCCGGAGCGGGTGCAGCGGGCGGATTGGGTGCTGGTCTGATGGCTTTTTGTGGAGCGAAAAGCTACAGCGGTATCTCGAAAGTCCTGTCCATCCTCGAAATCGAATCGCATTTCCAGGATGCCGACCTTGTCATCACGGGCGAGGGCAGGATGGATTCGCAGTCTTTGAACGGCAAAGCGCCGGTCGGAATCGCCCAACTGGCGAAGAAATATCACTTGCCGGTCATAGCGGTGGTAGGCAGCAGTGATGATGATCTCGGGCCGATCTATGCGACAGGTATCGACCTGGTTCTGGATGTCATCAACAAACCGATGGACTTGGATACAGCGATTTCGCAAACGGAACGACTGATCACGAATGCCGGCGAATCAGCTTTCCGGGCCTTTTTGCTGGCAAAGAAAGTGCCGATTTCGGTGTGAATATACTTAAAGCATCTACAGTAGCAAAGCTTCCTGCCTCATTGGAAGACCATGTTGCTGAAGATGTTTTTTTGATTTGAAAAGCTGGTGGTCAATTTTTTTGGAAGGATTGAGGATGAATAGTATACAAGTGAACTATTTAACGGTAAAATGGTTTCAGTTTGAATTGATGGAGGCGCACGATTTATGGAAGAAAAGAAGAATCTTTTGATCAGCCTGTCAAAGCTGGCGAAAATGTACCGGGCAGAAGTGAAGGAAGAGATGTCTGCTTCGGATTTCTCGCCGAATGAGTTGGATCTGATCACCTTTTTGTCAAACAACAAAATGGACACATCCAAAGAAATAGCTGATTCTCTGGGGTTATCAAAGTCCTTGATTGCCAGATCGGTCGATTCGCTAGTTGCGAAAGGTTACCTGGAGACGGAGGTAGATGAGGGAGACCGCCGTTACATTCATCTTATATTGACTGATCAGGCAAAGCCAATTGCGGATCGATTGCGGAATTGCCGAAAACGCTTTATCGCATCGATGACGGAAGGAATCAGTCAGGAGCAATTCGCGCAGTTTGAATGGGTGCTCGAAAGAATGATAGTGAATGTGGAAAGAGAAAAGGAGGATTGATCATGCAGGAATTGAAAGAATCCCGGATGGGGACGGAAAAAATACCTAAGCTGATGAGGGAACTGGCTATACCGAGCATCGTTGCCCAGGTCATCAATATCCTCTATAACATTGTCGACAGGATGTATATCGGCCATATCCCGGAGGTTGGGGCCGTTGCGTTGACGGGCTTGGGAATCAGCGCACCGCTTGTGCTGATCGTTGCTGCGTTCAGCAGCTTTGCCGGAGGGGGCGGAGCTCCATTGGCGGCCATTGCATTAGGGAAAAATGACAAAGATGAAGCTGGAAAAATTCTCGGCAATGCATTTTCGATGCTCTCGCTTATGGCCATTCTTTTGACCATCATCTTCACCTTGATAAAGGAGCCATTATTATATTTGTTCGGTGCCAGCGACGTCACCTTCAGCTATGCGGATGACTATACATCCATATATATAATGGGCACAATTTTTGTGCAATATGCGTTGGGGCTGAATCTCTTCATCACGAGTCAAGGTAAAACCAAAAACGCCATGTTCTCAGTATTGATCGGAGCCATCGCTAACATCATTTTGGACCCGATTTTTATCTTTGTTTTTGATATGGGCGTCAAAGGTGCCGCCATTGCTACGGTCATTTCCCAAGCTCTGAGCGCGTTGTACGTTATCCGCTTCTTGACATCCGAGCATTCGATTATCCGGATCCGCAAGAAGAACATGCATCTGGAGTTCGGACTGATAAGGAGAATCGTTTCTTTGGGGATTTCGCCATTCATTATGCAGGCGACAGAAAGTGCGATTGTGATTGTCTTCAACACGGGGCTGCTGAAATATGGCGGCGATCTTTACGTCGGATCGATGACGATCATGCAAAGCATCATGCAGTTGCTGACGGTGCCTGTACAAGGATTTACGCAAGGCGTTCAACCTATCATCAGCTATAACTACGGTGCGCAACATTTCAATCGCGTGCGAGAAACAGTGCGCCATTCCATGAAGGTAACGGTTGGGATTACTGCCTCATACTTTTTGCTGGTGTTGCTTGCACCCGGTCTTTTTGCACGCATCTTTACGACCAGTCCGGATTTGTTGGCGTTGGTCACCCGTGTTCTGCCGATCTACATGGGCGGAATGTGGTTGTTCGGAGTGCAGATGAGCGCGCAAATGTTCTTTGTCGGTATAGGGGAGGCGAAAAAATCACTTTTCATTGCCTTGTTGCGCAAAGTGATCATCCTGATTCCGTTGGCCCTTGTTTTACCAAACTATTTTGATGTGATGGGAATCTATTACGCTGAACCGATAGCGGATATCTTGTCTGCGACTACATCCGGCGTACTTTTGTATTTGACCCTGAATAGATTGCCGGGGTGAGGTTAACGGCTTAAATGTACCTTTTCCAAGAAAATTTATGAATAAAAGCCGGACTGACCCAAATGGCCAGTCCGGTTTCCTTGTAGAGGGAGTTGGTATTTCCAAAAAAACAGAAAAGAATTGACAATGACAGCAGAAGAATGATAGTATAAATGAGTTGTCTGAAGTGCCAAACAATTAAATGCAAGAAAGATGTTGACAGGATGACTTCGGAATGATAATATATAAAAGTTGCTAATCGAGATATTTCGAACCAAGAATAATAAGAATAAATAATTCAAAAAAGTTCTTGACGAAATCAAGAAATTGCGATATTATGAATAAGCTGTCACGTAGTAAGTGATATGCGATTGACCTTTGAAAACTGAACAAAGAATGAACGAACCAAATGTGCAGGGAGCTTCGATTTCGGTCGAAGCAAACGAAGGCGATACTTAGTATCGCA
>JASKKA010000004.1 GCA_030153215.1 Trichococcus sp.
CGGCGGCATATAGGGGGATACATATGAAGACAAGAGTTATCACAGGCTTAGTGGCTGCTGCCGTTTTTATCCCATTCCTATGGTTTGGGGGACTGCCGCTGCAATTGCTCATGACAGCAATCGGTTTGATTGCAGTCCAAGAATTATTGAAAATGAAAAAACTCTCGATTTTCAGCATGGAGGGTATCATCACTGCTATGGCGACCGTCCTTTTGATGTTGCCGGAATCCTATCTGCACTTTATCCCTGACGGCATTGATGCGATGCTTTTGATTTATTTGGAAGCATTGATCCTGTTCGTGTTTACAGTGTTCTCAAGAAATGATTTCACATTTGACGATGCAGCAGCTTCCGTTTTGACTTCCCTTTATGTGGGGAGAGGATTCTATTATTTCATGCAAACAAGACAAATCGGCTTTTGGATGGTGCTCTTGGTGTTGTTCATCATCTGGGGGACGGATATAGGCGCATATATGATCGGGAGAAAAATAGGCAAAAACAAATTGGCTCCGGCAATCAGCCCCAACAAAACAATCGAAGGGTCCGTCGGCGGCTCAATCGCTGCAGTGCTGATCGCCATCGTGTTTTTTCATTACTACAATCCGTTGGACCTGTCGATGGGACTGCAGATTATGCTAGCTGTCCTGCTTTCGGTCTGCGGTCAGATGGGTGATCTGGTTGAATCGGCTTTCAAACGCTATTTTGGTGTCAAGGATGCCGGGAAAATATTGCCCGGACATGGCGGTATGCTCGATCGATTCGACAGCACGCTCTTTGTGATGCCGGTGTTCCATATTTTTCTGCATTTCATATTTTAGCAAAGCGCTGACAAGATAAAGAAAGGGAGGGATTACATGTTTCAGACAATCATTACGTTCATTATTGTGTTCAGCATCTTAGTGATCATCCATGAATTCGGTCATTTCTATTTCGCGAAGAAAGCCGGCATTTTGGTTCGAGAATTCGCAATCGGCATGGGACCGAAAATCTTCTCTCATCGCAAAAATGGAACGACCTATACGATCCGGATGCTGCCCATCGGTGGTTATGTGCGGATGGCTGGCATCGGGGATGAAGACACCGAGTTGAAACCCGGAATGCCCCTTAACATATCCCTTGACGAGGCCCAACAGGTCACTCAAATAGATTTAAGCAACAAACAGCATTTGCATGCTGTTCCAATCGAATTGCTGGAGGCAGATCTGGAACAGGCGCTCTTCATAAAAGGGATCATCCCTGGAAGTTCGGAACCCGTTACCTATGAAGTCAAACGCGACGCGACAATCATCGAAACCGACGGAACCGAAGTTCAGATCGCTCCTATCGATGTCCAATATCAATCAGCTCCTTTGCTGAAAAGGATGATGACGAACTTCGCGGGCCCGATGAATAATTTCATTTTGGGTATCGCCGTGTTCATCACGATTGCATTCATGCAAGGCGGCGTTATGGTCAATGATAACCGGTTGGGGGAAATCCAACCGGATAGCCCTGCGGAGGCAGCCGGATTGCGGGCGGATGATGAAGTACTGGCTGTGGAGGGTGAAGAAATCGAAGATTGGACGGAGCTGGTTTCGTCCATCCAGGCTAATCCCGGGAACGAAATTACACTTACAGTCGTGAGAGATGGCCAGGAAGCTCGTGATATCCTCATCATTCCTGAAACGAAATCCGATGAACAAGGCAATGATTATGGCTTGATCGGTGTTGCTCCGCCTATGGATCGCACCTTGATGGCAAAGATCAGTTACGGATTCGAAGAATTCTGGATGATAGCCACCTCCATTTTCGGATTGGTATTCGCCATGTTCAGGACCGGTTTCCAAGCTGATTCATTCGGCGGCCCTGTCGCCATCTATGCTGCTACCGAACAAGTCGTTGACTATGGCTTTCTGAGCGTGCTCAGTTTCCTGGCCTACTTGAGCATCAACCTTGGCGTCGTGAATCTGTTGCCGATTCCGGCATTGGATGGCGGGAAACTGTTGCTGAACGTAGTGGAAGGAATCAGAGGCAAGCCGCTGGATCCGGAGAAGGAAGGCATCATCACAGCTATCGGAATGGGACTTCTGTTGCTGCTGATGGTCATCGTCACTTGGAATGATATCCAAAGATTTTTCTTTGGTCAGTGAAAAGGAAAATAATAAGAAGATTCAAAGAAAGGAAATTTCATTCTTTGGATCTTTTTGTTTGTTAGTTGAGAAGGAGCGATCAAATGGCATTATCGAAACATGAATTGTTCCAACAGATGCTGGAACAGATAAATCTGCATCACAAGCCGGAGTACCTGCCGTATTTTGAAAACGGGGAAATTGAACGGGTCATTGTGCATAAAAAATCCAAATTATGGTCATTCCAGTTCGTTTTTGATAACGTCCTGCCTTTCGAAGTGTTCAATGCTTTAATGAGTCATATGAAAATCAAATTCCAATCCATCGCCGCGATCGATTTTCAGATCAAAACAAGGAAACCGATTTTGACGAACGAAAGCATCCTGGATTATTGGGAAACTGTCGTCCAACGGAGCAACATATCCTCTCCATTGGTTCAGAGTCTGTTTGCGAAGCATACGCCCGTTGTCCTGAACAGTAAAGTCGTGATCAGTGTTGAAAACGAGATAACCAAAAACCATTTGGCGGATAACTATTTATCCGTTATCCAACAAAACTATCTGGTGCTAGGATTTCCGAGTTTCCAGATCACAATCGAAGTGGACGAGGAAGCCTCCGAGGCCAGAATGGCACAATATTTAGCAAGGAAACAAGAGCAGGATGAAATGTTGGTCAAGCAAGCTGAAGAAGCCATCAAGCAGAACCAACAAGACAGACAGCGCATTGACGGCTCACAATCGAAAGCCGGCAACAATGGCCCCTTGCTGATCGGTAGACAAATTTCCGGCAAGGAAGAAATCAAACAGATGGCTTCGATCACCGAAGAAGAGCGCTCCGTAGTCATTGAAGGCTATATTTTTGACAGTGAAATCCGTGAACTGCGCTCCGGCCGGAAACTGCTCGTATTCAAAATGACGGATTACACTTCTTCGTTTTCGGTCAAACTGTTCTCGTCGAATGAAACAGATGAACAAAACTTCGAACTGGTCAAAAAAGGCATCTGGGTTCGTGTACGCGGAAGTGTCCAAGAAGACACCTTCATGCGTGATTTGGTCGTGAATGGCCGTGACGTTAATGAGGTCGCACATGCGGAACGGAAAGATCGTGCGCCCGAAGACGAAAAAAGGGTCGAATTGCATCTTCATTCAAATATGAGTCAGATGGATGCCACTAACGGAATCGGCGATTTTGTCAAACAAGCAGCCAAATGGGGTCACAAAGCCATCGCGCTGACTGATCATGCAGCCGCGCAAGCATATCCGGATGCCCATGCAGCCGGAAAAGCGAATAACGTGAAAATATTGTACGGAATTGAAGCATACGTCGTCGATGACGGTGTTCCGATAGCCTATAATCCGGTCCATGAAGATCTCAGTGAAGCGACATATGTCGTATTCGACGTGGAAACGACAGGCTTGTCGGCAGTGTACGATACGATTATCGAGCTGGCAGCTGTAAAAATGTACAAAGGAAATGTCATCGAGACATTCGAAGAATTCATCAATCCGGGCCACCCCTTATCGCAGACGACCATCCAATTGACCGGCATAACCGATGACATGGTGCGCGACTCTAAGCCGGAAAAAACGGTACTCGAGGAATTCGCTGCATTTGCGGAGGGAACGATTCTCGTAGCCCATAACGCCAGTTTTGACATGGGCTTCCTGAACAACAGCTACGAACGCTATGGCATGGCCGAGGCACCACAACCGGTGATCGATACCTTGGAGATGTCCCGTTTCTTGCATCCGCAATTGAAATCCCATCGTTTGAACACGTTGGCGAAACGTTATGGCGTTGGCTTGGAACAGCATCACCGGGCTGTTTACGATTCCGAAACGACCGGGGCGCTCTGTTGGATATTCCTGAAGGAAGCCCGCGAGGAGCACAACATCCTGTTTCATGATGAACTCAACAAATTCATTGGCGGCGGCGATTCATACAAACGAGCTCGGCCGTTCCATGTAACGATATTGGCAAAAAATCAGGACGGGCTGAAAGATCTCTTCAAAATCATTTCTGCTTCGAATATCGATTACTATTACCGGACACCGCGCCTTCCGCGCAGCGTGCTGCAAGCGTCCCGTGAGAACCTGCTGATCGGTTCCGCCTGCAGTGAAGGCGAAATTTTTGAAGCGATGATGCAAAAAGGGGCGGAAGTAGCGAAAGTGAAAGCCAAGTTCTATGATTACATCGAAGTCATGCCGAAAGAAGTTTATGCTCCGCTCATCACGAAGGAACTGGTGAAGAACGAAAGCGATCTGGAAGAAATCATCACTCAGATTGTTGCCATTGGCGATGAATTGGGCAAAACAGTCGTCGCAACCGGGAATGTGCATTATCTGAACAAAGAGGACGCCATCTACCGGGAAATTTTGATCGGCTCCTTGAAAGTGAACCAAGGAAAAGTCCTGCATCTTCCGGAAGCCCATTTCCGGACGACGGATGAGATGCTGGACTGCTTCTCCTTCCTCGGCAAAGAAAAAGCCAAGGAAATTGTTGTCTATAATTCCCAGAAAATCGCTGACAGCATTGAAATGATCGTTCCGATCAAGGATCAGTTGTACACGCCGAATATGGAGGGGGCAAATGAGGAAATCACGCGGCTCTCTTATGATGAAGCCAAACGTCTCTACGGAGAAGAACTCCCTGAACTGGTCGAAAAAAGGTTGGAGAAAGAGCTCAATTCGATCATCGGCAACGGCTTCTCGGTCATCTATCTGATTTCCCAAAAACTGGTGCTGAAAAGCAATCAGGACGGCTATCTGGTTGGATCCAGGGGCTCGGTAGGCTCAAGTTTTGTTGCCACCATGACCGGAATAACGGAGGTCAACCCACTGCCGCCGCATTACCGCTGTCCGGAATGCAAATATTCCTATTTCTATGAAGACGGTTCGATTGGTTCCGGATATGACCTCGAGAAAAAAGATTGTCCGAAATGCGGAACGGATATGGATCGCGACGGACACGATATCCCGTTCGAAACGTTCCTTGGTTTCTACGGAGACAAAGTACCCGATATCGACTTGAACTTCTCCGGTGAATACCAAGCGCAAGCGCACGCTTACACGAAAGAGCTTTTCGGTGAAGAATATGTCTACCGCGCCGGAACAATCGGCACGGTTGCGGACAAAACGGCCTATGGTTATGTGAAAGCCTATGAACGGGACCACAATTTCAGATTTTCCTCTGCAGAAATCGACAGATTGGCCAAGGGCTGTACCGGCGTTAAGCGGACGACCGGGCAACATCCCGGTGGTATCATTGTTATTCCGGACTATATGGATGTCTATGATTTCACGCCTATCCAATTTCCGGCGGATGCACAGGATTCCGAGTGGAAAACGACCCACTTTGATTTCCATTCCATTCATGATAATGTATTGAAATTGGATATACTTGGACACGATGATCCGACTGTTATCCGGATGCTGCAGGATCTTTCGGGGATGGACCCTCAGACGATTCCACCGAATGATCCGGACGTCATGACCATATTCGGCAGCACAGATGTACTGGGTGTCACGCCAGAGCAAATTTTCAGCAAAACCGGAACACTGGGAATTCCGGAATTCGGCACGCGTTTTGTCCGGGGGATGCTGGAGCAGACGAGCCCGAACACCTTTGCGGAATTGCTTCAGATTTCGGGGCTTTCCCACGGGACGGACGTCTACCTGGGCAATGCCGAAACGCTCATCCGTGAAAACAACATCCCCTTAGCGAAAGTTATCGGCTGTCGTGATGATATTATGGTTTATCTGATCCACCATGGAATGGATGACGGTCTGGCCTTCAAAATCATGGAGAGTGTCCGTAAAGGCAAAGGGATCCCGGATGATTGGCAGGCAGAGATGCGGGCGAAGGAAATTCCCGAATGGTATATCCAATCGTGCCTGAAGATCAAATATATGTTCCCAAAAGCCCACGCGGCGGCATATGTGTTGATGGCTTTGCGCGTTGCGTATTTCAAAGTGCATCAACCAATCCTCTATTACTGTGCATTCTTTTCGGTGCGCGCGCAGGATTTCGATTTGGTCGCGATGACGCAAGGAAAAGAAATGATCAAGACCCGTATGAAAGAAATCATGGATAAGGGATTGGAAGCTTCGGTCAAGGAAAAGAATTTGCTGACGGTATTGGAGTTGGCGAATGAGATGGTCGAACGCGGCTTCACCTTCAAGATGGTCGATCTCGAGAAATCGCATGCGAAGAACTTTGTTATTGAAGGGGATACGCTGATTGCGCCGTTCCGTGCCATTCAAGGGCTAGGAGAAAACGTGGCAAACCAAATTGTTCAAGCGAGGGAAGATCAGCCGTTTCTGTCAAAAGAGGATTTAGCGACGAGGGGGAAGGTTTCGAAAACGATCATCGATTACATGAATGAAAATGGAGTGTTGAAAAACTTACCGGACGAAAATCAACTTTCTTTATTTGATTTTTAGGAGAAGGCTATTCCAAAGCCTTTAGATTGGTAAGTCCTTGCATTTACTGACACAATGGTGTATGATTATATAAGAATAAGTCGTCGGATGGAGTGAGCGGAAACGCTCACTCTTTTTACGCAGTCAGCCAATGAATGACGGTGGTATAGGATTGATAAAGGAGGATTTCTGTGAGTCGTGTAGTAGATGAAGTTCGAGTAGTGGTTCAGCCAATAGTTGATGAACAGAATTTAGAATTAGTGGATATGGAATTTTTGAAGGAAGGGAAGAACTGGTTTCTCAGAATCTATATTGATAAGCCAGGCGGCATCGATATCGAAGAGTGTGCATTGATCAGCGAAAAAGTCAGTGAAGCATTGGATGCCATCGAGCCGGATCCGATCCCTCAGGCGTATTTCCTGGAGGTGTCCTCGCCAGGCGCAGAGCGTCCATTAAAGACTGAAGCAGATATGCAGAATGCCATCGGTAAGTACGTGCATCTGTCCTTCTATCAGGCGATCGATGGAGAAAAATTCTACGAAGGAACGTTGAAGGAAATTAACGATGAATCCGTCGTATTGACGATCAGAATCAAAACCAGAACAAAAGATATAGAAATCGAAAGAAAACAGATCGCAAACGCAAGATTGGCTATCCAATTTTAATCATTTTTTGAGATAGGAGTGAACGAGTAATATGAGCAAAGAAATGTTAAGTGCTCTTGAAGTGTTGGAAAAAGATAAAGGTATTTCAAAAGAGATTGTCATCAGTGCGCTGGAAGCTGCGCTTGTGTCTGCATACAAACGCAATTATGGACAAGCCCAAAACGTCGAAGTGGAATTCGATACGAAAAAAGGGGATATCCATGTCTACGCTGTCAAAGAAGTAGTGGATATGGTATTCGATTCGACTTTGGAAGTAAGTTTGGAGGATGCTCTGCAGATCAATAAGGCTTACGAATTAGGCGACAAGATCCGTTTTGAGGTCACTCCTAAGGATTTCGGACGGATTGCTGCCCAGACAGCCAAACAGGTCATCATGCAACGTATCCGTGAAGCGGAGCGCAGCATCGTCTACAATCAATTCATCGCTTATGAAAATGACATTTTGACGGGCGTTGTCGAAAGAATGGACAGCCGTTACATTTATGTTAGCCTAGGCAAAATTGAAGCAGTCTTGTCCAAGCAGGAGCAGATTCCGAATGAAACGTTCCAACCGCACGACCGCATCAAAGTCTACGTCACAAAAGTCGAAAACACTTCAAAAGGACCGCAAGTTTTTGTCAGCCGCAGTCATCCCGACCTGCTGAAGAGATTGTTTGAACAAGAAGTTCCTGAAATCTTCGATGGCGTAGTCGAAATCGTTTCGATCGCACGTGAAGCCGGTGATCGTTCAAAAGTTGCCGTGCGTTCCCGCGATAAGAACGTAGATCCTGTAGGGACTTGCGTAGGACCAAGAGGCCAACGTGTCCAAGCGATCGTCAACGAATTGCGCGGAGAAAACATGGATATCGTCGAATGGAATGAAGATCCGTCAATCTATATCGGAAATGCGTTGAATCCGGCACAAGTCGTGAATGTGGATTTCCATCAAGCAGATGGCAGCTGCACAGTCATCGTTCCGGATTACCAATTGTCCCTGGCAATCGGTAAAAAAGGTCAAAATGCGCGCTTAGCTGCCAAATTGACAGGCTATAAAATCGATATCAAGTCCGAAACGGAGTATAATAAGTTATTGATGGAGTCTGGTGCTCAAAAAGTAGCATCCGATGAAGAAGATGCTGATACGCTTCATTCTTTCGCCGGCTTGGATAAGATTTTCACGGCTGAAGAAGTCGCTGATGACATCTCGGTCCCAGCGGAAGATACGGATTATACGGAAGAATACGAGAACGATGAAAAAATCCTTGATCCTGAAGATGTAGAGCAACTGATCTCGGAAGTCGAGACAGATCCGGAGCAAAGCTATGATGAGTTAGCAGAGGACTTTCAAGACTAATCAGTGAGGTGAAAGTTTATGAAGACAAGAAAAATTCCGATGAGGAAATGTGTCGTCTCCAATGAGATGAAACCAAAAAAAGAGTTGGTCCGCATCGTAAAAAATCAAGCGGGTGAAATTGCCATTGACCCTACCGGCCGCATGAATGGCCGTGGAGCCTATGTCTCTTTGGAACCCGCATTGGTGCAGAAGGCTTGGAAACAGCACATTTTGGACAAGCACCTTGAGATCGCCATCAGTGATGCGTTCTATCAGGAGTTATTCGATTATGTCGAACACCAGAAAGCAAGGAGCTTATTATGACACCTGAAGACAAGATGTTGAATTTGCTGGGCTTGGCATTGCGCGCCGGCAAATTGATCACAGGTGAAGAAATGACCATCAAGTCCATCCAAAAAAATGAAGCGGTCTTCGTCCTATGTGCGACGGACTGCAGTAACAACACCAAAGAAAAATTAGAAAACAAATGCCGCTATTATGAAGTCCCGTTCCTGGTGCATTTCACTTCGGAACAAATCAGTCAAGCAATAGGCAAGTCCCGTTCCATTTGCGCCTTGACTGATAGAGGATTCGCTAAAAGTTTCATGCGGCTGAAAGGAACAAAGTAATGAGATAAGGGAAGGTGATGACATGGAAAAAAAACGTGTCTACGAGTATGCAAAAGAACACAAGGTATCAAGCAAAACGGTGTTGGATAAAGCAAAACAATTGGGGATCGATTATCATAGCCATATGTCAACCATGGAAGACGGAGACATCAAAAAATTGAATCAGTCCATCTCTTCCGCTGCTGGAAATCAGGTTGCCAAGCCAAGTGCACCGCAGTCCAATGCGACACAGAAAAAGCAACCAGCACAAAACAAAAAGGCGCCTGCAACAGAAACACATAAACCTACTGATAAGAGTGAACTGAGGAAAAACACAGACATGAAAAATAAACCATTGCATCCTTCTTCGAATCAGAAAAACGGTTCCGAAAATAAAGGACAAACAAGAACTACTGCAGAAAAGAATACAAATCGGCCGGCGCAAGCCACAAGCCAACCTGGACAAAATCGTCCAAATACTAAAATGAATCGAGTTGACTCTGTTTCGCCAAACAAATCAAACAACAAACCAGTGCAGAAAACTGCAAACACGAATACTACCACTAATGCGCCAGCCAAATCAAACCGTCCAGCATACGGTCAAAATTCAGGCGGATCCAATCAGCGTAATCAAGGTCGCGGCAACAATCCTTACAACAAAAACAAACGCTCTAAATTCAAAAAAGGCACGACTAAGCAAGGACCGGCAGTGCCACCGCGCAAATTCCGTGAGTTACCTGAAACATTTGTCTACACAGATGGCATGAATGTAATGGAAGTTGCCAAAAAGTTGCATCGTGAACCAGCAGAAATCATCAAAAAGTTATTCCTGATGGGTATCATGGTTACGCAAAACCAAGCACTAGGAAAAGACGCTTTGGAATTATTGGCTGCTGATTATGGAATCGAAGCCGAAGAAAAAATCGTGCAGGATATTTCCGATCTGGACAGCTATTTCGAAGTGGAAGAAAATCCGGATGAATTGGTTGCAAGACCACCTGTTGTCACAATCATGGGACACGTCGATCACGGTAAAACGACACTTTTGGATTCACTGCGCAACACGAACGTGATCCAAACCGAAGCAGGCGGAATCACGCAGCATATCGGAGCTTATCAGGTCAAAATCGACGGTAAGCCGATCACTTTCCTTGATACGCCAGGACATGCTGCATTCACGACCATGCGCGCACGCGGAGCGGATGTCACAGACATCACGATTATTGTTGTCGCAGCTGACGATGGTGTGATGCCGCAAACAATCGAAGCCATCAACCATGCGAAAGCGGCTGATGTTCCTATCATTGTTGCCGTAAACAAAATCGACAAACCGACAGCAAATCCGGATCGCGTCATGCAGGAACTGTCCGATCAAGGATTGGTTCCTGAGGCTTGGGGCGGCGAAACAATTTTCGTCAACATCTCGGCCAAGTTCGGACAAGGGATTGATGAATTGTTGGAAATGATCCTGTTGGTTGCTGAAGTACAGGAACTGAAAGCTAATCCGAATCGTTTAGCGATCGGTTCTGTAATTGAAGCCCGCTTGGATAAATCCAAAGGCCCGATTGCTACCGTACTGGTGCAGGCAGGCACTTTGAAAATCGGGGATCCGATCGTAGTCGGAAATACGCATGGCCGCGTTCGTGTAATGACAAACGATCAAGGCAGACGTGTAAAAACAGCTGGACCTGCAATGCCGGTCGAAATCACAGGTTTGAATGCAGCACCACAAGCCGGGGACCATTTTGTTGTCTTTGAAGATGAGAAAACAGCGCGTCAAGCTGGTGAAGAACGTGCGAAACGTGCCCTTATGGAACAACGTTCAACGCAGAACCGCGTGACCCTGGACAACTTGTTCTCCAGCTTGAAAGACGGAGAGCTTAAGGAAGTCAATGTCATCATCAAAGCTGACGTGCAAGGTTCGGTTGAAGCACTGGCAGCGAGCTTGCAAAAAATCGAAGTTGAAGGTGTGCGCGTAAAAATCGTTCACTCAGCAGCAGGAGCAATCAACGAGAGTGACGTTACCTTGGCTGCAGCCAGCAACGCGATCATGATCGGTTTCAACGTTCGTCCGACTCCTCAAGCGAAGATCCAAGCAGAGAGCGAAAATGTGGACATCCGTCTGCACCGAATCATCTACAATGCCATTGATGAAATCGAAACAGCGATGAAAGGTATGCTGGATCCTGAATTCGAAGAGCAAGTAACTGGTCAAGCGCTTATCCGTGAGACTTACAAAGTATCTAAAGTCGGAACAATCGGCGGCGCGTTCGTAACGGATGGCTACATCTCAAGAAACAGCAGCATCCGTATCATCCGTGACAATATCGTCATTTTTGACGGCAAACTTGCCAGCCTGAAGCGATTCAAGGATGATGCCAAAGAAGTTAAAAAAGGCTTCGAATGTGGTGTTATGATTGAAGATTACAACGATATCCGCATCGATGACGTCATCGAAGCGTACCATATGGTGGAAATCAAGAAATAAAATGCCACAACAATCGAGCTATTGAGAGGTGAACCGAAATGGCTAATTTCAGAGCCGGAAGAATAAGACAAGAAATACAACGCGAAGTGAATGACATCTTGGCTAAACGTGTAAAAGATCCGCGGGTTGCGAACGTAAATATTACCGATGTGGAAATCACAGGAGATTTGCAGCAAGCAACCATCTATTACAGTACATTGTCGGAACTTGCCAGCGATCGCGAAAAAACGCAACAAGGTTTGGATAAGGCAACTGGCCTTGTCCGCAAAGAGCTTGGGACGCGTCTGTCACTTTACAAGACACCAGAATTGATTTTCAAAAGAGACGAATCGGTGGCTTACGGCAGCAAAATCGATGAATTGATCCGCAAGATGCACGAGGATGAAAAGAAATAAATTCTAATTTGCGCAAAAAAAGGCAGGCACAATGATCGCTATGATCGTTGTGCCTGCCTTTTTTGCATCAATGATCGCAATCCAGCACTTAAAGGCGAATAAAATTGCCTATATTGAATTTTTGCGCTCGAAATGACCCGGACTGTGTACTTACTGACTATAAGTGCTCAGGGATCAAATATATTGGCTTTTGTCTGCATTTCATTCCGAGCAGGCAGCCCTGCTTCGATGTAGATGGCTTGCTTGCCCATCTATTCCCATGCAGAGATGAAGTTCTGCCGATCGATTTCCTGGTCCTTTTGTCCATAAGGACTGTTTATGAACAGACTGTCAGCATCGTAACCGACGACCACCACGCTGTGCATGATGTAGCTGATGTTGACCGGACCTGTCGGCGTTTGCCAGACCTCCAGTTCCTCATCAGGTGAAAAAGTGGTCGTCGTGACGACCCAAACAGGATAGCCCTGATCCAAGGCAGCGATAACTGAATCAAATTCCTGCCCGCTGATATCCTTCACGCGATTGGATGGGATGTATTCGGATGCCAAGACCGCGATGGGGCCATGGTAGACGCAAAAACCGTAGTCCGTCCCGGTCACATCGCCGACAAAAGCTTTGTTCGGGTTGCCGTGCAGCCCGTTTTCGTAGTAGATCGGAACGACCGGAAATTTGTCCGCAAGCTTGTCCGCAAGCTCGTTTTTCGTGACCATGATCCCGTTGTACTGCAGAATCATCGCAAGCGAAGTGACTTCGCAGCCGAGCAGCAGGGCCGGCGGATCCAACTGATTCAGGAGCGGCACATCCAACCGCACCTCATCGGCAGGTCCGGGTTGAATGATTGTGCCGGATTCGGCGGTCGCAATTTCGCCCTCTTCGGGTTCCATGCGGATGAGACTCAGAGGCAGCAGAGTGAGTAAAATGCCAGAAAACAGTGTGAAATTGAACATGCCCATTCTCATCATGATCCTCCTTAACCGGAATGGCTGGCTGCGCTTATGCATATGCTTTACGCCTACATTTTAGCATATTCCGTGTTCCGGGACGATTGGAACGTCCCGATGCAACAGCGTGACAATAAATCAAACAGGCTATTCGACTGGCGGATGGGCCAGGATCTATAAAAAGTCGATTCGAATGGCTAAAAAGGATTGACCTGGCTGATCTTTTTTGGCGATAATGAAAGAAGCCAGCTTGAGGATAAATGGACAACAATAATGTTGCCTGATGGAGGAAAAATATGATTTGGAGCAAAATGAAGCCGCAGCTGGAAAATTTCCTAGCGCCTGCATTGGCGGACAGAGTGGGGTACCTATCCACCAGCTACCGTTATTCACCTGATAAAAACGGAAAGTGCTGCATAGCCGTGGACAAAAAAAAATATTCAACATGAAGGACGGGACGACTGGGATGAAATGGTACCAGTCGGAACAGGATATCAAGAATGATCCCGCCATCGTGATTCCGCTCAGCGATGCCGAAATTGAGCTCATCAGGAAAGGAACCGGCGGAAAAGTGCCGGAAGAGCGCTTGGCAGTGATTGCCAGGGACCGCAAACTTTTGGCCTATGCCAAGGAAACGATGGCTGCCCAGATAGCCTTGAGCAAATCCGATTTCTACAAAACAGCAGAAGTTTATTTGAATCAGCCCGTCGAAGCCAGTCTCGCAAGCACGGATATCCTGCTGAATTGCTTGGCCCTGCTGGATAAGCGCGTCGGCAAAAAACGGATCCTGGATATGGAGCAAGCCATCAAAATGAAGCACCCGATTGTTCAGTATTTCCATGGATTGAGGCGCAATCTGCTCTAGAGGCACCCACGGGAATACACACCTCCGGATGCAAAAACGGAACCGTTCAGGACAATGACCTGGGCGGTTCCGTTTTTGTGTTTTATAGTGAAATCTAAAGATTATCTTCAAGCACCCATTGTGCCCGTTTCTTTTCGAACCTTTGGTAGATGCTGCTGCCGAGGAGCCCGAACAGAATCGGTCCAATGAGCAGCAACAAGGATTGGACATATTCGCCGGTATGGAACGGCTGATAGACCTGGAATGTGATGGCAATCAAGGTAGCCGTGCAGACACTCAGCGAGCATAGGTACCCTTGCCAATGGGACGGAATCAGTGAATGCTTCAGCAGTCCAGGGTTCTTGATGCGATAGAACGGATAACTTGCGGCCACAACGAAATACGGAATTGCGCGGGCTACGTTTGTCATATAGGTCAATTGATTGAATAAAGCGCCTAAAATGCTACTATTTAAAGACAACCCGATGATGCACACGGATACAACCGCTGCTTGGATCCAAAGCGCTGTTTGTGGCATTTGCTTTTGGTTGATTTTTGTCAGGAATTGTGGCCAAATCTCCTTCGGTGTTCCCTGAATCAAACTTTTTAATGGTGTATAGGTGATGGATGACAACAACCCAATATAGGCTACAAACAACGTGAAGGCAGTATAGCGTATGAACGTTTGATACAGAAAAGTTTGAGCAACTGCTGATAATCCGAAAGAAACGCTGATATTGTTGGCGAGACTGCCCATCAAACCATACATAAGATTACCCAGATGGAACTGATCCGTTTCCCGCAGGACGTTCAGGTTGTTCGCACCGCTCCAAAGCATGATGCCGCCGAAATAGAGGATGACGATGATCACAGCGCTGATGATCAATGCTTTCGGGAATTTTTTCCTTTGCTCGCCGGATTTGTCGACCAAGCTGGCAATCGTGTCCAATCCGCCGAATGCAGTAATGGCAAAAATAAAGAACGGAAGCTGCGAAAGGAACGAATCACTGGTCCCTTTGAAGAAACTCGGAGCGGCCAAGCTTTGCTGCAAATTTTGCATAATCAGTTCAGGATTGCTCCCCATCAGCAACAGATTGCCGATTCCAGAAATGAGCAGCAAACCTACCATTGCATAGCTGCTTGTCTTTAAAAATGAAAAGACAGCCTGGTGTCCGCGGTTAATCACCCAAGTCATGCAAAAGACAGCCACAAGCGAGAGTACCATGATCCAGTAGGTCGTGTCGATGCCGAACCATTGCTCGGCGGAAGTCAAGTCCTGTCCGAAAAGCATGATGGTGAAAGGAATCAACAATTTCATGAATAGACTGATGATCCACGTGAAGTAGCTGCAGTACCACAGGAAGGCGGTAATGAAAGCGACACGCGGCGAGAAAGCATCCTTCAACCAATCATAGATACCGCCTGTGCGATTCGAATAGCTGCGCGTATATTCTGATACAATAAGGGCATAGGGGATAAAATAAAAAAATGCACTGATCAAAAACCAAGGGAATGATTTCAGGCCCATCATGAAAAAAGAGGACGACATACTTGAAAAAGAGTATACTGTCATGACGATAATCAGAACCAGATTGAAAAATGATAGACTTTTGATTTGTTTCATATTAAACTCCTTAATGAATAATTTGCTTCCAACATTTGGTATCATCATAGTAACTTTTGCGATAAAGGGCAATAGGAAGATGTGGATTTTGAAAAATATAGGGAATTGGAGTAGTGAACAATGTCACAAATAGATGTGTGGTTGGAAGAGAAAAGAACGGAATGGCAGGTGGATTTTTTAGGATTGGCTCAGGATGTTGCCACGCCTTGCCAACAAACTGACCTACGTTGGACGAATGTAGCCGGAAACACAAGTGAACACTACAAAACCATCCGCCTGCGGATCGGTAAAGGCATCGCTGGCGAAGTTTGGCGCACCGGTCGGGAACAACGCGCCTCGCACATACAAGATGACAGTGAGAATTTATTGAGGTATCCGATCGCAAGGCTTGAGCAGCTCGATATGACAATCGGAATTCCGATAATGAAGAACGGCATCATCCGAGCGGTCTTGTTGCTGGGATACCGCCATCCGATTGATTACCAACAGACCGACATGACTGTTGTCTACGCATCTTTGCTAAGCATAGCGTCCCTATTGGAAAAGGAGAGACAAAAAAATGTCTGATCAAAATGAGCGTAATTTCAAAATTCTGCCCCAACCGACCTGGATCCTGGATGCCGACTACATTGTGATCGACAGGAATGCCCAGGCTGAAAAGTTCGAGATGGATTATGTCGTGTCGATGGAATATGCGGTACAGGTAGCCAAGGGCACTTGTTGCGCCTTCCATACCGACAAAACGGCATGTAAGAATTGCCCGCTCGAGAATAAATGGGCGGCTTCGGATGGGTTTCCGATCACCTTCATGAGCCGGGACGGGATTTCCTACGAATTTTTCGGGAAACTCCTGAAAAGGGAACAAAACTGGTTGCTGGAAATCCGTTATATCGATAAGCCCCTTGAAGCCGAAAGGAAAAGCATGCTGACCTACTTGAATGAAGCGCGCGAGAGCGAGCAGAAAAGAATTGCACGCGAACTCCATGATGGGATTGCGCAAAGCATCTACAGTCTGATGCTAGAAACCAGAGGCCTTAAGTGGACACCGGCTGAAGAGCACCAGCAGAAGCTTCAGGCGATCGACCGTCATTTTGCTGATGTGCTTTTGGAAATCAAAAGCTTGGCAACCGAATTGCGGCCGAGCATTTTGGATGATGTCGGCCTACTCCCGGCTATAAATCAGTTTGTCAATCAGACAATGGAAATGACAGGATTCATCATCCATGTTATCGTTGAAGGGGAACAGAATCCTCTTAAGAGCCGAGGGAATGTCGTCATCTATCGCAGCATCCAGGAGGCAATCTCGAATGCTTTGAAATATTCCGGGGAGAATGAAGCCACAATCTCTCTTAATTTCGGTCAAAAGGAATTGAGGGTCATGATTGCGGACGAGGGAAAAGGGTTCATCTACGATCCGTATCATCTTGGATTCGGCCTGCTGAATTTACGGGAACGCGCCCATTCTGTAGGCGGGAAAATGGAAGTCGAAACAGGTATAGGAAAAGGAACACGCATCAAAATGATCGTTCCTTATGAGGAGGGAAAAGCTTGAAAATCATTATCGCAGACGATCATGCATTGGTACGCAACGCGCTGACCTTTATGTTGAACGCACAGCCGGACATGGAGGTCGTCGGGGATGCCGCTGACGGCAACGAAGTTTTCATGAAACTGGAAAATACGCAAGCAGATCTGGTTTTGATGGACATCAGTATGCCTCCGGGCGAGAACGGTTTACAAACGACGCGTAGGATCAAAGAAACGCATCCTGAGATCAAAGTGATCGTATTGACGATGCATGATGAGGAAAGTTATGTGAGGGAAGCGCTGAATGCTGGAGCCGATGGTTTCATCCTCAAAAGCACAACAGACGACATCTTGCTGGACGGCATCCGACAAGTCCATGCCAACCAACGCTACTACAGTGGCTATACAAGCGATCGGCTGGATGAAATGGACACTTTCGAGGGTGACAGCCTCTATGCCAGCCTTTCGAAACGGGAAAAGGAAGTACTGCCGCTGGTCGCTTTGGGCTACAACAACCGGGATATAGCCGATAAACTGTTCATTTCGGTCAAAACAGTGGAAGTGCATAAAGCGAACATCAGGAAAAAGCTGCAGGTCGATAGCTACGCTGATCTCTTGCGTTATAGTGTTAAAAATCATCTGGTCGATTTTTAGGAGGAATAGGATGAAAATTGGAATATTGTATGTGCTGCACGGCAGAAAGACAAGCATCCCGCAAAAACTTTACAATATCGTCAAAGGCTTCACGGACACATTGGCCTTGCCCCAAGCAATCGGAATGCTCGAAGGGCAGCAGCAGACTTTGGAAGACGCAGTCAAAACACTCGAAGAACAGCTGGTGGACAAAATCATTGTCCTACCGGTGCTGCTTTTTCCGGCCACGCATGCTCGGGAAGATGTACCTGAACGCATGAAAGCTTGTGCTGCTGTCCCGTTTGAAATTTGCGCCACCTTGGGTACGACGCGTTCCGTATATGACTGGCTGAAAAAACGTTTGCAGATAGCGACCGCACTCTATCCAACGCTGCCGGTCATGTTGGTTGCACACGGTACGACCCATTATTCTGAACCAGGCGAACAACTGGAAAGGATTGCTGCTGCTTTGAGAGCGGATTTGGGCCGTGAAGTATTCGCGACGAATCATCTTGGGGAACCGCACTATCAAGCGATTTCCGGTGAAAATCCCTACATTGTGCAACGACTGTTTTTTACCGACGGGTACTTAGCCAAAAGAATAGGGGGCTGGTTTGAAGAAAAACGGCCCCAGGATGTGTTGTTGGAACAGTTGCTCGATACAGAAGCCGTCCATGCTGCTCTAGAGGAACGGTTGGAGGACATGGGATGTATCCAATGATGGTGGACATCAGCAAACGGAAAGTTGTGGTGGTCGGCGGCGGCAAGATCGCCACACGGAAAATAAAGGAATTGATCCGCTGCGGCGCTCAGCCGATCGTGATCGCACCTGCAATCAGTCCGGAAATCCAGGGATGGACAGATGACGGCCAAATAGTATTGTCCAGGCGGGCATTCCAACCAGGCGATCTGGCTGAGGCTACATTCATCTTCATCTGTACGGATGATCCGGTGACAAACCGAGCGATAAGGTCGGAAATCGGACCGCACCAGTTTCTGAACGATACGACCGACCGCAATAACAGCGATTTCATCAATCTTGCGACGTTGCGCCAAGAAGATTATCTGGTGGCGGTCTCAACTTTCGGCAATGACCCGAGAAAAGCCAAACGTTTGCTTCATGAGATTGCCGAAAAAATAAATCCGGCTCAAGCCTAGTGCTTGGGTTTTTTTTGTCTAAAATATGGCATTGGAGAAAACATAGGCGTTTCCCTAATATTAAATGTTTCACAAAACCTTTATTGTGAATTTAATAACAACAAATAGAAGAGGGTGCGGAAATGAGAGAACATTTGGTCTTGATCGGAAACGGTATGGCGGGGGTTCGTTTGGTTGAAGAAATTCTGGAAAGGGATCCGGAACGATATGAAATCACGATCATCGGGAAGGAATGTTACCCGAATTACAATCGTATCATGCTGTCCAATGTATTGCAGAACAAAATGACGGTGGATGAAATCATCACTAATCCATATACATGGTACGAAGAAAACAACATCACGCTGATCAACGAAGATCCGGCTGTCGGAGTAGATAAAGAAAACAAAATCGTCACAAGTGAAAAAGGACTGAAGATTCCTTTCGATAAATTGATTTTTGCCACAGGATCCCATCCTTTCATATTGCCGATACCCGGTTCGCAGAAAACGGGCGTTGTTGCTTTCCGCACCATCGATGATACGGCAGAAATGATGGAAGCTGCCGGCAAACACAAGAAAGCCGTCGTCATTGGTGGCGGTCTGCTTGGCTTGGAAGCCGCGAAAGGCCTGCAGCTGCAAGGGATGGATGTCACCGTAGTACATTTGGCCAAATGGTTGATGGAAACACAATTGGATGAAAGAGCAGGAAAATTACTCCAGGGAGATCTGGAGGCCCAGGGACTGAAATTCCTTTTGGAACACGCGACAACCGAAATTTTGGGTGACGAGCGGGTTACAGGTCTGCGCTTTAAGGATGGCACTACAATTGATACGGATCTTGTCGTTATGTCAATCGGAATCCGACCAGCTGCCGAATTGGCAAAAGAAGCTGGCCTCGAAGTAGGCCGTGGAATCATCGTCAATGACTTCATGGAGACTAATCTGCCGTCAATCTATGCAATCGGTGAGTGCGTTGAGCATGACGGAAAAACGTACGGATTAGTGGCTCCTCTCTTTGAACAAGGGAAAGTATTGGCCGATGTGCTGACCGGCATCGAAGCCAAACCATACAAAGGCTCCAAGACTTTCACTTCCTTGAAAGTATCCGGATGCGACCTGTATTCAGCAGGGAACATCATGAATACTGAAGGGCTGCAGAGTATCGAAGCCTTCGACGGCGTCAATCGGAACTACAAAAAAGTATTCATCAAAGACAACCGCATCGAAGGGATTGTCCTCTACGGCGAAACAGCGGATGGAAACCGATACTACAACATGATGAAAAAAGGCCAGGAAATTGCTGATTTGCAATCCATCGCAATCCTGCAGGCCGCTGGTGAAGAAGCAGGCAGTGATGATGTCGTTGCCTGGGATGATGAAGAAACCGTCTGCGGCTGTAACGGTGTCACGAAAGGCGATATCATCAGAGGCATTCGCGAGAAAGGTTTGAAGAACGTTGCTGAGGTCGGTAAGGTAACCAAAGCAGGAACCAGTTGCGGAAAGTGCAAGCCGCAAGTCCAAACTTTGTTGGAGCATGAACTGGGCGAAGGTGTCACTGCCTCAACCGGTATCTGTTCCTGCACGGATCTGAACAGGGATCAGGTCATGACGCAGATCTATGCCAAACACTTGATCACCAGCTCGGAAGTTTTTAAGGAATTACATTTTGCAAATCCTGAAGGCTGTGCAAAATGCAGACCGGCAGTCAATTTCTACCTGAATGTCGCCTTCCCGACCGAACATAAGGATGAGCGCCAATCCAGAGTTGTGAATGAGCGTATGCACGCCAATATCCAAAAAGATGGAACGTTCTCTGTCATTCCGAGGATGAGGGGCGGCCAGACGAACCCGCAACAATTGCTGCAGATCGCTAAAGTAGCCGACAAATACAAGGTGCCTTTGGTAAAAGTAACCGGCAGCCAACGTATCGGTCTTTACGGCGTCAAGAAACAGGATCTTCCAGCCATCTGGAAAGAACTGGACATGGTTTCGGCGCAAGCTTACGCGAAGGCCTTCCGGTCAGTCAAAACCTGTGTCGGAAAAAACTTCTGCAGATTTGGAACACAGGACTCGATGGGTCTTGGCATCAAATTGGAAGAACGCTTCGAGTTCATCGATACACCGCATAAATTCAAAGTCGGAGTATCAGCTTGTCCACGTAGCTGTGTAGAATCTGGTGTGAAGGATTTCGGCATCATCTGTGTGGAGAACGGCTATCAAATTTATATCGGCGGAAACGGCGGTACCGAGGTCAAGGAAGCCCTGTTGCTGACGACTGTAGAAACAGAGGATGAAGTAATCGAGTATTGTGGTGCTTTACTGCAATACTATCGTGAAACCGGCATTTACGCCGAGAGGACCGCTCCATGGATTGAAAGGTTAGGCTTTGAGACAGTGAAGCATATCTTGAGCGATGCTTCCAAACGCAAAGATTTGATTGAAGCCCTGGATGTGGCAACCGCAGTGAAACGCAAAGATCCATGGCATGAAGTCGTAGGCGATCGCGACATCCAGGAAAAATTATATTCGATCGACAGAAGAGAACTTGTAACGGTGGGTGATTAGGATGACAGAAAAAATATTTTTGACAACAACTGCTGCTTTGTTGCCGCAGGTTGGACGTTCCATTTCAATCGGTGATAAAAAGATTGCCTTGTTCCAATTATCTGATGGGCGCATCACTGCCATCGAAGATTACTGCCCGCTGACAGGCGGCCCTGTATTGGAAGGGATTGTTTCAGGGGAATATCTTTACGAACCGCTTCGGGATTATAAAATCTCCTTGCTTGACGGGCGCATCCAGGAACCTGACGAAGGCCAATTGAAAGTGTATGAACTGTTGGTGGAAGACGGGAACATTTACTTGAAGGGTGCTTCCGTATGATCCATTTTGTCGGTGCTGGCCCGGGCGATCCGGAATTGATGACAGCAAAAGGCGTGCGGTTGTTGCAGCAAGCAGATGTGGTCATCTATGACCGACTGGTTAATCCTTTGCTGCTCTTTCACTGCAAGCAGGAATGTATTTTCATCTATGTCGGTAAAACACCCGATCGGCTCTCAATCAAACAGGCAGAAATCAATGAAAATCTGATCAAAACAGCTGAATCATATGACTCGGTCGTACGTTTGAAAGGCGGAGACCCGGCCATTTTCGGCCGTTTGACGGAAGAATTGGAGGCTTGCCAAGCGGCAGGGGTCCGTTTCGATATCATCCCTGGTATTACTGCTGCCAGCGGCACTGCCAGCTACAGTGGGATTTCGCTGACGCAAAGAGGAGTAGCCACTTCAGTGACCTTCACTACCGGCAGATTGATCGATAATGAAAAAAACACCTTCCGGCAATTGCTGAATGGCCAGACCGTCTGCCTTTACATGGGTGTTGAGGCGCTCGACCGTTTTGTGGAAGCAGCCCTGGAGCAAGGGATGAAAGCGGAAATGCCTATTCTGATTACGCAATGGGGAACCTACGGCAGACAGACAAAATTGCAAGGTACACTCAGCAACATCAGGCAAAAAATCAAGGCCACCAAAATCGAAAATCCGGCCATGATCCTACTGGGTGAGGTTGTCCACGCCGGGAAACGATTCGACTGGTTTTCGGACTTGCCGGAAAAAGGCAAGTCCAAATTATACGTATCAACAAACAGACCTGATATGGATATGCTGCTTGAACAGACGCAAAAGGGTGCGGATGTATGGTGGATGCAAGTAGGCGAAGAGCGGGACCGCCGATTTGATGCTGTGAACAGCCACTACTTGGCGGAACAACATTTCGACACCCTCATTTTTGCCGATGCAGCAGCAAAAAATATTTATGAAGCGGAAAAGGTGAAGTGATCATGGGAGCATTGAGCCCGAAAGAATTATTGGAAGAATCCATCCTGAGAGGCAAACATAAAGCCGATTACAGTCTGATGACGATGGCAACATTGGGAATCATGGCCGGCGTCTTCATCGGCCTTGCGGGTGTCGCCATGATCCGCACAATGGGATCGATGCCTGCTGAGTGGGGTACGCTCGTCAACCTGTTGGGAGCGATGGTTTTCCCGGTTGGTCTTATCTGTTTGCTTTTGGTGGGCGGCGAATTGGTGACAGGCAATATGTTGTCTGTGTCGCTAGCACTATTCGCAAAAGAAATTTCCGGAAAAGCATGGTTGAAGAACATGGCGGTCGTCACACTGTTCAATCTGATCGGTGCACTGTTTGTGGCCTACTTCTTTGGCTATCTGTCCGGAACACTTCAAGGCGTGTTCGTGGAACGGACGATTGCCGTCGCAAGAGGCCGGCTGGATGTGGCACCCGTGCAACTGTTTTTCTCAGCTGTTGCTTGCAATATCCTGGTCTGCACTGGCGTTTATATGAACTATGCAGCCAAAGATTTCATCGGCAAAATCCTTGGCACGTACCTTCCGATCATGGCTTTTGTGGTCGCCGGCTACCAGCATGTCGTCGCAAACATGTTCCTGATTCCAGCAGGTATTTTTGCAGGAGGGGCCACTTGGACGGAATTCATGCTGAACATCAGCATCGTCTGGATCGGAAATCTTGTCGGCGGCGGTTTTTTCATGGGCGGCCTCTATTTCATGGCATACAGGATCGGTATGCAGAAGTGAAGATATCCGTTTGATTCCCAGCGTAAGTCTTCTATAATAGTGACAGGAGGGAGGACGCTGCATGAAGACTCTAAGAGTAGGTACACGAAGCAGTGCATTGGCATTGAAACAAACCGAGCTTGTGATTGAGGCATTGAAAAGAGTGGACCCATCGGTGAATGTCGAGGTGGTCGGCATCACCACCAAAGGGGACAGGTTGGTGCATGTACCATTAACACAAATCGGGGGCAAGGGCGTGTTTGTGAAGGAAGTCGAGGCACAGCTTTTGGATAAAACAATCGATTTTGCAGTACATAGCCTTAAGGATGTACCGGCAAGATTGCCGGAAGGATTGACTATCGTCGCAACACCCAAACGGGCTAATCCATTCGATTGCTTGATCTGGAATGACGACAAACCATTTTACGGGGTAACTGCTCCTTTGGTGATTGGAACGAGCAGTGTGCGCCGGATCAACCAATTGAAGATTGCATTTCCGAACCTGTCGTTCGTGCCGATTCGCGGCAATATCGAGACCAGGCTCAGGAAGATGAAGGAAGAAGGGTTGGACGGCATCGTCCTTGCGGCAGCAGGGCTTGAAAGGATGGACTATCTGGAAGGACTGCATACACTCATGCTGGAACCGGAAGTCTGTACACCGGCAATCGGGCAAGGGATCATGGCTGTCCAATGCCGTGAAGAGGACAAGGAAATAATTGAGCTGCTCAGTGGAATAAACGATCAGACTGCCTTGATGGCCAGTCTCACTGAACGATTTTTCCTGCATCGCGCCAATGGCAACTGCGACTTGCCGATAGGCGGGTACGCGCATCCATTGGACGATGGAAAATGGGAATTCTTGGCTTTCTTGGCAAATTCGATCGACGAACCGGGTGTAAGGAAACGTTATGTCGGGGATGATCCGCTGAAGTTGGCGGAATTGGCTGCGGACGAATTGCTGCCATGACGAAAGCGATCTTGTTGACGAGACCTTTATCCATGAACGCCGAAGATCAGGTCCGTTTCCGTGCGCATGGGTACGGACAGTTTTACGAAGTACCCCTATGTGAAATCAAGCAGTTGCCAATATCGGAAGCCGTCAAAACAAACATCAATGCTGCCGAGTGGTTGTTCTTTACGAGCCAAGCGCCTGTCAAGAGTGTCCTGGCCGTTGTTGAAAAAGGGCATCGCCCTTTAATTGCTGTGATCGGCAAAAAAACAGGCGAAATGGTCCGGTCATGTGGATTTGAAGTGGCATTCATCAGCCCGCAGGAGACAAAAAAAGAGTTCGTTTCGGCGTGGACGGAACGCTTTCCGGGAGGAACTTCGATTTTTTATCCCAAGAGCCAGTTAGCGGATGCGTACATCGAGGAACGGCTGGGGATCGAAAACGAGGTTACCGGTACGGTTCTTTACGAGAATGTACTTCTCGACGAACGCAGGGAGGAATTGGCGGAAGTCCTCAACTTGGGCGACTTATCCGCTGTATACTTCGCAAGCCCATCGGCATGGAAGAGATTTCTTGCGGTCTATGACAAAACCGAAAAAAAAACGCTCCTTTTCTTCGCCATCGGAGAGACCACTAAGAATGCGATCAACCAAAGCGGCTATGAAGCTGTTTTGCTTCAACGATAAGCAACCAGGCGCAAAGATCCAATCGATCTGAGCGCCTGTTTTTTGTCCTATCGATCTTTTCTCCGGGCATCAAGTCTAGGGAAAGACATTCGTGGTATACGGTGCAGTCAGGAAGTTGTAGAATATAGGTAAAAGGTATGCTGAATGAAAGAATACGTTCTTCAGAAGGGAGAATCGAGATGGGGAATCTGTACAAAGACAAATTGAGCGGCAGCCGGATCGGCATCGTTTTCGGAGCCTTCGCACCTTGCCATATTGGGCATCTGGAAGTCATCCTGAAAGCCAAGAAGGAGAATGACGGTTGCGTCGTGATCGTCTGCGGAGAAGATGGAGATTGTGGCGAGCCTTTCGGTCTGGATGTCTACAGGCGATTCCGCTATATGCGCGAATTGTTTGCGGATGATGACCAGATTTATGTAGTGATGGCGGCGGGTCAAGGAATTCCGCAAAAGGAAATTGAGTGGGAGCCGTGGTTGGAAATCATCAACCTCAAAATAGTTGATTCGTTGCAGCACAGCGATGCGCAAAAGATTTGGTACACCGGGAAAAGAGTGCAGGCTGAAGCATTGGAAAAAGAATCCAGTGACGAAGTCCACTTGGTGGATACTAGCCTCTACCCGGTCTCTGGTCTGAATATCCGAAATGATGCCTTGCGCTATTTTAATGCCATCGCATTGCCTTTTCGGCGTGCGTTCACGAAAAAAGTATTGGTGTTGGGAGCTCCGAGCGGGGGGAAAACGACATTGGTCAAGGATTTGGCGAAACTGTATTCCTGTCCTTACAGCTTCGAGTATTCGCGCCAATATCAAGAAGAATCGAATGTGAATGATTTCGAATTGGATGGTATGGATTATCAACGGTTAGTCACCGGGCAATTTCAGCTGAATCGGGACACGATTGCGGATCCTGCCAGTCAAGGAATGGCCATTTTGGACACAGATGTGATGGTCACGAAAGTTTACGCACGCCTTGGCGCCGAGGACGAGGATTATGCGATCACACCGGAAGAATATGCAATTGTGGAACAGTCTGCCAACGCCTTCATTGCACGCCAAGTATGGGATCTGATCTTGGTTGTGCCACCGACTCTGAAATATGTCGATGACGGCTACCGCAACATGGAATTTTCAGAGGACGCCTTTTTGACGACCATCCATGAGATGATGCTGGAGGAAATCGCAAACAGCGGAAACCTGGATAAAGTGGTTATGCTGGATGCGAAAGGGGTCGACGATAAGGACGAGTACAGTTATTATGCCCGCTATAAACAAGCAAAAGAAGCGATCGACACGCTGATGGGACACAATCAATAAAACAATAGTATCAGACATAAACGAACAAGGGTGTTCGGAATAACCGATCACCCTTGTTCGTTTATGTCTGATTTTCAGAGAAGCATTCCCGTGGTATGCTTGCTTTACCATCGAATGAAAAAGAAGTCGCTTCATGCTTAAATATTGAAGCTTACATTCATAAAAAGATAAAATTAATGGGGGAATCAGCATGGTTAAGATAGTATCATCTGTAGAAGAGTTGATTGGAGATACACCTATCATCAAATTAAGCAATGTCGTGCCGGAAGGGTTCGCTGATGTCTATTTGAAATTGGAGGCATTCAATGTAGGCGGCAGCATAAAGGATCGCATCGCCTTGAATATGATCGCGACTGCGGAAGAAGAAGGAATCCTGAAACCGGGTGACGCGATTGTTGAGCCGACAAGCGGCAACACAGGCGTTGGATTGGCGATGTTGGCAGCAGCGAAAGGGTATAAATCCATCTTTGTGATGCCGGATACAATGAGCATCGAGAGACGCCTGTTGCTTTCCGCTTATGGGGCCGAACTCGTGTTGACTCCGGGTGCCGAGGGGATGCCTGCAGCAATCGCAAAAGCGAAAGAAATTGCAGCCCAACCTGGTCATTTTTTGCCTTTGCAGTTTGATAATCCAGCCAATCCGGCTATCCATGAAACGACAACGGGTCCGGAAATCATTGCCGCTTTCGGTGGTGTCGGTCCTGATGCCTTCTTATCGGCTGTCGGAACAGGCGGTACAATCACAGGGGTTGGCAGAGCCCTACGAAAAGCGAATCCGGATGTAGGCATCTATGCGTTGGAACCTTCTGAGTCCGCCGTATTGAGCGGTGGCCAAAAAGGTCCGCATAAGATTCAGGGAATCGGTACCGGCTTCATTCCGCAGGTATTGGACACATCGGTATTCGATGGTGTGTTCCAGGTTTCAAGTGAAGAGGCTTTCGCGATGACACGCAGACTTGCCAAAGAAGAAGGCATTCTGGTGGGCATCTCCAGCGGTGCAGCAGTGGCAGGCGCCATCGCTTTGGCTGGGCAAATTGGTGCAGGCAAGTCGGTAGTGACGATCGCACCTGATAATGGCGAAAGATACCTATCCACCCCAGTGTTTCAGAATTAAGCATCTCACGGGATAGTGAGCATGCCCCAACCAAAACAGGTGCAGTTCCTGTGGTTGGGGCTTTTTTGTGTTCCTAGTCTGGAGTTGGCGTTTAATTGTGTATGTTTCGCTTCTTTTTTTCCGCAACTATTCGTATGGATTTCGAGGAATTCGATGGGTATGCTCATTTAAAATGGAATCAGCAACAGAAAAGGAGCATCGGTTTCTCGGACTTAAATTTAGGAGGCGTCAAGATGAATCCAGTCATAATCATTCCAGCTCTTAACCCTGATGAGAAGTTGGTTTCATTGGTTGAAGAGTTGCAGAAACAGGATCTGCACACCATCGTGGTGGACGATGGCAGCGGTACGGAACATGCAGCAATTTTTAGACTTTTGAAAAGCAAATACGCCAGCGATATTTGCACACATCCCAGCAATTGCGGTAAAGGCCGGGCCTTAAAGACAGGGATAAGTTTCCTTTTGGATAAGTATCCTGAGTGCCCAGGTTTTTTGACAGCTGACGCAGATGGTCAACACGCGGTCAAGGATATCAAGGAAATCGCAGACATGCTGAGCAAAAATGAGCAGGCATTTGTTTTGGGTGTGCGGAACTTCAAGGAGCCGGACATTCCCTTACGCAGCCGCGTTGGCAACAGGATGACCTCTGCGGTTTTCCGCGCAGCGACAGGCGTCCGTTGCCAAGATACCCAGACTGGGCTACGGGGCGTTCCGATGCGGTACGCGGATCTGTGTCTTGGACTGCCGGGTGAAAGATACGAGTACGAGATGAATATGCTCATGACATTTGCGGCAAATAAAATCCCTTTCAAGCAAGTGCCGATCGAGACCATCTATATTGAGAATAATCGTGCCTCGCATTTCGATCCCATCAAGGACTCAGTACGCATCTATTGGAATATACTGAAATACGGTCTGTCTTCCGCGCTGTCGGCACTGTTGGACCTGTCTTTGTTCGGATTGTTCAGCACGTACCTGTTTCCATCCATAACGGAAACAATAGGCCTTGCGACCTTGTTGGCCAGATGCATTTCCGGATCCGTAAATTTTATCCTGAATAAGCAGTGGGTTTTCCAAAACGAGCGATCATCCGGAAGCCAAGGAATCAAATATGGCGCACTCTTCATTGCGCAGCTGGTTTTGAGCGGACTTCTGGTGGAACTTCTGAGCGGATTGTCGATTCCGCTGCTGTTCGTAAAAGCAGTGGTGGATGCAGCGCTTTTTTTTGCCAGTTACGCGATCCAAAAAAAATACATATTTAATACGGTAAAGAAAGGACAAATCATCTCATGAAACAGTTTTTTTCGAAGCCCTACCGTTGGGCGTTCATTTATTCTAGCCTGTTGAGTGCAGCGGCTGCATTCGTCTTATTGGATGCCTTCGTCATCCCGAAGTCTTTGTCTGCGGTAGCAGCCACAGAGACGACAAGCACAGGAACCGGAGAAACGGATCTGGATGGGTCCGAATCCGCAAGCGAACTGACAGATGCAACTGCCCTGGTCACTGAATCTTCCTATGAGGATGAGAACATCAAAATAGCCATCGAGACAGGTCGTAGCAACAACACAACCTATTATGCGGTGGATGTCCAGATTTCCGATGCATCCTTCCTAAAGACTGCTTTAGCACAGGATACTTACGGCAGAAACATTAAAGCGGTCACCTCAAACATCGCTACCAGCCATGATGCAATTTTGGCAATCAACGGCGACTTTTACGGATTCCGGGATGAAGGTTATGTCCTAAGGAACGGAACGCTCTACCGCGATATTGCGAGGGACACAGAATCTGCGGAGTCCTTGGTCATCGACAACGAAGGAGACTTCTCCATCATTTCCGAAAATGAAACGAGTCTGTCTTCCCTCGACACATCCAGCATCGCGCAAATCATCTCGTTCGGTCCTTCTTTGATCGAAGATGGGGAAATAACCGTGGATGCTTCGAGCGAAGTATCCCAATCGATGACCAGCAACCCGCGGACCGCCATCGGCCAAATTTCCCCGTTGCACTACATCATTATCGTGTCGGATGGCCGGACAGATGAGAGTGAAGGGTTTTCGTTGCTGCAGTTGGCGGAAGAAATGCAGAACAGAGGCGCAGTCACGGCCTACAATTTGGATGGCGGCGGCTCATCAACATTGTATTTCAATGGTGAGATCATCAATAATCCGACGAGCGGCAACAGCACAGGAGAAAGGGAAGTGAGCGATATTGTCTATTTTGGATATGAATAAAAAAAATTCGGCATCAAGGAAAATCGGAATCACATACAGTGTATGGACTGTTTTAACCATAACAACCGAAAAGATTTACAGACTGTTTGGTCACGGTGTCACCTCGCCGGCAATGACGTGGATGTTCTTGTATCCTTTGGCAGGGGGGCTGCTCATTTATCTCGTGGCCACAGCAAAGGTAGGTATCGTCGATACAGAGCGTTTCCGCAGTTTTTCCAACCTGTACCACTCGGGAATCGCCACACTCACAGTCGGTAATTTCCTGAAGGGTGTGCTGGAAATTGCCGGAACCGATTCGGTCTATCTAGCTTATTTCTGCATCGTCGGCTCAAGCATGGTACTGCTCGGCATCTTGCCACTGCTTTCAGGGAGCACCAAAGGGATAACCGAATCAAACTGAGGTGAAGAACACCCATGTGAAAGCAGCGAACCCTTGCTCCTGACCGTCCTAAATAGTGGCACTTCCGGTCCCCGAGAACTATAATATAGGTAATGGATTCTGTGAGATGAGGTGAAAAGCATGTTTACGGACAAACGGCTTACGGAGGCTTACGAAAAGGCCAGGGTCGAATACATCGATGAAACTTCCAATTATGTTTTTTTGAGTGACTGTCACAGAGGCGATGGGAGTCTTTCTGATGAATTCGCCCGGAACAAGAATATTTTTCTGCATGCGATGGAATACTATTACAAGAATGAGTTCATATACGTTGAAAATGGGGATGGTGATGAACTATGGGAGCACCACGAGTTCAAGCACATCAAGAATGCCCATCCTGAGGTATTCGCAGTCCTGAAACGTTTTTATGATGAAAAACGCTTGATCATGATTTACGGGAACCACAATATTTATCTGAAAAGCCAATGGTATGTGGAACAAAATTATTTTCGGAACTACGATGAATATACTGAATTCTTCTACGATTTCCTACCTGGAATCCGGCCGATCGAAGCCTTGGTTTTGAAGCACCGGAAGACGAAACAGGAAATATTCGTTGTCCATGGCATGCAGGGGGATTTACCGAACGACCAACTTTGGTACCCGACGATGCTCTCCTTGAAATACTTTTGGCGGTTTCTGCACGCTTTCGGAGTCAAGAGTCCGACGAGCCCAGTAAAAAATATGAATAAGCGGCATAAAATCGAAAAAAATCGAAAAAAATTACGTGAAATGGATCAAGAAGCACGAAAAAATGCTGATATGTGGACATACGCACCGCTTCAAATACCCGAAAACAAAAGACCTGCCTTACTTCAATTCGGGCTGCTGCATCTATCCGGCAAGCATCACCGCAATCGAAATTACTGGTGGCCAGATTCAGTTGGTCAGATGGAAAACGCGTGTGAACGAAGACGGCTTGCTCCAGATCAAACGGGAAGTCATGCGTGGGCCAGATCCGATCGGGAAATTTGATATCCGGGCGAGTGTCAGAAATGCTGACTCAACTGTATAACCTACCAAAAAGGCACTTCTGTAACTTTCAGAAGAGTCTTTTTATGTTCAAACAGAAGGAAACAGGATCAATAGTTGACGAAAATTGGTTTGCACTCCCCATCATTGACTGATAGAATTGAGGGATGCTTTCAATGGATGCTCCAAATTCTTATCCGTATGAAGCTAATATTCAATTCTATACAGAGGGTGGTAAAAATAGCGAAAAGAAAGCCTGCAGGCAAACACAAACTGTTGCGGCTGCTGTTGCTGTTTACGTGGTTTTGCGTCCTTACCTGGATCGAAATACATGAAGAAGTCGATCCGACCTCAAACCAGGACAGCACAGCCAACACGTCAGTTATCCTGTCCGCGGATGATGCGCCTCAATATAAAGGTGCGGATACGATCGAAATAAACGGTGGAGAGAGTACGTTCGAAGATTCAGAATTGCAGTTTGAAGGGGAAGGCTGGATCAATTACGGTGATTTGGACGAGTTGAACCGCGTTACGACAATGGACGCCATGATTACGCCGGAAATGTATCAGACCGGAACTGACGCAGACAGCAGCATCCTACCGACTGGCTGGTCGAAAAGCAATCAGAACGAATCGAATCCGAAACAGCTGAACCGCGGGCATCTGCTGGCGGATGTACTTGGCGGAAGCGGTGAGGATTGGCGCAATCTGGTGACGTTATACCGCAATGCGAACTATCCGGCCATGTATTTTTCCTCAGAGTTCATTGTTAGTGAGGCAATCCAGTCAGGCTCAACGGTCCGCTATCGGGTGACACCCATCTTCAAAGATGAGGAGTTGATCTGCGAAGGACTTCACATCATGGCAAAAAGCGTCGGGGACGATTCGGTCGATCTGAATGTTTATGTCTTCAACGAACCCAAAGACTCTGTCGATTAGTGAATGACAGGGCGTACCTGTTATCTTAAAAAACAGGCAGCCGTCAGTTGGACGACTGCCTGTTTATCATTTTCCGCTGCAAATCGGAATTTTCCGTTCCAGCACTCTCTGTTTCCACTCGTATAGGATGACACCTGCCAGTCCTCCTGCAGTATCGATCAGTACATCTGAAAAGGCCGGACCCCTTCCCGGAATGAAGGATTGATGGAACTCGTCCGATGAAGCATACAGAAAAACGAACAGCAAGGCACAGAAAGCCGATTTTTCACCTGTGCCACGTTCTTTCCGGTAACGTAAGAAGAGGACAGCCAGAATCAAGTATTCGGTGAAATGGCCTGCTTTACGGACCAAATAACTGAGCGCACCCTGAACCGAACTGCCGGGTCCGACCCCCATAAATTCCAGTAATTCCAAAAGGATTCCGCTCGTTTCGGATGAATCCTGACCATTTTGGTGCGACAGCAGAAAAATGACGCCCATCCAGAGACATAGAGCTGTAAATCTGATGTTAAAATTAAAACGCATACGTGTGGATCCCTCCGTCCTATTGCATCAGTATAGCGCAGCAATCCATGTCTGAAAAGTGGATAATGATAATTTTTGCGCACTGATGGCCTCATAATGATCGCAGCACAATAGGTAATGTTCCACATCTCAGCAAAATTGTTATACAATAGAACTGATAAATGATAGCGCTTCCTTTTCGGTCCGGAGACATCTTTGTCCAGGCAATAAGCGCAATCCAACAGTAAAGGAGTCCTTTGCATGTCGATTGAAGAAAAATACCGTATTCCGGTCGAGAAACTACGTTGGAGTTATCAGCTTACCGGTGAACTGGATCTTTGCGAGTCATCCAAGGATGTCCCGCCCTTGCAGGGCATCATCGGCCAGGACCGAGCCGTCAAATCGATGGACTTCGGTCTGGGGATGGCGGTACCTGGCTACAATATTTTCGTTTCCGGTCCCCCGGGAACAGGGAAGAGCACCTACGTCCAGACCATAGTGTCCAGATTGGCTGAGAAAGGCAATACGCCCGATGATTGGTGCTACATCTACAATTTTACCGATCGGGACAAACCGATCGCCGTGTCCGTGCCTGCAGGACAAGGGAAGATATTCCGCGATGACATGACCGAGTTCATAGAGGACATGCGCAGCCTTATTCCAAAAACATTCGAGAGCAATGATTATGATCAACAGAAAGGCACCATTATCCAAGTAGTACAGGAGAAAGTAGATGCCGTTTTCCGGAGCATCGAACAGGAAGCACTAAAAGCCGGATTTGTCGTCCGGCAAGCTCCCGGACGCGTGGCTTTGATACCGATCAGGGATGGCAAGCAACTTTCTCCGGAAGAATATAAAGCTCTTTCAGCCGATGAGCGGAAAATCATAGATGAAAATACTTATAAACTCGAGAAGAGGCTGGATGAAATCATCCGCGGTTCCCGTGCGCTCGAAAAAGAGGCCGATAAACAGCTCAAAGAATTGGACAGGCAGATTACCCGGTTTGCTACAGAGCCAGCCATTACCAGATTAAAAGAAAAATACACTTATTCGGAAAAAATCCAGAATTATCTGGATAAGGTGCTGACAGACATCACTGAAAACAACATTATGTTCCGTTTGGCCGACGCCCCGCAAGCGCAGAATCCTTTTCAACTGCCTGAAAATGACGGAGACCCCTTCATAAAATACAAAGTCAATCTTTTTGTGAACAATGAGAACAGCAAAGGCGCCCCAGCGATTATCGAACCTTTTATGAATTATTACAATATCTTCGGAAAAATCGAATACAAAAATCAATTCATGTACACCACCACTGACTTCACCATGGTGAAAGCCGGTGCTATCCACCAGGCCAATGGCGGGTATCTGGTACTTCAGGCGAAAGATGTCCTGTTCGATCCGTTCATGTGGGATGCCCTGAAAAAAGTGCTGAAGCATCAACAAGCATTGATAGAAAATATTGGTGAACAGTACCGCTACGTACCTACCTTGACACTGAAACCGGAGACGATTCCTTTGAACGTCAAAATCATTTTGATCGGGAGTCCGATATTCTACAAAGTGCTGACCTATGATGAAGATTTCCGGAAATTGTTCAAAGTAAAAGTTGACTTCGATATCACTATGGACCGAAATGAAGAAAATATCCGAAAATATGTCTCATTCATCAGTTCGATCTGCGAAGAAACGGAAATCCTCCATTTTGACCGTAGCGGCTTGGGAAAAGTAATTGAATACGGATCGCGGCTGGCGGGTAATCAGACCAAATTGTCCACTCAATTCAACGAAATCACGGAAATCGTCCATGAATCCAGCGCCATTGCCAAATACGAGGGGGCTCCGCTCGTTTCAGATAGTCACGTGAAAAAAGCCCTTGCTGACAGAAAATACCGGGCCAATATGATCGAAGAAAAATTCCAGGAAATGCTGCTGAAAGACAAGATCATGATCGATGTACGGGATTCGGTCGTGGGACAAGTGAATGGACTTTCGGTCATCCAGACCGAAGAATATGCATTTGGCCATCCCACACGGATCACTGCCCGAACTTATATCGGTTCGAACGGCGTGACCAACATCGAGCGCGAAACGAAAATGAGCGGCAGCAGCCATTCGAAAGGAGTTTTGACGCTGGCGGGCTTCTTGGGCGGGCAGTTTGCGCAGGAAAAGCCGCTGGCAGTGACCGCCCAACTGACATTTGAACAGAATTACGGTGGAGTAGACGGGGACAGCGCCTCCAGCGCCGAACTTTATGCACTGCTGTCAAGCCTTGCTGACGTGCCGCTGAAGCAGAACCTCGCGGTAACGGGTTCCATCAACCAGAAGGGTGAAATCCAGCCGATCGGCGGCGCCACCGAAAAGATCGAAAGTTTTTTCGATCTTTGTGAGGCTAAAGGTTTGAACGGAGATCAGGGGGTCATCATTCCGGAACAGAATGTAGACGATCTTATGCTCAAGGAAGAAATCATCACAGCTGTGAATGAAGCTAAATTCCATATCTATTCCGTCAAAACAGTTGCAGAAGGGATCGAGCTGTTGACCGGGCTGAATTGCGGAAAACGCGAATCGGACGGAAATTTCACGGAAGGCAGCGTCTTCCGTAAAGTCCAAGAGAAGTTGGAAAAATACAACAAGAGCATCGAAGCTGCACAAGAAACCAGTAGCCGGAATAAGGAAGATACTGTCGGAGCATATGAAGAAGACTGATGTTCCCATCTCATTCCTAGGGGTACAGCATTCATGGTCTGTTAAAAGCAGAAAGCAGGAACGGCAACTACAGCCGGTTCTGCTTTTTTGTATAGCAGGAAAGTATACAATTTTTCGAATTGAAAAGTGCTTCACCGTAGGTGTTTCACAGGTTCCTAAAATGTTTCATGCCATCAAATTTGATGGCCAGCTTCACGGGTAAGCCCTTCGGAAAAGGAAAAAGGAACCTCTTGTCTCTGCGAGCCAAGACATACTG
>JASKKA010000052.1 GCA_030153215.1 Trichococcus sp.
TTGATCGAAGCTGTTCCCATCATGGCGGTAGTTATAGCTTTCTTACTGATTTTCCAATAATAGGGACCAGCAAGACCGATAACTACAGGAGGGATGAGAATGACAGCCAATCTCGTATTGGGAGAGATTACCGCATTAGGTGATACGATTGTTACGCTGCTGTCATTTCTGATATTGATGGCTCTTATCAAAAAGTTCGCATGGCAGCCCTTGATGAAGATCTTAACGGATCGTGAAGAAATGATACATGCAAATATTGATAAAGCGGCAAGTGCGCGCGAGAATGCTGAGAAGAGACAAGCGGAAGTCGATGCGCAGCTGATTGAAGTCAGAACAACAGCAAGCGATATTTTGAACCGAGCTCAAGCGGAAGGCAATGAAATACAAAAAGAAATCATCAAAGAAGCAAAAGAAGATGCACTGCGGATCAAACAAGTGACCCAAAAAGAGCTTGAACTCGAAAGAAAACAGGCTCTTGAAGGGTTGCGTGCCGAAATCGGAATCATATCAGTGGAAATCGCTGAAAAGATTCTCGGCAAGGAGATCAATCAGGCAGATCAACAAAATTTGATCGAAGCTTTTATTGAAGGGCTGGATGATTGATATGGTTAAGGACGGGAAAGCAATCACTACTGTAGAAGCCTATGTGCAAGCCTACTATAACCGCCTGACCGACTCGAAGACTGCGGATAGACTCTACCTTGATTTATCACAGTTGAAGGACGTCTTCAATCATGCAGATGCGGCTGGGGGCGAGAAGCCAAATCTTGATTTGGCTGTGAAATATCTTGCTCCCGAGACGCTTCAATTTCTCGACGGACTCCAAGACAACCTTGATAATGAGGGCATCATGGCTTCCATCGAGGCGTTCAATGCGTTGTACGAAAATAAAAAAGTATTCGTGAATGTGAAATTGACCTCTGCGGTGCCGTTAACAGCAGAACAAAAAAAGCGCATCATGGACAAAATGCAAAAAAGAATTGGGGATGCGACTTTCTTTGTGAAAGAAGTGGTCGATCCCAAGGTGATGGGCGGCGTCCGTTTGGAGTCGGAAAATCACTATTTTGACAACACAATCGCTACAAAGTTGAAAGAAATGAAGAGACATATCCTAAAAGATTAATAGGTTGAAGAGGTGAATAATGTGGCTACTGAAAACGAAGATTTGAGTTCATTGATCAAAAATAGGATCAACACTTTTCAATCTGTATCAGAGTTTGAAGAAATTGGGAAAGTTACCTACATCGGCGATGGGATCGCACGTGCGAAAGGTTTAGAAAACGTTATGTCCGGGGAATTGTTGGAGTTTTCCAATGGGTCCATCGGTATGGCCCAGAACCTGGAGATGACCGATGTCGGTATCATCATTTTTGGAGCTTATGAAAATATCCATGAGGGCGACATCGTTAAACGAACAGGTAAAATCATGGAAGTCCCGGTTGGAGATGCTTTGATCGGACGCGTTGTGGATGCGTTAGGCAACCCAGTCGACGGCTTAGGAAACATCGAGACCACCGGCACAAGACCGGTTGAAAATGCGGCACCCGGTGTTATGGATCGTCAATCCGTAAGAGAACCTCTTCAAACCGGCCTTAAAGCACTGGATGCTTTGGTTCCGATTGGTCGAGGCCAGCGCGAATTGATCATTGGTGACCGCAAAACCGGAAAAACAAGCATCGCTATCGATGCCATCATCAACCAACGCGGAAAAGATGTTATCTGCATCTACGTCGCAATCGGACAAAAGGAATCGACTGTCCGGAATATGACAGAAACCTTGAAAAAATATCATGCAATGGATTATACGATAGTCGTGACCGCCAGTGCCTCGCAATCCGCGCCGATGCTCTATATCGCGCCTTATGCTGCTACAGCAATGGCTGAAGAGTTCATGCACAACGGCAAACACGTCCTTATCGTATACGATGATCTTTCCAAACAAGCTGCTGCATACCGCGAAATGTCCTTGCTGTTGCGCCGTCCGCCAGGTCGCGAGGCGTATCCAGGGGATGTCTTCTACTTGCACTCCCGTCTGTTGGAGCGTTCAGCAAAATTGAACGATGAGTTGGGCGGCGGTTCCATCACCTCCCTGCCGATCGTAGAAACACAAGCTGGGGACATTTCCGCTTATATTCCGACGAACGTCATCTCCATCACGGATGGTCAGATCTTCTTGGAAAGCGATCTGTTCTTCTCGGGAATCCGTCCAGCTCTATCCGCTGGGCTGTCCGTTTCCCGTGTTGGTGGATCCGCTCAAATCAAAGCCATGAAAAAAGTATCCGGAACGCTGCGTATTGATTTGGCCAGCTATCGCGAACTGGAAGCATTCACACAATTCGGCTCGGATCTGGACGTTTCCACTCAGAAACGCCTGAGCCGCGGCCGCAGAACCGTGGAAATACTGAAGCAGGACTTGCACAAGACTTTGGATGTCGAAAAACAAGTTCTCATTCTCTATGCACTGACGCATGGATTTATCGATTCCATTCCGGTTCAGGACATCGAACGGTACGAGTCTGAACTGTTCAAATTCGTCAAAATGTCCTATCCGAATCTGTTCTCCATCATTACGGAGACAAAAGATTTACCGCCTACGGAAGACCTGGATGAAGCGCTGAAAGCTTTTGCGGGCATCTTTATTCCGCACGTCGAGTAGATTGGTCAGCATGAACAGATAATATTGAGGTGATAATATGGCAGAGTCTTTAATAGACATCCGGAAACGCATTGCTTCCACAAAGAAGACAAGTCAAATAACAAGCGCCATGCAAATGGTATCTGCCTCCAAACTGATCCGCGCCGAACAAAAGGTGCGGGGATATCAGCTTTATGCAGCAAAAATACGCGAAATTGTAACCCACATAGCCAGCACGCAATTATCTTTGCTTGAGGAACACGGCCATGTGTCGGCGAGCGACCAAGTTCTGTTCGATTTTCACGACATGTTGATCGAGCGTCCGATCCGCAAAACAGGTTATCTGATCATTTCTTCCGATAAAGGTTTGGCGGGCGGTTACAACAGTTCGATCCTAAAAGCGACAAAAGATATGCTTGCGGTCGATCACGCTTCAAACGATGAGTTTGTTGTCCTGTCGGTCGGCGGAGCAGTGGCTGACGATTTACGAAGGAGCGGCATCGATGTCGCATTTGAAATCAGAGATTTGAACGACCAGCCCAGCTTTACAGAGGTCAGCGATATCGTAGTGAAGGCAATCCAACTTTATCGCGAAGGTGCTTTTGATGAGTTGTATGTGTGTTACAAACATCATGTTAATGCTTTGATTTCAGAGTATCGGGCTGAAAAAATGCTACCGTTGACGGACTTGGATTCCCATGAAGCGGTCGGCTACGAAATCGATTATCTTTTTGAACCGAATAAAGAAGAAATTTTGGAAATTTTACTTCCGCAATATGCGGAAAGCTTGATTTACGGCGCTATTATCGATGCCAAATCATCCGAGCATGCTTCCCGCATGACGGCCATGAAGAGCGCCACCGATAATGCGACGAAGATGATCAATGATATGACGATTCAGTACAACCGTGTGAGACAGACTGCAATCACGCAGGAAATCACCGAAATCGTCGGTGGAGCTTCTGCTCTGGAAGATTAGAAAATGGGAGGAAAAGGCATGAAAAAAGGTCATATTGTACAAGTAATTGGGCCGGTAGTCGACGTTGGCTTCCCATTGGATGAAGGTGTACCGGACATCCGCAATGCGCTGATTGTTCATAAGGCACCCGCAGCTGGGAGTAACGAAGAAGGGGAAACCATCGTTTTGGAGGTTTCGCTCGAACTGGGGAATGGTGTGGTTCGCGCGATCGCTATGGAATCGACAGATGGCCTGCAAAGAGGATTGACCGTTGTCGATACCGGTGCGCCCATCAAAGTTCCGGTTGGTTTAGGTACCTTGGGCCGTGTGTTCAATGTGTTGGGGGAGGCGATCGATCTGAAGGGCGCTGTCCCTGATGATTTCCGTCGTGAATCCATCCACAGAAAAGCACCGACTTTTGATCAGTTGAGCAGTAACTTTGAGATCCTGGAAACAGGCATCAAGGTTATCGATTTATTGGCGCCGTATCTGAAAGGCGGGAAAATCGGTCTGTTCGGAGGAGCCGGTGTCGGTAAGACGGTACTGATCCAAGAATTGATCCATAACGTAGCGGAACAGCATGGCGGTATCTCGGTATTTACGGGTGTCGGCGAGCGTACGCGTGAAGGAAATGACCTATACCACGAAATGCAGGAGTCAGGCGTCGGCGAAAAGACCGCCATGGTGTTCGGTCAGATGAATGAGCCACCAGGTGCACGTATGCGTGTCGCCTTGTCGGGTTTGACGATGGCGGAACATTTCCGTGATGAAGAAAAACAGGATGTGCTGTTGTTCATTGATAACATTTACCGGTTCACTCAAGCTGGTTCTGAAGTTTCCGCGCTGTTGGGCCGGATGCCTTCAGCAGTAGGGTATCAGCCGACATTGGCAACAGAAATGGGCCAATTGCAGGAACGGATCAGTTCCACAAAAGATGGTTCGATCACTTCCATTCAAGCAATCTATGTACCGGCGGATGACTATACCGATCCAGCACCTGCAACAACATTTGCCCATCTGGATGCAACGACCAACTTGGAGCGTAAACTGACGGAACAAGGGATTTATCCCGCTGTTGACCCGTTGGCTTCTTCTTCAAGTGCCCTATCTCCCGAAATCGTCGGGGATGACCATTACGAAGTGGCCACGAAAGTGCAACGCATCCTGCAACGTTATCGTGAACTGCAGGATATCATCGCGATTCTTGGGATGGATGAACTATCCGATTCCGAAAAAATCACTGTTAACCGCGCAAGAAGAATCCAATTCTTCCTGTCCCAAAACTTCCATGTGGCTGAAGCCTTTACCGGAATTCCGGGCTCGTATGTTCCTGTATCCGAAACCGTACGCGGCTTCAAAGGAATCGTGGAAGGCAAGTACGACGGCGTGCCGGAAGAGGCGTTCCGCAACGTCGGTACTATTGAAGAAGTTCTGAACAAAGCGAAAGAACTAGGCTATAAAGGAGGGGAATGAGATGGCATATCTGCAAGTCAACGTGGTGACGCCGGATGGTATCGCCTTTCAGCATCGCGCTAAAGCGGTGACCGCAAAGACAACGGACGGCGGCATTACGATCATGCCAAACCATACCCCGATCATTGTGCCTTTGGCGATCGCCGACCTGATCGTAACGCGTGTGACCGACGAGTTGGCACAAAACCATATTGCTGTCAATGGCGGAATCATGGAAGTGCGTGATAACGTGGTCAACATTATTGCGAACAGTGCGGAACGCGCTCGGGACATCGATATCGACCGTGCAGAAGTCGCAAAAGAACGTGCCGAAAAACGGATGGCAGAAGCGCGCGATTTCAAAAATGAAAAAGAGTTCCAACGCGCGAAAATTTCGCTGTCGAAAGCCATCAACCGTATCGGTGTTTCGAAAAACAGATCTATCTAAAAAGAGGCCCTCGTTGGCCTCTTTTTTTTACCATCATTTCCTGACAATTAATTAGTGGATGAGATAATATGCACAAATCATCTGCGGAAATAGCCTGCAATTTCATTTTGATGTATTGTAACATATTATTATACCCGATTGAGAAAACAAATGTAAACGATTTTCTTATTAAATTCTTAGGGGGTGGACGGATAAAAACGATCTTCTTGGTTTTTTTTTCAAAATATTTATGTTAGTATAGTTTGAGAATATGGGAGGAGTGCGTCGCTTGGACATAACGATGTTTAACGGTATAATAGTATTGCTATCCCATATGATATTCATTTTCATTTCTTTCTGGTCGATGAAAGCCATCAGATTGGAGAAATGGATCAGGAAGGGGCACATACGCGAAGCACGGGTGCTCTATTTCTTTTTGTCGATAGCTTTAGGCTATACAGTAAGTA
>JASKKA010000053.1 GCA_030153215.1 Trichococcus sp.
TATCACAAGCATGCACGGCTTTATTGATGGAACCAACCAAATCCATCAAGATGATTTCCGGCGAATGCGGTTTTGAAAGCGATGCTCATTTCAGCAGGTATTTCAAACAGAACATCGGCACAACCCCAAGTAATTACAGAAAAAACAATAGAATCAGCATACAAAAAGGAGAATGATGAGAATGACAGAAAAAGTGAAATTAGGAATTATTGGTTATGGTGCAGAAGGTGGCATGTACGCTAGTTTTTTCAAAAACAATGATGAGCGCCTGAATGACAATATCGAGTTGGCGGCAATCTGTGATAATGATCCAGCAAAAAAAGCGAAAGTTGCTGCAGATTTTCCTGAATTGCCATTTTTCGACAACTATATGGACCTGTTGGAATCGGGTACAGTCAACGCAATCGTTACTACTGTTCCCCACTATGACCACTGTGTGATCGGTATCGACGCGTTGAAACGCGGCATCCACTTATTGGGCGAAAAGCCGGCAGGTGTTTATACGAAAGATGTTGAACGTTTGATTGCTGCAGCTGATGAAAACCCAGAAACGACTTTCGCTATCTTCTTCAACCAACGCACGAATCCGCTTTACCGCCGTGTGAAACAACTGATGGACGAAAAAGCAATCGGCGATCTGCAACGCGCTACTTGGATCATCACAACTTGGTGGAGACCGCAAGGCTATTACAACCAAAGCGCATGGCGTGCAACTTGGGGCGGCGAAGGCGGTGGCGTCTTAGTCAACCAAGCGCCTCACCAATTGGATTTGCTGCAATGGATCTGCGGAAAACCTGAAAAAGTATATGCGAAATTGCAATATGGTGCCGGCCGTAACATCGTAGTTGAAAATGAAGTGAATGCGTTATTGGATTTCGGAAACGGCGCTACCGGTTCATTCATCACTTGCACAAATGACATCGTCGGAACGGACCGCTTTGAAATCTTCGGCACGAAAGGCAAAATCATCGTCGAAGATTCGAAAAAATTGATCGTGAAACAATTGACAGCTCCAGAAGCTGAACTTTCCGAAAACATGGATATGCAGGATGTCATGAAATTATTCATGGGACAAATCAACATGGCCGATTACGTTACTGTAACGGAAGAAGAGTTCGAGACACCACAAGGTCTGCAACACATCTCAGTGTTGAACAATTTTGCTGACCACGTCGTAAAAGGGGAGCCTTTATTGGCTAACGGCAGAGAAGGCATCAACGGGGTTACTTTAGCGAACGCTATGCATTTGTCCTCATGGTTGGATAAAGAAGTGGATTACAGTGTGGACGGCGACCTGTATCTGGCAGAATTGAACAAACGCATCGCTGAAGAAGGAAAATTCGAAACAAAAAAATAAGAAAGTGACGTGATCAAGGATGATAAGAGCGGCAATAATCGGATTAGGCGATGTTTCGCCAGTCCACAAATATGCGATCGACGCCAGCGACAACGGTGAATTGGTTGCGGTCTGCGACATAAATGAAGCCTTGAAGACCAAATATCCTGACGTGCCTTTTTATGCAGACGTTGAAACGATGTTGGAAAAAGAGGATTTGGATGTTGTACATATCTGCTTGCCGCACTATCTGCATTATCCGATCACAAAACTTTGTGTTGAAAAAGGCGTGCACGTTTTCCAGGAAAAGCCTTTAGCTTTGGATTATGACGAAGGGTTGAAGACGCTCGCGTTGGCTGAGGAAAGCAGTAAAAAAATCGGCGTGTGTTTCCAAAATCGCTACAACGAAACTTTTTTGGAACTGAAAAAATTGCTGGCAGATGGAAATGTTGGGGCTGTGACAGCGGTGAAAGGATTGGTGGCATGGCACAGGCCTGAAACCTACTACACAACAAAACCGTGGCGCGGGCAGATGGAATTTGCCGGCGGAGGATCGATCATCAACCAAGCTATCCATACGCTTGATCTGATGCAAGTCTTGGGCGGGGAAATCGAGCGCTGCAAAGCCAGTCTGTCGAACATCACAGATTATGACATTGAAGTTGAGGACACTGCTGTTGCGAATTTCACATTCAAGAACGGCGCGCACGGATTTTATATGTCGACCAATGCTTATGTCGAGAACTCCAGCGTGGAATTGCAGGTCATCACCGAAAAGGCAAAATTCACGATCAAGGACAACTGTCTGTATCGTTCGGACAGTTCTGGCGAAAAAGAACTGCATCTTCGGGACACGCCGATGCAAGGGACGAAATTTTATTATGGTCCGAGCCATTCTGCCCTGATCCAGCGTTTCTACAATGCAATCGAAGCAGACACGGATGATTATGTGACGGTCCGCGAGGCTTTGCCGGCCATGCTGATGATCGATGCAATGAAGAAATCTTCAAAAGAGAACCGTACAATCGAAATGGAGGAAATCATAAATGGCTAAAGTCAAGATAGGTGTACAAGCGTCAACAGTCAAAAAGAGTTTTGAAGAAGTAGGGCCTTATGAAACGTTGAAAAAATTGCATGAAATCGGCTATAATTCGATCGAAATTTCGCAAGTGGCGACAACGCCTGAGAACATTGCTGAAATTCAAAAAGCAACGGCTGATTTCGGCATGGAAGTAGCTTCCATGAGCGCCTCCTTGAAACCGCAAGTTAAAGACGGCGAATCTTTGACGACACACTATGATAAAATCGTAGCGGACTGTAAAGCAGTGGGAACGGATTTGTTGCGCATCGGCATGTTGCCGATCGACGCGATGGCTAGTCTGGATAAAGTGCTGGAGTTCTGCCATGACGTCAATGAAGTGACGCAAAAACTGAAAGAAGACGGTATCACCTTGTATTATCATAACCACCACATCGAATTCCGCAAATACGACGGGAAATTCCTGCTGGATATCATCCGCGAAAAAGCGCCATTGTTGGGCTTTGAGCTGGATGTCCACTGGGTGCAGCGCGGTGGCGCAAATCCACTGGAAGTCATTAAAGACTACAAAGGCAAAGTGGAATTGATCCATTTGAAGGACTACCGTATCGCTGAAATCCCACAGGATGGCTTCGATGCTTTATACAGTGGGGATGTTGCCAAGTTTATGGACTACTTCACAAACACAATCCAATTCGCTGAGTTGGGAACAGGCAGTCTGCCGTTAAAAGAAATTATCGAGGAAAGCATCTCGTCTGGTGCACGCTACCTATTAGTGGAGCAGGATGATACATATGGAGTGGATCCGTTCGAAAGCTTGAAGATTTCTCGTGATCACTTACTGGAATTGGGTTACGGAAACCTGTTCTGATGAATCGGATGAAGAAGTTCGGGGAATATTCTCTTCGGACTTCTTCCTATTATATTTAAAATTTATGGAGGTCATACGAGTGGGAAATAAAGATGGAATGAATTATGCCCCGAAAGGGAAAATCAACAGGGTAGTGGAACCGGGAGCATTCAATGTCGGTGTAACAGCACTGGACCATGGGCACATCAATGGCATGACGAACGGACTGATTGAGGCCGGCGCCACAATCAAATACGTGTACGATCCGGATGCGGATAAAGTTGCTAATTATCTGGAATCATTCCCGGATGTGACAGTCGCTGCATCGTTGGAACAGATCCTGGAAGATCCGGATATCCAATTGGTTGCCGCTGCTGCGGTCCCTAATTTGCGCAGTGCTTTGGGTAACCGCGTCATGCTGGCGGGAAAAGACTACTTCACTGATAAAACCGGCTTCACGACACTGGAGCAACTGGAAGAAACCAAAAAAGTGGTAGCTGAAACCGGAAAAAAATACTGGGTCTACTTCAGCGAACGACTGCATGTGGAAGGTGCTGTTTTTGCTGGCCAATTGATCGAAGAAGGTCGGATCGGACGCGTCATCCAAGTGACCGGATTTGGACCGCATCGACTGGATAAAGAAAAACGGCCGGATTGGTTCTTCAAAAAGGAACAATACGGCGGCATTTTGGCCGATATCGGCAGCCACCAGATCGAACAATTCCTTCACTATACAGGCAACGATGATGCAAAAGTACTGCACAGTAAGGTAGGCAACTATAATAATCCGGATAAGCCTGAATTGGAGGATTACGGTGATGCAACGCTGGTTGGCAATAATGGCGCAACCTTCATCTTCAAAGTCGATTGGTTCACTCCGGACGGCTTGGGTACTTGGGGCGATGGCCGTACCTTCATCACAGGTACGGAAGGTACGATCGAGATCCGCAAATACATCAACGTGGCGACAGAACAAACGGGCGACCACTTGTTCTTGGTGACGAAGGATGGCGAAGAACATTACTCCTTGACTGGTGAAGTCGGATTCCCGTTCTTCGGCGAAATGATTTTGGACTGTGTCAACCGCACTGAAAATGCGATGACACAGGAACATATCTTCAAGGCGCAGGAATTATGCCTGAAAGCGCAGGAACAGGCACTGAACATCACTGCAAACCTATAAGAAAAGCTGTCCCTTTCTTTGCTTCCGGATGAACCGGATGGTGGAGAAAGGGATTTTTGCATTTTTGGGCAAGGTGAGCGTGCAACTTGAACTCTGGCCGGCAGCTTGTTATGATGCGGATGAAGAACTATTGAGAGAATGAGGTGAAAGGATGCAAACATTGATCATAGTCAGCCACCCATCGCTGACTGATTCGAGCGCGCAAAGGTTTCTGTGGGAAAGTCTCCCGGCGGAAGGGGTGACTTGGCACCATCTCGAATCGGTGTATCCGGATGGCGAAATCGATCGCGAAGCCGAACAGCAACAACTGCTCCAGTATGACCGCATCATCTTCCAATTCCCGTTCTATTGGTACAGCTCGCCTGCTTTGTTGAAGCAATGGCAGGATATCGTCCTGACGGATGGTTTTGCCTACGGGACTAACGGAGGCAGGTTGTCGGGGAAAGAATTCGGACTCGTCTTGGCACTCGGTGTGAATGAACGTGAATACCAGGCGGGGGGCAGGGAAGGCTTTTCGATTTCGGAACTGACCCGACCGTATCAGGCGATGGCGAAGAAATGCGGCATGGTGTACTTGCCGACACTCGCTGTTTCTAAATTCGATTATCTGAATGACACCAAAAAAAAAGAATTACTGATCACTTATCAGCAATACCTGACCAAAGTCAATGATGCCAGTCTAAAGGCTTCGGAGAACTGGTTCATACTCCAGTTGCAGTCGCTCGGGAAAGCTGGACTTTCCGATGCGGATCAGCAACTGGTGGAGCATCTGCTCGCCGTTTTGGAAGGCAATCGGGAACAGTTGGATGACTTGGCGTGGACGTTGGCACAGATGGAAGGCAATCAGCTTGGATAAAGCTAAAGCGAGGGACGAAAATGGAAACAGAAAATTGGGTGCAGGAACAACTGGATCATTTAGTGGATGCGAGTAAGGATTACCGGCAAAAAGCACTCTTCCAGGAGACAAAGAAGCTTTTCCAGGAGCAGTATCAACGGATGGGACAAATGGAAGGCGAACTGGATGGACGGATCTGGAGCCCGCGAGAGTGGTCGAATTAGGAACCGTAAAAAAATAGAGGACAGCATCAAAGCTAGAATAGTATTTTCTGGCTTTGATGCTGCCCTTTCTGTATAGGAATTGGATGTATGCTCAGAAATAACCCGTCAAAACCACTTTGGCGGGGGAAAACAGTTGAAATCACAGTATGAAAACCCGCCAAATCGACATTGGCGGGGAAAAACGTCCGCAGACAACATGAGATTCCCCACAAAATCTATTTTGACGGGGAATCTCACCACGAACTCGAATACCAAACCGCCAAACTACAAAGGGGCTGTCTCATTTTCGAGACAGCCCCCTCTATTTACGTTGTTTATTGTTTTGGTGTGAGCGGATATTGGTAGACATAGTCGTCCATCACGAAGCCGCCTCCGATGGGGGAGACGATGGATTCCGTGCGGATGAAGCCGAATTTTTCGTAGAAAGCGATGGAACCTACGTTGTATTTGTTGACGGTAAGCTC
>JASKKA010000054.1 GCA_030153215.1 Trichococcus sp.
TGTCCGCCGCAACCGCAGCCGCCTTTTGCATCGCCACTTTCTTCATCATGGTGGTGGTGATGACCATGTCCACCGCAACCGCAGCCGCCTGAGGACTCTTCAACGAAGCGCACTCCGATATAGCTGGTGATTTCATCGTTGGTTGGATAGCCGCCAGTTTTGACGATTTTCCCATCCACAACAGTGATCGGCAAGCTGGTATTTCCTTCCGCTTCAATCTTTTCGCTGACCGCTTTATTCAATCCGAATTGCTCCGCATCATCCGTCAAATTGAAAAGTAAAGCTTCGTAGTTCTCCAACCCCTCCAAAGCCTCCATTACTGCTGCGATGCGCATTGCGTCCTGGCTACTGAACAAGCTACTGCTTGTTTCCGGCTCAAAAATAGTGATGTTTGTCATGATTCATTTCCCCTTAGCTTGTTTGTATTTGGAATAGCTTTTGATAGCTTGAAAGTTTTTTAATACCTTTATAATATAGAGTTTCTTCTATCTACAGTCAATCAAAAACTGGAAAATGCAAAAAAAGTACCGGACAGAGAATAATTCCTCGCCCGGCAGTTCAGCAAATTGTTATTTTTTCAGCAATTCTTCGATTTCTTTCACACTGGCTACTTTACCGTAGGAAACAACTTTTTCGTCGATGACCAATCCCGGTGTGCGCATGATGCCGTATTTGGCGATATCCTTCATGTCGGTCACTTTTGTGATGGTTGCTTCCATCCCCAGTTCCTGCAAAGCCTCTTCCGTGTTTTTTGTCAAATTGATGCAATTTTTGCAACCTGTTCCTAAAATTTTGATTTCCATGATGATTCCTCCTGCATATTATTTTTATTATGTTACATAAAGATTGGTCCCAGAAAGTTGAACACATAGCCGATGATGACGATGCCGACAGCCACGATCCCAAAGAAGAGTCCCAACAATTTCGGCTTGACGACCTGTTTCAGCATGACCATCGACGGCAAGGACAATGCCGTCACGCCCATCATGAAGGACAATACGGTTCCCAATCCGACACCTTTTGCGACAAGCGCTTCGGAAATGGGCAGCGTCCCGAAAATATCCGCGTACATCGGAATGCCGACGAATGTTGCCACCAATACCGAATACCATTTATCCTGACCCAACAGAGCTGTGATGACCGATTCGGGAATCCAGTTGTGGATGGCCGCCCCGATACCGACTCCAAGGAGCACGTAAAGCCAGACTTTTTGGACGACTTCCTTCACCTGATCGAAAGCATAATCGACACGGTCCTTCCTGGTCAACTCGGCTTCCTCCAGTTCAATAGTCGGGCTGCCGAACACAAAGGCCTCGACCTGATCTTCCAGACGCGCTTTTCCGATGAAGGTTCCGCCGATAACCGCAAGGATCAAGCCCACAACAACATAGGCTATGGCGATCTTCCAGTTGAAAATGCTGGCTAAGAGGATGATCGATGCCAAATCGACAAGCGGCGAAGAAATCAGGAACGAAAACGTCACACCCAGCGGAAGTCCCGATCCGGTGAACCCAATGAATAGCGGAATCGAGGAACAGGAACAGAATGGCGTAATCGTACCCAGTAACGCCGCCAGAATGTTGGCGGTGATCCCATCAAACCGGCCCAAGATTTTCTTCGTCCGCTCAGGCGGGAAAAAACTTTGCACGTAAGAAATGCCGAAAATCAATACCGATAACAGGATGAAGATTTTGATGACGTCGTAGATGAAGAAGTGGATGCTGCCGCCTACCCTGCTGGTGAGATCCAATCCGAAGACATCCCGGACAAGAACACCGACCAAATCACTGAGCCACTGCATTTTTAATAACTGATCATTTAACCATTGAAATATTCCCATGATGAACTGCACCTTCTAGTTTATATTTTTTCCACACAGCATATCGATATTTATCTATGTGTTAGTATACGCGTACATATAGATAAATGTCAATGTGTTATTTTCGAATAATGAAAGACCCAAAAAAGCTACGATAAGTCCGGTGCAGAACCCCGGTTTTCGCAGCTTATTCAGTCAAGGACAGGATTTTCTCTTTTTGTCACTTTTGCAGCAGTTCTGCAATGTGTTTGGGCGTCAGGATCCGCCCATATGAGACGACCTTCTCGTTGATGACCAGCCCCGGTGTCTGCATGATGCCATATTTCGCGATTTCTTTCGGATCTTCCACTTTGACGATTGTTGCTTCCATGCCGATCTTCTTCAGCGCCTCGGCTGCGTTTGCATGTAGCTTCTCACAATTACGGCATCCTGGTCCCAGTATCTTGATTTCCATTTCCATCCCCTGCTTTCGAATGCTTATACAGTGGTGCCTTGCTTTGCCATGGATTGGAAAAAGTTCTTCAACTCATCCAATTTTTCGTGATTTACGGAGTATTTGACCCAAATTCCGTCTTTTCTGCTGTCAACCAAGCCGCAGTCCTTCATCATCTTCATATGGTACGACAGAGTCGGTTGTGTAATCGAAAATTGCTCCAATAACGCGCAGGCGCACATCTCGCCTTCCGACAATAAATCCATGATTTCCAATCTGGTTTCGTCCGATAGCACCTTCAGACATTTCGCATATGTTTTGTATTCAATTGCCATATTCAATTCCTCTTTCCCTACTGTCATTGGAGGCACTCCACCCCGCTTTGACTCTCTTGACGCCTTCACATAGACATCTATCTATATGCAGTATATACCCTTGCAGTTAGAAATGCAATTTCCTTCTTGAAGAACCCAGGTTTGAAGGCATCAAACCAGTAAAATGAAAAAATAATGAAAAAAGGTTTGACTCATTCTTATCCGCTTGTTATTATGTATATAAATTTCAGAATAAAATCACATTGAAAAGATAAGTACGGATGGACGAAATGCACAGAGAACCTCGGCAGCTGAAAAGAGGACAGGGATGCTATCCGGAAATGGTCTTCGAGTGAATGGACGGCGAACGCTCTTTTAGAACCTCAGCCCTCCACGGGAATGCCCGTTACAGTATCACAGTATCCTGAACAATATTTTGCTTCGGCGTACTGGCTAAGGGAAAAATCGAGAGGTTTTTCCGAATCAAGGTGGTAACACGGTGAATCTTTCATACGTCCTTGCGCAGCTCATTGCGCAAGGACGTATTTTTTTACAAAAAACAAACGAAAGAAGGAAAATATCATGACAATCCAAACAACTTTAAGCAGAACGAAAGCACCTTTCCGTGCAGACCACGTAGGAAGCTTCTTGCGTCCCGAAAGCATCAAAAAAGCCCGCAAAGAGCTTGCTGAAGGAAAAATCACGAAAGAAGACCTGCGTGAAATCGAAAATATTGAAATCACACGCATCGTCGACAAACAGATCGAACTTGGCTACAAAGGCATCACGGACGGCGAATTCAGACGCTCTTATTGGCATTTCGATTTCCTTGAGAACCTATTAGGCTTTGAAGGTTACCTTGCGGCGCAGGGCAAACAATTCCACAACGTTGTCACCAGCGCCCACAGCGTGCGCAACATCGGTAAAATCGCCTTCAATCCGGAACACCCTTTCTTCGCTGACTATGCTTTCTTGGCTGAAACAGTAGGTGACAGAGCGGTTGCGAAGGTATCGATTCCGAGCCCGAACCAATTGATCCGCCTTGGTTTCCGCAACGAGGAAATTTACCCTACATTGGAGGAATACGCTGCCGATCTGCAACAGGCTTACCGCGACACAATTCTGCACTTCTATTCACTGGGGAACCGTTACATCCAGATCGATGACACTTTCTGGGGTGACCTTTGCTCGGATAAAGCATTGGAAATTTTCGGTTCACAGGAAACCTACGATGAATTGAAACGTGTCGCTACGGATAACGTCAAAAACATCCAGATTGGCCTGCCTGAAGATTTGGTCGTCACAACGCATATCTGCCGCGGCAACTTCCGCTCGTCCTACTCGCAGGAAGGCGCTTATGAGCCTGTTGCGAAAGAACTGTTCGGCGAAACCGGCTTTGACGGCTTCTTCCTGGAATACGACACGGACCGCGCCGGCGGATTCGAACCTTTACGCCATTACAAAGGCGACGGCCAAATCATCCTTGGTCTGATCACTTCAAAAACTCCGGAATTGGAAAAAATCGAGGAAGTTAAAGCACGGATCGCTGAAGCATCCAAGTACGTGCCACTAGAGCAATTATGCCTGAGCCCGCAATGCGGTTTCGCTTCCACCGAAGAAGGCAACAACTTGACGGAGGAACAACAGTGGGCGAAGCTGGCTTTGGTCAAACAAATTGCTGATGAAGTCTGGGGAGCCTGGTAAAATCCCGAAAAAAAACGCATCGCCACTCAATTTTGAGTGGCGATGCGTTTTTTTAGCATTAATGGTTGTGTTTGTGTTCTTCTTTTTTATGAATCGGATGTTTTGGATTGTAGGCCTCTTCATGTGGCAGAACCAAGTTCAGGATGATGCCGGTAATAGCGCTCAAGGCAGTCCCTGACAAAGTAACAACACCCGCAATATCCAGAACGGCCCCACCCAATCCCAGCACCAACATCGAGCTGGCGATGATCAGGTTGCGGACATGATTGAAGTCGATCTGTTCCTCGATCAGCACTTTCAGACCATTGCTGGCGATGACTCCATAAAGCAGGATGGACATACCGCCCAGTACAGATGTCGGGATAGTTGAAATCAGCGCCGTGAATTTACCGAAGAAGCTCAAGCCGATTGCGATGAAGGCTGCGTTACGAATGACGGAAACGGATGCGATACGCGTCATCCCGATAACTCCGGTATTTTCGCCGTAAGTAGTATTCGCTGGTCCGCCGATGAATGCTGAAACGGCAGTCGCTACACCATCACCCATAAGCGTGCGGGAAAGACCAGGCTCCTTCAGAAATTGGCGGTTACAGATTTTACCCAGAACAGTATGGTCCCCGATATGCTCCGAAATCGTCACCAATGCGACCGGGATGATGGCCAATGTTTCCGGTCCGAAATACAAATCATAAGAACCGAACCATGGTGTCTCGAACGGAAGATAGAACCCTGGCAATTCAAACCATTTCGCATCCAGGACTGGTTGGAAGTCGACCAGACCCATGAAAAGCGCAATGACATACCCTCCGATAATGCCGATCAGGAAAGGAATGATTTTGAAGAAGCCTTTCCCTTTTGTGTTGATGAACGATGTGATCAGGAAAGTTGCAATCGCCACGACGATGTGTCGGATGTCACCATCAGCCACAAAGCCGGCATTGGTTACCGCAGATGAAGCCAGACCCAAACCGATGACCATGATCATCGGTCCGATGACGATCGGCGGCAGCAACTTATCGATCCATTTTGTGCCAAGAACTTTGACAAGTCCCGCAATCAAGACATATACAAGTCCCACCATGACGACACCAGTCTGCGCGGCTTTTATGTCCCCGCCCATTTGCTCCATCGCCACAGCCATCGCTGTGATGTAGGCGAACGAGGAACCCAAGTAAACGGGAACTTTCGCTTTTGTTGCCACCTGATAGATCAGCGTACCGATACCGCTCGCGAACAAAGCGACCGATACGGGCATCCCTAAAATAAGCGGAACTAATATTGTTGCTCCAAACATTGCAAAGACGTGCTGAAAACTCAACAGAATGCCTTTCAGGACTTCCGGTTTTTCATCCACGTCCAATAATAACGGTTTTTGGTTGATTGCCATACCTTTTCCTCCTAGTTTTTGGGCAAAAAAATACCCTTTTGACGTTTTTTTGCAAAAGGACCTAAGGTATCAAATGTATGTGATTTGTTACCCTTCATAATCTCTCTGGATCATATTAAAGGACTTTGCTTTCCTATCTTATCAATTGTCAGTGAAATTTTCAATAGCAGTTCTCATGTGAATTTTCTAATTTGATACTTCCCAAAATATTAATA
>JASKKA010000055.1 GCA_030153215.1 Trichococcus sp.
TAAGGTTTAGTAGTTAAATCGACTCTCATGATTTGTCCCCTCTCAAAATAGTTCTGGAACAGATCGATACTGTAGCGCGTTGGCGTCAGCACCGTCTTTCCTACAAAAACAAGTATAGGCATTTTATCAAAAAAAATGAAGGCACTTACAGCCAATTTTCAAAAGGTTCGGATTCTGTTCAAAATTGAACTGTTGGACAAAACCAGGCAGTGGCAAGCCCTATTTCTGCTCACAAATCGCGCTGTGAAGCCATTTCGATTGATCAAAAACCACTTTCTAAAATCCCGATGAATCTAAAGAAAGCCTTCTTGGATTGTCATTTTTTTGTCACAGTATCCGATCAACAAGAAAACGGAGCTCTCTATACGGAAGGCTCCATTTTCACTTCAAGATTCTAAAAATCACTCGACAAACTCGCCAACAATCGGCAGGCCCTCAAGAACCTTTATGCCATGAGGGGACTGGTTGGTGATTTCTTCTGTCCATTCATTCCCGGCTGTCAGCCCCTGTTTGTGTTCACCGTCTTTCCAAGCCTCCACGTTTGTGACGTCATAGACTACCCCATCGACGGCTACATAAGCCGGCTGCCCATCCTTACCGTTGTATTGGCTGAGTTCCTCAAGCGTGAAAGTGCGCATTTCCATGGCGGAACTTCCGCTGGCCAACTCTTCAGCGGAACTGCTTACTGATACGACTTCGGAGCTCGTTGATGCACTGTCTTCGACAGTGCCAGGTGCGCATGAGACCAACAGCAGGCCGGCTATCCCAGCTTCCAGCATCAAGCTCAATTTTCTTCTCGACATGGTCGATTCCTCCTTCATCATAAACCAAATGTTTCATAATGGATGCAGTCTTTGGAAACATCTTTTTTAAGCAAAGCTGCTTCGACTGCATTCATGAATGGCGGCGATCCGCACAGAAGGTATTCTGCGGCCTCAAAGCGGATCTCATTGTCCTGGAGAATTTTCTCGATTTTCCCTTCATCCAAGAAGCCGCTCTCATTGGCAAAGAAAGGCACTAGGCGGAAATCAGGCAGCTTTTCCTTGAGCGCTTGCAATTTTTCGCTAAAACCATACTCATCTTGATTTTTCAGGCTCCAGACCAACACCATCCTGTTCGGGAATTGAAAGCGTGCGCTGTTTTCCAATACCCCCAGCATCGGCGTGATTCCGATGCCTCCCGCAAACATGACCATACTGACAGCTTTATCGTGCATGCCTTCCTGGACGTGCCACATGCCGCCGTATGGGCCTTCAAGCGAGGCTTTGACTCCTGGCTGCAGCGTTTGGAACTGGTGGGTGTAATCCCCGGAATCCTTGATGGCCAGCGCGACTTCATCGCGATCCTGTGGGGCGCTGATCAACGAGAACGGATGCTCTTCCGATGAATACTGGGCGTCATAGAGGCGCAGAAAGATAAACTGTCCGGCTTGGTATGGAAATACTTCGCCGTTATCCGGCTTCAGATGCACTTCCAGAACATTGCCTTTTTCGGGCTTTGTGGCGGTTACGGTGAACAAGTTTTTCTTAAGTCTGGCGGGTTTGATGAATTTGTGGTTGGCGTACAGGCTAAACGCCAAAGCGAAATAGCCTCCGAAAATGGCTGCGGCCAGATAATCCTCCTGCACAATCACAGTCATGGTCAAGACGTGGATAGCCAAAAATGTGGCAGCGAGTATATTGAAATTATGGACGACTTTCATCTTCTCATAGTTGGCGATAGGATATTTTTTGAGGGTTGTTTTGGCCGTTTTGACAATTTTTTTTCGCCCGAACCAGTTCGTCATGATGAGGGCAGAAAGGACAGCGATGGTCAAAAAAAAGGTGATGGCCAAGTCCCCGAAGATGGTCGAGAACCGATAAGCCCAGCCCCAAAGAGCAGTTACCCATAATTTATGCGTGACTCCGATCGCCAAGGCAATGATGGCCATGATGGCATGGAATCGATTCAGTTTATCCAGACTGAAGTAGTGCTCGATAAATCTCGGCCGGGATGCGATGATGACTCCCATCAAAAGCCAGGTATAGGACACGATCCCCAAAAAAGGCGGACCTGCGGAAAGGAAGTTCCTGTTCCTGAGGGATACTGCGGCGATAAGCACAGGGAGAAGAATATAAGCGACAACAATCAGCATGCGCATCAGTTTTCTGTTCATTGCGGAGACCTCTTTTCTTCTGTTGGTTTCGGCGGACAGATGCAAGCAGCGTTTCCTTCGGGTAGGAATCCAACCTCTTGATTCCATTTTATAACGTTATGCAAACGGTTACAAATCGGAGCTCCTGAACAACAAAATGCAAAGGCAGCAGGAAGTCACTATCAAACCCGAAAGCTATGATACAATGGATAAAATAATACAAGCAAGGAATGATACTATGGACCAGACAAAAACAGAACTGACCTGCAACCAGACGCGGAACGTCCGCACAGCGTTCGTGTCCTACAGCGATTTGAACGATAAAGATACCCTGTTTGGCGGCGAAATCATGTCGCACTTCGACTCAGCCTGTGGAAGAGCCGTATTCAACTTCGTCAAGCGGCCTTCCTTCACCGCGACTGTCGATTTGGTCGCATTCATCCAGCCTGTCCGAAAAAATGAAGCCATCTATGTGGAGGCGTATGTTTCCGGCTGCGGAAATACTTCCGTGGAGGCCTTCGCCAAGCTGACCGCCACAGATGTCCGCACAGGCGAAAGCCGCATCTGCGCATATGCTTTCCTGACTTTCGTCATTACCGAAAGCTCGGATCCGGAATTTGTGATGCCGCTGATCCGGCCCGAGTCGGATGAAGAAAAGATGATCTGTTCCGGCTACGATGAGCGCAGAATCAGTAATCTGGCCAAACGCAATCAGAACAAACAATTGCTTTCAGGGCTTTCCACCAAACAGATTTGGGACGCTTGACAAAGGATGCGGATCAGAGCCCAACTTGCCGGCTATCCGGAGAAATGCAAATATTTCAGGATCTGAAGCAATAAAAGCTCCAAGCGCACCGAAAAGGTATGCTTGGAGCTTTTATTTCATTTCGGATGCTTATTGCACATCGATGGATACTTCGATTGTCTGCAACGGAACATCGTAGAATCTGTCTTCTCTGCGTCCCAGGAAGTCTTTTGCTTGTTGCGGGAACAAAGCATACATCAATACGTCTTCCGTGGATTTAGCGTATTGACTGATCTCTTTTTCAAATGTAGGCATTTGCGGCAAGATCAGATCGGCCGGTCTCACTGTTGTGATGCCTTCGTTGCCGATGATTTTTTTCGTGATTTCAGCAGAAATCGCTACTGGCGGTTTGCCGTATTGACCTCTTACATATTCCTTGATTTCGTTGGGCACAAGCTTGTAGCGCTCGCCTGAAATGACGTTCATCAAGGCTTGTGTACCGACCATTTGCGATAACGGGGTAACCAACGGAGGATAGCCTAAGTCCGCACGCACTTTCGGAACCTCTGCCAATACATCGTCATATTTGTCCTGCAGGCCTTGTTCCGTAAGTTGGCTCAATAAGTTGGAAAGCATACCGCCCGGCACTTGGTACAGCAAGGTTTTCGGCTCAACGTCCTTCACTTTCGGGTTCAGGATGCCCTCGTTACGGAAGCGATCCCGGATCGGTGCAAAGTGATCGGCAATTTCTGCTAGTTTGGTCATATCAAGTTGAGTGTTGTAGCCCAACCCTTCCAACGCGATTGCGACGGATTCAGTAGCCGGTTGGCTTGTGCCGCCAGCAAACGGAGAGATGGCTGTATCGATGATGTCAGCACCGGCTTCAACAGCTTTCAGGTATGTCATTTCAGCGATTCCGCTGGTCGCATGTGTATGGACTTCCAACGGCAAATCAACAGCTGCTTTGATTTTGCTTACCAGTTCGAAAGCGACAGCTGGAGTCAAGACGCCTGCCATGTCCTTGATACAAATGGAATCTGCACCCATTTTAGCCATTTCTTTCGTCAAGTTGACGAAATAGTCGACCGTGTGGAATTCGCTGGTTGTATAAGATATGGCAGTCTGGCAATGTCCGCCAGCTTTTTTGGTGATATCGATGGCTGTCTTCAAGTTGCGCAGATCATTCAATGCATCGAAGACACGCACAACATCGATACCGTTCTGGATCGATTTTTCGACAAATGCGCTGACGACATCATCAGAATAGTGTTTGTATCCCAATAAGTTCTGGCCACGCAAAAGCATCTGCAGTTTTGCATTTTTGACTTCTTTACGGATCGTGCGCAGACGTTCCCAAGGATCCTCGTTCAAATAACGGATACAAGAATCAAAGGTAGCGCCTCCCCACATTTCTATCGAATGGTACCCTGCTTCATCCATGCTTTTGATGATCGGTAACATATCTGATAGTGGCATACGTGTTGCAATCAAACTTTGTTGACCATCACGCAAGACCGTTTCCATAAAACGGATTTCTTTAGTCATGTAATTGGTCACTTCCTTCTTGTATTATGTTAGAAATAGTATGTTGCATTTCTTCAATGGTATGGCGACGGCTGCGGCCGCAATCTTTTGCATCACGATTACAGATGAAGCAACGCCTTGTATTCAGGCCTAATTCCGTTCGGCTGATACTCTTAAGATCATTACCTTCCATCCAAAGAACATCCAAGTCGAACAAGCGGCCAAAAGGATGCGTTTCTTCAATCATCACCATTTTTTCCTTCAGCTGTGCAGGCGTCAATGGCGAAAGTAAAAAATATTCCGCCCCTGTCTTCAAATTCCGGTAGAGGGAAGCTTGCGGCAGATCATTGCCCAACACTTCTTCGATGCGTTCCAGAACTTCAGTAAAAACTGCTTCCAATTGTGGATTGTTTTTTATCGGGCCCGGGATATTCATGAGTGCCATCAAAAGACTGTCCTCTTTCTGGCTGCTCAATAATTCTCTTTGGATGGCGACACGTTTTTCCCGCACCGCCAACATTTCTTCCAGAGTGACAGGTTCTCCTTCATTAAATAGGGCTAGTTTAAACATTTTTTACCACATCGATTATCGTGCCATCACGGTATTCAATCAAAGCAACGACCTTGTCGCCGTATTCGATCGGATCCGGAGATCCTACGATGGAATAGGCGATATCCTTCAGTTGATTGATCGTGAATTGAGGAACATCCAATGTCTTAAAGTGTTTGATCAAGTCCTCTCTGGCAGGGTTGATGGCGATACCTAATTCGGTAACGACTACATCGACGCTTGACCCAGGTGTGACTACCGTATTCACAGTATCAACGATTGTCGGGATACGGCCACGGATCAGCGGAGAGATGACCAAGCTCATTTTGCAGGCAGCACTTGTATCAGAGTGGCCGCCGGAAGCGCCACGGATAATGCCGTCGGAACCAGTGATGACGTTTACGTTGAAGTCTGTATCGATTTCCAAAGCAGATAAGATAGCTGTATCCAATTGGTTGATGACAGAACCTTTGCTTAATGGAGACGCGTACATGATTGCATCGATTTCATAATGGTTCGCATTTTTTCCCAATGAAATAGCAGATGGGTGATCGAAATCCTGCACGTCGATGACTTTCTCGACAAGGCCTTCTTCAAGCAGTTCTACCATTGCGTTCGTGATGCCACCCAAAGCAAAACTTGCCGTGATGCCGTCCTCAATCATGGACTCTTTCAAGAAACGGGATACTGCCAATGAAGCACCACCGGTACCGGTCTGGAAAGAGAAACCTTGTTTGTAGTAGGGAGAATTCGTAATCACTTTTGCAGCATATTCCGCAATCAAAAGCTCTTTAGGGTTTTTCGTGAAGCGGGTTGCACCTTTAGCGAT
>JASKKA010000005.1 GCA_030153215.1 Trichococcus sp.
GTTGCCGTTCTCTGTTTGGAATAATTCCAGGAAGTTGATCGGGTCAGCATAGTCTGCTCCCCATCCAGCTAATTCGATATCGTATTCGCCGGCAGTATCAGCTTCAAGACGGACTTTGAAAGGTACATTGCGCAACGTTACAGTCAAGCCAGGCAGGTTTGTCTGTAATTGGCTTTGCAGGAATTCAGAAGAACGTTTCGCATTTTCTGTGTCATCGCTCAACAATTCCAAAGTGATGGATTCAACACCCAATTCAGCCAAGCCTTTTTCAAAGTAAGTTTTAGCTTCTTCAGCATTGAAAGTCAGAAGATCGCCATTTTGTTCACGGTAGTCTTCGCCTGTTGAAGGATCCAATGCAAGTTTTTCAGGAACCAGGCCGTTTGCAGGGATAGAGCCGTTCTGCAATACAACATCAGCGTATGCTTGCTTGTCGAAAGCCATTGCTAAAGCTTTACGGATGTTGGCGTTTTGTAATGGTGTGTTTTCTCTCTGTTGCGGTCGATTGCGTCTGTATCATACAGATTCAAAGCAGTGGAAGTTTCTTTGATTACTTCTACGTTGATTGCATCCAATTTTACAGCGTCTTTATCCCAATACTCAGCATTCGGTTCATAAGTCCATGATAAGCTCGCTGCATCCCAGTTAGCTAAGACAAATGGTCCGTTGTACAATAAAGCATCGCTGCTTAATGCGTATTGATCGCCTTGTTCTTCAACAAATGCTTGATTTTGAGGGAAGAACATAGCCAATGTCAATAGATCTTTGAAGTATGGCACCGGAGAAGTCAAGGTGATTTCCAATGTTTTTTCATCGATCGCTTTGACGCCTAATTCTTCAGGTGCAACTTCACCCGCCATGATTTCAGTTGCGTTAGCGATAACGCCGTCCATCATATAAGAATAAGAAGCAGCCGATGCAGGATCCACTAATTTACGCCATGAATAAACAAAGTCTTCTGCTTTTACGGGTTCGCCGTTTGACCAGTTTGCTTCATCACGGATAGTGAAAGTGTAGACCAAACCGTCTTCACTGACTGTAGGATCTTCTGCGGCGATACCTAATTCAACCGTTCCATCTAAACCTTGACGGTACAGACCTTCGTTTACGTTGCTTAAAGCGGTGAACGCAACTGTGTCAGCAGCCTGCACAGAATCCATTGTAGGGATTTCAGCGCTTTCAATCAGATTTAATACCTGATCACTGCCGCTCGCACCTGCAGATTCTGACGAATCAGCCGTGCTTCCCTCTCCGCCGCATGCAGCTAATACAAGTGCGGAGCTTAAAGATAATAACACTAAAGATGATAGTTTCTTGTTGCCCATATTTCTTTTCCCCCATTCCCTCTGTTTCTATAATTTCTATAGTAAGATTAATTATAGTTCTGACTGTTATTAAAATCAAGTTTGGGAATTTAATAAATTGATTAAAATTAAATGAATATATTAATATTTAATCCTATATTGTCTTTATATATCGATATTATTTGGATATTGAGAATCTGACACAGCATGTCAGAACATTCAAAAAAACTTGAAAGCGGAGTCAAACGTTGATAAAAAAGCAATCCAACGAGTTGAACATTTGTTTATTAAGAAACATTGATTTATTATGCGAATATTGATATATTTTCATTACAAAAGAATATTCGATCATTTTCACAGAAAATAAATACGCACCACTGTCTAAATGTCATTTAATTCCGATTTTTTTGCATACAATACGGTAGTCGTGTGAGCTTTCACCAAAATTTTTTCCATCAAGGCAAAATCAGCTTTTCGATCAAAAAAGACTTTATTATCCTCAACGAGGATGGCATATTTTCCCTTCTCGAACTCGAAACTCGTATCATTTCGGTTCGCATTGAAGACGACAATGTACTTTTTTTCTTCGTTTTCTAAGGAAAAAGCTACGATGTTGAAATTTTCACTTAGCGTCGTGAAATGGGCGTCGATTTCTTCGTGGGTATGCATCCGGAATAAGTAGTCACTTTTGCGCAGGGCGATCAGACCTTTGACATAGACCACCGATTCTTGGAAGGTCGTCAACCGTTCCCATTCAAATTGATTGATTTCGTCGGGTGACTTGTAGCTGTTGGCATCCCCTTCCTTTGTCCTCAAAAATTCCTGGCCACCATGGATAAAAGGAACCCCCTGCGACAGCAAGACGATGCTTGTTGCCAGCGTATGCCTTTTTATGCGCACCTCTTCGCTGTCTTCCGGATTGGACCGCAACAGTTTGTCGTAGAGTGTCAGATTATCATGGGCTTCCACATATTGGATGACTTGTTCAGGATCGATATAACTGCTGTGGCTGGATAAATGCATAGCGCCTTTAATGTTCCGGAGCAGCAGATCCTCCTGGTAATTTTTGCCGCTGACGAAGCCCCTGTCCTTTTCGTCGCCATAATCGCTGCCTTTCAATGCTATCCGGATTGAATCGTTGAAATGGGCAATTCTCGGCATCGCTTGCGCATTTTTCTGGGAAGCTTTCAGATCTTCAGCTAGAGGCGTGCTCATTTCCCATCCCTCGCCGATAATGATGATGGACGGATCGATTTTATCCAACGCTTCCCTGATGGCATTCATCGTGACCGAGTCATGGATACCCATCAGATCGAAGCGGAATCCATCGAGATGATATTCCGTAGCCCAATACTTGACGCTGTCGATGATGTATTTGCGCATCATATGTCTTTCCGAGGCTGTATCATTTCCGACCCCGGTGCCATTCGCAAGCGAACCGTCCGCGGTGTAGCGGTAAAAGTAACCTGGGACCGTCCTTTCCAAGGCCTGATCTTTTGGATTGTAGACGTGGTTATAGACAACATCCATGATCACCCTCAATCCATTGTCGTGCAGCGTTTGGATCATTTGCTTCAATTCGATGATCCTGTTGAATGGATCAAAAGGATTGCTTGAGTAGGAACCTTCGGGCACATTATAGTTCAGCGGATCGTAGCCCCAATTGTATTGTGGCTGGGTCAGATTCGCCTCATCGACTGTGGCGTAATCGAACATCGGCAAAATTTGGACATGGGTGATGCCCAGATCAACCAGATAATCCAACCCGGTGCTTACCCCACTGGCGTTTTTAGTGTTTTTTTCAGTCAAACCAAGGAATTTCCCTTTTTTCTCTATCCCGCTCGACTCGGATATGGAAAAATCCCGGATATGCAGCTCATAGATAATCGCCTCTTCCGGAATGCCGAAGGCCGGCACCCGTACTCCCCAGCTGGCTGGATTCGTCCTGCGTAAGTCCGTTATAACCGATTTCGTGCCGTTCACCGTTGTGGCACGGGAATAAGGATCGACCGTGACGGATTCTCGGTTATTCAAAAAGAGGATTTTATAAACATAAATGGTTCCGTGCTGATCACCGGGCAGATAGGCCTCAAAAATCCCCTTGGGCTTCTGGACCATTGCAATTTTTTGGGAAGGCTTCCTGATGGAACCATCTGCGTACGTCCACACTTCCACCGATTTTGCTGTAGGGGTCCAAACCCTCAATAATGTGCCTTCTTTTTCGTATAGCGCTCCAAGTTCGCCGTCATAGGAGAAGTAGTTGTCAAAATCATCCGATCTGACGAACAGAAACATTTCCTTGTCGATCGTTTCCTTATCCCGTTTATCGCTGAAGAGCTTTTCCAAGTCGTAGCTCTCCAACCAACTCTGGAAATCCTCCACCATACCGCATCACCTCCCACATACAGTATACCAAGCAAAGATGTCTTCCTGTACCCAAAAAGCATCGCAAAGAGCGCAACCGGAAGATAAAAATCCGTTTACGCTCCGTAATGTTGTCAACTGACAATACTCACTCTTCATGTCAGAAATAATCTTTCTTTTTTAGCCAATAAACCGTAATGATGCAGATGAAAACGGTGATCAGGCTCGTGATGCCGAACGCCCATGGATGATTTTCGAAAGGCAAATCCACATTCATGCCCCAGAAGCCGGCAATGATGGTAGGGATCGTCAGAACGATTGTGATCGAAGTCAACACCTTCATGATATTGTTCAGATTGTTCGAGATGACACTGGAAAACACTTCGCTCAGTTGATCGATCATCTTACTCGATTCGGTGACCATCACTTCTGCTTGATTAGAGATATCGAGGATATCGTGAAGCAATTCCTGACTTTGAGCATCATCGCTCAAGGTTGCCTTGTGAATGGATTCCGTTATCAACGGATGATTTTTAGTGATGGACGTCTCAAAATACACCAGACTCTTATGGAGAGCTATCAGCTTATAAAAATATTCATTATGGGTAGCGCTCGTGATCTGTATCTGCAGATCTTCGATGGTGCTATCGATTTCCCTCAGGTGATGAACGAAACTCTTCGTCAGTTCCCATAATATGTATAAAATAATGTGATGCTGGGTTGTCGCCGGCTCATTTTTGAAGGATTCATTTTTCATGATGCGCTTCAAAAAGGATGGGGTTTCTTTGCAGACAGTGATCAAGGTTTTATTGATCGTTATGATTGATAAGGGATATGTGTGATATTCGGTATACTTTTCCTGCACTGAGCGCATTTTAGGGAAAAGTACGATCAGGAGGTTAATATCTACCCCAGCACTATTTTTAACTTTCTCCTGGCGCGGGACCTCATATTCGTCCAGTGAGTCCATGATGTAGTCCCGTGGGATGCCGAAAATGGCCGCCAGATTGTCGACATCTTCACTGCTCGGATTTTCTACATGAATCCAATCCGCCGTTTTCCAGTTCTTCGTCTGCGTGTATACCCCTTTATCCGATAAATTGAATGATTTCATGCGAATCCACCTCTGAAATGTTTTAATCAAAATGTACTTTCCTTAAGATAAGCATAACTTATTTTTTTCAAAAGGAAAGCAATAACCCATTTCAGGGGTTGCCGCAGAAAACTGCCATTTAGATGTCAACAATAAATTCTTCCATAGTATAGGCCATTTCGATATAAGGATCATCCGTGTACCAATGCCGCGCGTTGCCAAGGCACGCGCAATAAAAAGTCGTCTTTTTTTCATACAGCATTTTCCGAAAATGGACATGCCCCATGATGCTGTGCACAATCGGATAGCGATCATATAGTTCCATATAGCTTTTGTTGCCAAGGAAAGCATTGTAATAATCATAGACCGGATGCGGGAGCGGGATGACGAATTGAGGATGCGTCACAACATGCGTCATCATGATTATTTTCCTGGAACTGACTTCTTTCAGGTCGTTTTCCAACTCCGCCTGCATCGCTGCAGCTACAGTGAGGTCATCCTTTTGCCAATGCACATACTGGCGGTCATTCCAACCGCCGACTTTCAGCTTTTTCCGGGATAACTCTTCTATTGTATAACCGTCACTGGCGAACCCATAATCATACCACCCCGGATTCCCCACCACTGCCCAATCTTTCCCGATCAGAAACGGATTCCCGACTGGATTTTCGTCTCGCGCCTTGAACAGCTGATAGATGCGCTCCGTATCCTCTTCGCGGTTGCGGATGGACCAAAAATCATGGTTTCCAGGTACGAACTGGATTTTCGAAACGTTATGATTTCGCATACGATCCAAGAAAGCAAAGGTATCGTGGTAATCGGAAGAGACATCCCCCGCCAACAACAGCAGGTCGATTTCCTGATTATAGAGCAGCTCTGCCAAAAGGTGATCATAAGTCTGACCGGGCGCCAACTTTTTCGCGTTCGAGTCGATATGCAGATCCGACATTACTCCAACTTTCACGTCCTCACCTCCCTTCATTACCTCAAAATTGATGTGAAAAAAGCAGAGATGCATATCAGATCAACTGAGTTGCAGCTCCGCCATTTTTGCAGTAATTATTTTGAGAATGCTTCCGTCAATGGGGGCACTACTTGTTTTTTGCGTGAAACCACACCTGGAAGCAAGGCAATATTCTCGCTTATTGTAACTCCGAATGCAGACGCGACGGTGTCCAAATGGGAGCCAACAGCCAGTAAAGCAGAATCGCTATCGATTATGTTTGTGATTACCAACAAGAATACATCATACCCGTGCGAACCGTTTTCTGCTTCCATAGCGGAAACCAGCTCCGTTTGTCTTTTCAGTACATCCTGCACGTCAACTGTGTTGACCTGGGCGATGCGCACGTTTTTGTCGCCCATCGGGAATGATTTTGCATCCAAAGTCAACAATTCCGCAATCGACTTGTCATCCAAGTTCGTTCCGGCTTTCAGCATTGCAAGACCGTATTCATTCAAAGAAACACCGGCAATTTCCGTCAATGCCGCTGCCGCTTCTTCATCTTCCGGCGTGCAGGTCGGGGATTTGAATAACAAAGTATCGGAAATGATGGCAGAAAGCATCAAACCGGCGATATCGGCAGGGATTGCGATGTTCTTTTCCTTGAACATTTTATAAAGGATTGTATTTGTGCATCCCACGGGCTCTGCACGATAATACAAAGGGTTAGCCGTTTCGAAGTTCGCGATGCGGTGGTGATCCACTACTGCGTAAACTTCCACATCTTTGATATCGCGGACGCTTTGTTGCGCTTCATTATGGTCGACCAAAGCTACCGTATCCGTTTCGTTTGCTGCTGTCTCGATGACGCGCGGAGTCTCTGTCTTGAATTGATTCAAAGCGTAGGCTGTTTCTTCGCTCGGCAAACCAAGCGCCACTGCCTCGGCTTCGATTCCATTTTGATTCAGATAGTAGGCATATGCGATAGCGGATGTGATCGCATCCGTATCCGGATTTTGGTGTCCAAAAACTAACAGTTTGTTCATTCAATTCACTCTCTCTTCCATTGTCTTAATTTATCATAATAAAAAAGGAAGAAAAGAGCAATGGGAATTCTCTTTTCTTCCTTGAAAAACAGTATTCTTTTTACAGATCCAAATAGCCTTTATAGTCTTCCGTATGCAAAAGTTTTCTGGCGTTTTCGACTCGCTCTGCGGTAGGCGGATCGATTCCCTCCAACTGATAAGGGATGCCCAAGCTTTCCCATTTGTAGACGCCCATTTTATGGTAAGGCAGAATTTCGACTTTGACGATGTTCTTTAATGTTTTCAGGAACTCGTCCAAGCGGATCAGGAATGCATCGTAATCAGTACGTTCCGGTATCAGGACATGGCGAATCCAGACCGGCTGGTTGATATCCGACAGGTATTTCGCCAATGCGATGATGCTTTCGTTCGGCCACATGGTCAATTCTTTGTGTTTTTGGGTGTCGATGTGTTTGATGTCCAACAGAATCAAATCAGTCACTTCCAACAGCTTCTTGAACTGGCTGAAGAAAGGTTCATCATAGGTGAATGGCAAGCCGCAAGTGTCAAGTGTAGTATGTACGCCCTGTGCCTTGGCCTTTGTGAACAAATCAATCAAAAAATCGATCTGTAGCAACGGTTCGCCGCCGCTAACAGTAATGCCGCCCTTTTGCCCCCAGAACGGCTTGTATTGCAGTGCCATCTCAAGCAATTCATCGCTTGTCATCTCATTGCCGCCGCCGATGTTCCAAGTGTCCGGGTTGTGGCAGAATTGGCAACGCATGCGGCAGCCCTGCATAAATATAATAAAACGGATTCCGGGTCCATCAACGGAACCGAAACTCTCTGTTGAATGCACAAATCCTTTTAAGGGTTCAGTCATTTCAAAAAACTCCTCTGTCATTTATTTCTTACTTTCATTGTATCTCGCATAAGGAATAATTCCTATCGAAAAGAGCGAGTTTTCGCTCCCTTTGATAGAAAACGGATGAATCAAATGATCCATCCGTTAAATTTTATACGATTAACATGCTAGCTGAAGCAACTTACATCATTTCGTGCATTGTGCGGTTGATTACGTCCAATTGTTGTTCGCGAGTCAATTTGATGAAGTTAACAGCATATCCGGAAACACGGATCGTCAGTTGTGGATAGTTTTCTGGGTGATCCATAGCGTCAAGCAATGTTTCACGGTTGAATACGTTGACGTTCAAGTGGTGGCCGCCTTTAGCGATGTATCCATCCATCATAGCTGTCAAATTCTCTTTTTGTACTTCTTCTTCACGTCCCAAAGCTTTAGGGATGATTGAGAATGTATTTGAGATACCATCCAATGAATATTTGTAAGGAATCTTAGCTACTGATGACAAGCTTGCCAAAGCGCCGTGTGTGTCTCTTCCGTGCATTGGGTTAGCACCAGGAGCGAATGGTTCGCCGGCTTTACGTCCATCTGGCGTGCTACCTGTTTTCTTACCGTAGACCACGTTTGAAGTGATTGTAAGGATGGAAGTTGTCGGGATAGAGTTGCGGTATGTTTGGTGTTTCTTAACTTTGCCCATGTATTGTTTCAACAAGTCGATACCGATTTGGTCAGCACGGTCATCATTGTTACCATATTTAGGGAAGTCGCCTTCGATTTCGAAGTCAACAGCAATGCCGTTTTCGTCGCGGATAGGCTTAACTTTCGCGTATTTGATAGCTGAAAGTGAATCGATTGTAACTGAGAAGCCAGCGACACCAGTCGCCAATGTGCGGACAACATGTGTGTCATGTAAAGCCATTTCCAAAGACTCGTATGAATATTTGTCATGCATGTAGTGGATGACGTTCAATGTATTTACATACAAAGCTACGATCCAATCCATCATAACGTCGAATTTCTCCATTACTTCATCGTAATCAAGGTATTCTGAAGTGATTGGTTGCAATTTAGGGCCGACTTGTTTTTTCTTCGTTTCGTCTATCCCGCCGTTGATTGCGTAAAGCAATGTTTTGGCCAAGTTAGCGCGCGCTCCGAAGAATTGCATTTGTTTCCCGATTCTCATCGCGGATACGCAGCAAGCAATTCCGTAATCATCGCCCCACTCAATGCTCATGATGTCATCATTTTCGTATTGGATAGCGCTTGTTTCGATGGACATTTTAGCACAATATTTTTTGAATCCTTCAGGCAATTTAGTGGACCAAAGGACTGTCAAGTTAGGTTCTGGAGCAGCTCCCAAGTTAGTCAATGTGTTCAAGAAACGGAAACTTGATTTTGTTACCATTGAACGGCCATCGTGTGCCATACCAGCGATAGATTCAGTAACCCATTGAGGATCTCCTGAATACAATTCTTGGTATTCCGGCGTACGTGCAAATTTGATCATACGCAATTTCATTACGAAGTGGTCAACAATTTCTTGTGCTTCTTCTTCCGTCAAGACGCCGTTGTCCAAGTCGCGTTGGATGTAGATATCCAAGAAAGTTGAAGTACGTCCCAATGACATTGCAGCACCGTTTTGTTGTTTAACAGCTGCCAAGTAACCAAAATACAACCATTGGAAAGCTTCTTTAGCGTTAGATGCTGGTTTGGAAATATCGAATCCGTAGATGTTGCCTAATTCTTTCAATTCTTTCAATGCGCGGTATTGTTCGCTGAATTCTTCTCTCAAGCGGATGATTTCTTCCGTCATCGTGCCGTCGCCGATTTTAGCGAATTCTTTCAATTTGTCCTGCATCAGATAGTCCACACCGTATAAAGCTACACGACGGTAATCGCCGATGATGCGTCCGCGGCCGTATGCATCCGGAAGGCCAGTGATGACACCGGTTGTTCTTGCTGCACGCATTTCTGGTGTATAGGCATCGAATACGCCTTGGTTATGTGTTTTTCTGTAATCGCGGAAAATCATGGAAATTTCTGGATCAACTTTATAGCCAGCTTCTTCACAAGCCTGTTCGCTCATGCGGATACCGCCGAAAGGCATCAAGCTACGTTTTAGTGGTTTTTCAGTTTGGAAACCGACAATCTGCTCTTTATCTTTGTTCAAGTAGCCCGCTTCATGTGAAGTGATCGTAGATACAACTTTTGTATCCATGTCCAACACGCCGCCCGCTTCTCTTTCTTGTTTAGTAAGATCCATAACTTGATCCCACAATTGAGTAGTTGTTTCAGTAGGACCAGCTAAGAAGCTTTCGTCGCCTGTGTATTCAGAGAAGTTGTTCATGATGAAGTCTCTTACATCGACTTCTTCTTTCCAAGTTTTTCCTTTAAAACCTTGCCATTGTTCCATTATATATTCCTCCTAAAAGTGCTTTCACATTGTGATATGTGTAACAGGTTTCTACATAAACATTATAACACGTACAAACGAAAGTGCAACAACTATCAATCTTTTTTTTGGACTTTTTGTAACTTATTCAAAATCCATTGAAAAACGTTGATATACAGGCTTTTTAAATTCATGAAACACGAACGCAACTTCCAATTAGTTAGTGAAAGCTTTATTTTTCCGAAAAAACTGTTTCATAAAAAAACGGAAACTGTATCACTACACAGTTTCCGTCTTGTTTTTTTGTTTATAACAGTTAATTAGAAAATTCTAATTTGTGAAAAATCAAACTCTTTTTCGATATCCAACACTTCACCATCGGTCTTCTCGTTGATTGCGAAACTGCCGTTTGAATATCTAGGGCTGAAAGGAGTTTCTTTGCTTTCCGCCACTAGATCCTTGCCTGCCGTCGTAACGATAGCATAGCGACTAGGCACCGATAGATCGCAATCCATAAAGACGATGCGATGCGGCTTGGCCTTCAATTCCTTCAGGAGCATCAATCCCCGTTTTGCCCTGCCCAAAATCGGGACTTCTCCTGATTTGAATTTTTTGATATTCCCTCTTTGCGTGATCACAATAATCGGGAATTCCTCATCCGCTTCTCTAAAGGAGGCACCCCCGACAACGAAGTCACCGTCCTTCAGATTGATGGATTTGACCCCACTAGCGCGCGTTCCGATGATACCTACTTCATTCACAGCGTAACGCAGGCTGAATCCAAAATGGGTCACAAGCAGGACGTCGTAATTTTGTTTATCTTCCAAGCGTTGGATGGAAACAATCGCATCCGTCTCGCTCTTCATCTTCATGGCGATTGCTTTTTTGTTTCTGTAACCACGGAAAGTCCGGAAATCGCTCATCAATGTCTGTTTGATGTAGCCTTCTTTTGATATGAATAGGATTTTCCCGGTTGGCTCGCTGTTGTTCGGGATAATTTCAACTCGGATGATTTTCTCTTCGGGAGCGAAAGGAATGTTCTGCGAGATATGATGACCAGTATCTTTCCATTTCAATTCCGGTAACTCGTGCACCGGGAAATGAAGGTAGTCTCCCTTGCTGGTGAACATCACAATCGCATCAAGTGTCGATGCTTTCCCGACAAAAAGAGGCTTATCTCCTTCACGTAATCCGACTTCTTCTATCGTCGAGGCTCCAAAAGAGCGAAGGCTGGTGCGCTTGTAATAGCCCTCTTTTGTGATCACGACAACGACTTCTTCTACCGGAACGAGAACTTCCGTATCGATTTTGATTTCCTCGATTTCATGCTGGATCGTGGTCCGACGAGGATTTGCGTATTGTTTTTTGACTGCGGAGAGTTCCGTCTTCATCACAGCGTACAACGTTTTTTCCTGTTTCAGGATTTCGTGGTAAGTCGCAATCTGCTCGTTCAGTTCCAATTTTTCGTTCTGAAGGGCGGTGATATCCGTATTGGATAACCGGTACAACTGCAAGGACACGATGGCTTCCGCCTGCGGTTCCGAAAAAGCATACTGCTTCATCAGATTCTGCTTTGAGTCCTTTTTATCTTTGCTGTCACGGATCAGTTGGATGACTTCATCAAGAATCGAGATGACTCTGATCAATGCATCCACGATATGTAGGCGCGTCTCCGCTTTCTTCAGGCTGTACTTCGTCCGGCGGGTAATGACGACTTTTTGGTGTCGGATATAAGCCTTCAGAATTTGGTGCAAGCCGACCTGCATCGGACGGCGTTCATCGATTGCGACCATATTGAAGTTATAGTTCACTTGCAGATCCGTATTTTTGAGCAGATAGTTGAGGATCCCTTCCGCGTTTGCTTCTTTTTTAAGTTCGACGACGATCTGCAGCCCGCTCCGGTCTGATTCGTCCCGCACTTCAGCGATCCCTTCGATTTTGCGGTTGATGCGTATTTCATCCATCCGCTTCACTAGCGTCGCTTTGTTGACATCATAAGGGATTTCCGAAATGACGATCTGCTGTTTACCGCCACGGATGTTCTCGATTGTAGTACGCGAGCGTACTACAACTTTGCCTTTGCCGGTTCTGTAGGCATCCTTCAAGCCATCCAAACCCTGGATGATCGCACCAGTAGGGAAATCGGGCCCTTTTACATATTTCATGAGCGCTTTGAGCTCAGCGTCTGGGTGATCAATCAGATGCAAGGTTGCATCGATGACCTCGCCTAGATTATGCGGCGGAATATCGGTCGCGTAGCCGGCTGAAATGCCGGTGGCGCCATTCACCAAAAGGTTCGGATATCGAGCCGGAAGCACAGTCGGCTCCTGATCGGTATCGTCGAAGTTGAGCACAAAGTCTACTGTTTCCTTGTCGATGTCGCGCAACAGTTCTGCCGATATTTTCGAAAGTCTGGCTTCGGTGTACCGCATCGCAGCAGCAGAGTCTCCATCCATGCTCCCGTTGTTTCCGTGCATTTCGACCAATACTTCACGCATTTTCCAGTCTTGGCTTAATCGGACCATCGCTTCATAGACACTGGAATCCCCATGCGGGTGATAATTACCGATTACATTCCCGACTGTTTTTGCCGACTTGCGGAAGCCTTTGTCCGAAGTGTTTCCAGCAACATCCATCGCGAACAGGATCCGTCTCTGAACAGGTTTCAGCCCATCGCGGATATCCGGCAAAGCACGATCCTGGATGATGTATTTCGAGTATCTCCCGAAGCGGTCCCCCATTACGTTTTCAAGCATCAGCTCTTTTATCTCCAGATTGTCCACTATAGTTCACCACTTTCAAAATCTAACGAAATTTGTTCCATATCATCGGAAATCTGTTGGTCCGAAGTTTCCTTCTTCACTTTCTCCTCCAGATGAGTCTGCCCGTTATCGGAAATCGGGGCCATGTCTTGCTCCAGGATGCTCTTATCATCAGCCATCGAAAATTCGACGTGCTTCTCGATCCATTTTCTTCGCGGTTCAACTTTATTGCCCATCAGCGTCGTCACCCGGCGCTCTGCTTGAGCTTTGTCATCGATGAGCACCCGGATCAACGTTCTGGTTTCAGGATCCATTGTGGTATCCCACAACTGATCTGCGTTCATTTCCCCAAGTCCTTTATAACGCTGCAAAATATAGCCTTTACCGATGATGTCGATTTTTTCCTGCAGTTCCTTTTCGGTCCATGCGTACTCGATTTTTTCATTTTTGCCGAAGCCCTTGGATACTTTGTAGAGAGGCGGTTGCGCCAAATAGATTTTCCCTGCTTCCAGCAAAGGCTTCATATAGCGATAAAAGAAAGTCAGCAACAGGATCTGGATATGCGCACCATCCGTGTCCGCATCTGTCATGATGATGATTTTGTCATAATTGCAATCCTCGATTTCGAAATCCGCACCAACACCTGCACCGACCGTGTAGATAATCGTGTTGATCTCCTCGTTTTTAAGGATATCCTGCATGCTCGCGCGTTCCGTGTTGATGACTTTTCCGCGCAATGGGAGTATCGCCTGAAACTTGCGGTCGCGGCCTTGTTTTGCGGATCCGCCGGCGGAGTCCCCCTCGACCAGATACAATTCATTCTTTTTCGGGTTTTTACTCTGCGCAGGCGTCAACTTGCCAGACAACAGTGATTCATTTTTTTGCCGTTTTTTTCCGTTGCGCGTTTCCTCACGGGCTTTGCGCGCCGCATTCCGGGCTTCTCTGGCTTTCAGGGATTTTCTGGCAAGCATTTGGGCGGTTTCGCCATTTTCGATCAGATAGATGCTCAGTTTTTCGCTGATCAGTCCATCCACGGCTGCCCTCGCTTGCGGTGTGCCCAGTTTTTCTTTCGTCTGGCCTTCGAATTGGAGCAGGTTCTCCGGTACGCGCAGGGACAATACCGCCGAGAGGCCTTCACGCACATCGCTGCCCTCGAGATTTTTTTCCTTCTCTTTGATCAGGTTCATCTTACGGGCGTATTCATTGAAGGCTTTTGTGATAGCTGTCTTGGCGCCGGTTTCGTGTGTGCCGCCATCCTTGGTCCGGACGTTGTTGACGAACGAAAGGATCGTCTCCGAATAGCCGTCGTTGTACTGAAAGGAGAACTCGATTTCGATTCCATCGGCTTCCCCGCTGAAATACACCACATCGTGCAATGTGTCCTTTTCTTCATTTAGGTAAGCAACGAATTCCTTGATTCCTTCCTCAAAGAAAAAAGTATCGCTTTGTCCAGTGCGCTCATCTTTCAGCGTGATGGTTAAGCCTTTCAACAAAAAGGCTGACTCGCGGAACCGTTCCGCCAGAACATCGTATGACAGTTGCGCAGTTCCAAAAATTTCCTTGTCCGGTAAAAAATGAATCAAAGAACCGGATCCTTTAACGGCACTTTTGGCTTTGCTCAATTTGCTGGCGGGTTTTCCGCCATCCTTGAATTTCATTGTATAGACTGTGCTTTCGCGGATGACCGACACTTCCAGCCACTTGGACAAGGCATTCACGACGCTTGCGCCTACCCCGTGCAGGCCGCCTGACGTTTTGTATCCGCCTTGACCGAACTTACCGCCAGCATGGAGCACGGTGAAAATGACTTGGATGGTGGGAACCCCTGAAGCATGCAAACCAGTCGGCATGCCACGGCCGTTATCCTTCACGCTGATGCTTTGGTCTTCATGGATTGTGATCTCAATCTGATCGGCAAAGCCCGATAAGGCTTCGTCGACCGCATTGTCGACTATTTCATATACTAAATGATGCAACCCGCGCGCATCAGTCGAACCGATATACATCCCGGGACGTTTCCTGACTGCTTCAAGGCCTTCCAACACTTGAATGGAGTCATCATTGTATTTATTCTCTTTATTTTGTGCCATAAAAAAACTCCTTCATATCTGTTCTGAACCGAACATCTATTCTATCATACTGTATAACTTTCACTTTGAAAAGTATAAAAAATGAGGCGGAATTCTGCCTCCTATAGGAAAAATGCGGATTAAATGGTAAAATGAACTGGAATTGTTTTATATTGGAGTATCAACTTAGGAGTGAAGTGAGAATGACAGCAATCGTCATCGTCCTGGCCTATCTTTTGGGATCCATCCCTTCAGGCATTTGGATCGGAAAATATTTTTATCATACAGACATTCGCAAATACGGTAGTGGGAACAGCGGGACAACGAATACTTTCCGCGTGTTAGGAAAAAAAGCCGGGATTATCGTCCTGATCATGGACATGCTGAAAGGCTCCCTTGCAACCCTATTGCCGATTTGGCTGGGAGTCGCTATCCACCCCTTGTTGGCCGGGGTTGTTGCAGCATTAGGGCATACTTATCCCCTATTCGCAGGATTCAAGGGCGGCAAGGCCGTTGCCACAAGCGCAGGTATCCTCTTGGCCTACAACCCGCTTTTTTTCGGGGAAGCCATTGTCGCTTTCATCATCTACTTGTACTTTTCCAGAATGGTCAGTTTATCCAGCATCCTGGCCTGCTTTACAGCGGTCGCACTTTCCTTCTTCTTTAAGGATTGGCCGTTGACGTTCGTCACGATCCTTTTGACGATTTTCATCATCTATCGCCATCGATCCAATATTTACCGGATCAGAAACGGCACGGAAAGCAAAGTGCCTTTCGGCTACAAATCAAAGAGTGCTCAAGAAAAATAACAGAATAAAGCGGGGCCGTAAATCGTTGCTGATTTACGGCCCCGCTTTTCTTACTACCAAAGGTGCACATGCGCTTTTTGGTTTACCTGATCAACAGCAATCTAGAAGAACGCAATCCGATGGACATAATACCGTTTGTTTCCGGGTTCAAGCGATTGGATGGCTGTTTTCCGTTCCAGTTCCCCGTCCGAATCCGACCGGTCGGCAAGTCCACACCAAGGTTCCAGACAAACATATGTGGCATCATCCTGTGGCTTTGTCCAAATGCCTAAGTAGTCGAAATCTTCATAGGACATCGTGACTCCGTGTTCACCCTTATCGGATGCCAGCGTGACAGTGGTCGGTTCCGGCGTCTTGAAAATAATGGCATCATTCAAGAAGAGGTCCCGTTGCAAAGGAAATTTGTTCTGGTCCACAACAGCCGTTCTGTCCGCTGCGAGGTATGGGCCCTCCAGAAAAAGGCGATCGCGGGAAGTTTCAGGAGTCATCTTGATATAGTAGTCCTCGAATGTTTCGCCTTCCGTCAACGGCACATTGAAGCCTGGGTGTCCGCCGATCGAGAAATACATCTTGTTTGTATCCAGGTTCTTCACCCTGTAGCTGACCGCCAGTTGATTTTCGAACAATTGATAGGTCAATTGCAGTTCAAACAAAAAGGGATAAACAGCTTTGAAATCACCATTCGGTGCAAGGATAAACGTAATACTGTCGGACAAACGCTCATGCACAGAAAATTTTGAGTCACGCGCAAATCCATGTTGCCCCATCGTGTAGGTATTGCCGTTATGTCGATAGGAGTCATCCTTCAGGCGTCCTACGAAAGGAAACAGGATAGGTGCATGCCTATTCCAAACTTTTTCATCTGCCTGCCAAATATATTCGATGCCGGTTTTCTTTGCGATTACACTGGTGATTTCTGCACCTTTGTCTTTCACGGTTACCGTAAGATGCTGATTTTCGATTACAAACTCCATTACATTTCCCCCTCGTTTGGCTTTACACTATTTTCCTTACTGATCATTTTTTTGATACAAAGCCTTTTTTAAAGCATCAAGCAATTCTGCGGAAACGACTCTGATGAACGTCCCCTTCATGCCTAGCGATCTCGTCTCGAGAATACCTGCTGATTCCAGTTTCCTTAAGGCATTCACAATAACGGAGCGCGTTATATTTTTTTCTGCCGCAATTCTTGATGCGGTGATGCGTTCTTCCAAGGATGGAAAAGTCTCAAAAATCGCTTTGACCGCCTCCAGTTCACTGAAAGACAACGATTTTACGGCGATTTGGATCAGAGTGGTCACACGTGTTGCCTCTTCCATGCGCAAATTGATGGTATGCAGTAGCTCAATACCGATAACTGTGGCACCATGCTCGGCAAGAATCAAGTCACTGCTGTCAAAGGCTGGAAACATCCTTGCCAAAATCAAACTTCCCAAACGCTTGCCGGAAGCAAAAATCGGAACGACTGTTGTGACACCCATAATGAACAAATCCCTGCTCTCGATCGGAAAAGCTGTGAAATCCGATTCAATTCCAATGTTCGCGGTCGTCTGAATCAAGGCAGACAAATTTTGAGCATAATGCTCCGGAAACTTTTTGTCCTCCAGCATTTGTTTGATGCGGGCATTATTGATGTCCGTCGCCTCGCTGTAGCCTAAAAGATTGCCTGACAGATCAATCAAATACGTGTTGGCCATCAAAATATCACCGAGCACGCTTGCCATTTCCGTAAAGGGCAAGTCCGTCGCTTCGTCGCTGACAGCAACGAAGCCCCCTTCTTTTTGCAGCATGTAGTTGATCCTTCTCAACTTTTCTAATAATTCGTCCATATTTCCCCCCATACGATTATCCATCAGAAAATATCCGCAAGGTTTATCCAGCCTAAAGGGGATTTTTTATGCTTAGAGGATATATCTTCTTAAATCTTTATTCTCTACAATTTTCTCAAGTTTTTCGTCCACATAATGTTCCGTTATCGTGATTTCTGTACCCGGTATTTCGGAAGCCTCAAACAACAGATCCTCCAGTAATTTTTCCATGATTGTATGCAATCTTCTGGCACCGATATTATCGGTTTCCTGATTGACTTCAGTCGCGATGACGGCCATTTTCCGGATGGCTTCCTGAGTAAAAGTGATGTTGACGTCCTCCGTTGCCAGCAGTGCGGTGTATTGCTTCAGCATCGCGTTGTTGGGCTCGGTAAGAATCCGGACGAAGTCATCTTCCGTTAGGTCATTCAATTCGACCCGGATTGGGAAACGGCCTTGCAGTTCCGGAATCAGATCGCTTGGTTTGGAAACGTGGAATGCGCCGGAGGCAATGAAGAGGATGTGGTCCGTTTGGATCGCCCCATACTTAGTGGACACTTGGCTTCCTTCGACGATCGGAAGGATATCACGTTGCACACCCTCACGCGACACTTCGCCTGAGTTTTGCGATTTGGAAGTGATTTTATCGATTTCATCTATGAAAATGATGCCGTTGGTTTCGGCCAGCTTCAAAGCTTCTTGTGAGATATCATCCTTATTGACCAGTTTGTCGGTCTCTTCTTGCACGAGCACTTGGATGGCATCTTCAACCAGAAGCGTTCGTTGGATCTTCTTTTTGGGCGTCATGGATTCAAAAGCTGACTGAAGCATCATCATTTGCTCGTTGTTCCCGCCGGCGCCTAATGGATTGGCTTGTTTTTCCTCAACCTTAATCGAGACTTCACGCTTATTCAGAAGGCCTTTGCGCAATTGCTCGATGATTTCCGCTCTGCTCTTGGCGATTTCGGCAGTCACTTCTTCGGCGGCTTCCTCCTGGTCTTCCGGAAGGGGCATCCCCAGGTTTTTGAACATGTTTAGCCAATCATTCATGCCTTCCTGTTTGGGCTTCGCCTTTTTGATTCCCGGCTTCATGACTTTGGCCAGCCGTTCCAAAGCAGCTTCGTAAGCTTTGGAATACACATCGCCGCGTTTTTGCTTTTCGACAATCTGGATGGCGTTCTCCATCAGATCGCGGACCATCGATTCGACGTCACGGCCAACATAGCCGACCTCCGTGAATTTGGTGGCCTCGACCTTAACGAAGGGCGCTTCTACCAGCAGCGCCAAGCGTCTTGCCAGCTCAGTTTTCCCTACTCCGGTCGGGCCGATCATCAGAATGTTTTTCGGAGTTACTTCTTTTTGCATGTCAGCATCTAATTTTTGTCTCCTGTAGCGATTCCGCAGAGCGACAGCAATCGCTTTTTTTGCCGCATCCTGGCCGATGATATAACGGTCGAGCTCTTTAACGATTTCTCTGGGTGTTCTGTTTTGCTGTTCCTTCATTATAGTAGCCACCTATCTAAAATTCTTCAACGATGATGTTGTCGTTAGTAAATACGCAGATTTCTGAAGCAATCTTGAGACTTTCATAGGCAATCTCCTTTGCGGTGAGATCAGAGCCTCTTCTTTTCAGGGCTCTCGCAGCCGCTAAGGCGTAATTCCCGCCCGAGCCGATCGTCAGGATTCCATCATCCGGTTCGATGACCTCTCCACTTCCGGAAACAAGCAGCATCTGCTCCTTGTTCATGACGATCAGCAGCGCCTCAAGCTTCTGAAGTGCGCGATCGCCTCGCCATTCCTTTGCCACCTCGATGGAGGCGCGCAGCAGATTCCCTTTGTATTGATTGAGCTTCTCTTCAAATTTGTCCTCCAGGGTGAACGCGTCCGCTACACCACCAGCGAAACCGACGATGACTTCATCATGGTAAATGCGTCTGATTTTTTTTGCGGTCCCTTTCATGATTACGGATTCGCCCATCGTCACTTGGCCGTCCCCCGCCATGGCTGAACGTCCGTTGTGCTGCACTGCACAGATTGTTGTCATTTGTTATTCCCCCTATTTCCTGCTGTCCCGTTTCGCCCGGGGATGGAATTGGTTGTAATTCCTTTGCAGGGCATCTTTCGTTACGTGTGTGTATATTTGCGTGGATGACAGGCTAGCATGTCCCAAAAGTTCCTGGACTGTCCGCATATCCGCACCGTTATTCAGCATATCGGTCGCAAATGTATGCCGCAGCATATGCGGATGCAACGTACCGGTCAATCCAGTTTTTTTCATGATCTGTTTCAGTATATATTCAATGCCGCCTGCCGTGAGCGGATCACCCAAGCGATTCACAAAGAGATAATCATGGCTCCGTTGATGCTTTGACATCAATTCCGATCGGGTCATTTCCAGATACTCCTGGATGGCTGCGGCGGCATAATGGCCAAACGGCACATACCGTTCTTTATTCCCTTTCCCGAAAACAAGAATGACGCCCAAGTCGAAGGAAATATCCTGCATCTTGATGTTCTTGCATTCGCTGACTCGGATTCCGGTCGCATACAACAATTCCACAAGCGCTCGGTTCCGGTAGTCCAATATTTCGGTCCCGTCTGCTGCACGCAATAATTTTTCCAGCTCTTCCTCGTAAAGGTACTGCGGCAGGCGCAATTGTTTTTTCTTGAAAGAGACGTAGGATAAAGGGTTTTCATCAAGAAGGTCATTACGGATCAGGAAGTGATAGAATCCCCTCAAGCTGGACAACGTGCGCGAAATCGTGTTTCGGCTCAGTTTTTGTTCGTCCAAAAAGCTCAAATACAGGCGGACATCATACAATTGTACCGCCATCAAGTCGCTGATTCCACTTTCCTCAAGAAATGATTCGAATTTTTTCAGGTCAAACAGATAGGCTTTGACCGTCTCCTCGGAATAGCGCCTCTCGATAGCCAAATAGTTTATGAAACGGTCGATTAATTCTTGATTAGACAAAAAAATCCCTCCAACATCTTATGACTAAATTTATCACAATGTTGGAGAGATTTCAATGTAGGCTGGCGAACTTAAATCGTTTGCACGAATTCGTCCAGAGCAGCCAACGCTTTATCGGCTATCATTTGGTTTTTGAGCTGTTTATCGCGGATTTTCTTGCCGCCTAACGGTTCGATGATGCCGAAGTTGGCATTCATCGGCTGGAAATGCTTGCTGTCTGTGTTCGTTATGTAGTGCGACATCGCACCGATCATCGTCTCTTTCGGAAAAACAACGCATTCCTTCCCGTTGGCCAGTCTCGCGGCGTTCAGGCCCGCCAACAAGCCGCTGGCGGCACTTTCGACGTATCCCTCAACACCGGTCATCTGGCCGGCGAAGAACAGATCATCACGTTTTTGGCTCTGGTAGGTTGAGCGCAGTATTTTCGGAGAGTTCAGGAACGTGTTCCGATGCATGACTCCGTAACGTACAATCTCAGCATTTTCCAAACCTGGGATCATTCGCAGGATCCGTTTCTGTTCTCCCCATTTCAGGTGAGTCTGGAAACCGACGATGTTGTATAAGGAGCCTGCGGCATTGTCCTGACGCAGCTGCACAACAGCGTAGGGAATCTTTCCGGTCTTCGGATCTTCCAGTCCGACCGGTTTCATCGGACCGAACAGCAGCGTTTTTTCGCCTCTGGAGGCCATCACTTCGAACGGCATGCAGCCATCGAAATATTTTTCCTCCTCGAATTCCTTCAAGGGGGCTACTTCAGCCGCCATCAGTTCACGATAGAAATTTTCGAATTCCGCTTTAGTCATTGGACAATTCAGGTAGGCGGCTTCGCCTTTGTCATAACGAGACTTCAGGTAAACTTTATCCATATTGATGCTGTCCTTTTCTAACACAGGTGCAGCGGCATCATAGAAATACAAACCTTCTGTTTCGATGAAGTTTTGGATCGATTGACTTAATGGCTCAGAAGTCAATGGGCCTGTTGCTACCACTGTGATCCCTTCAGGCAATTCCGTCAGTTCATCCAGATGGATCGTGATGTAGGGATGGTCTTCCACTGCTTTCGTAACAAATGCTGAAAAAGTATCACGGTCGACAGCCAAAGCCCCGCCTGCTGGAAGGGCGGTCGCATCGGCAGCTTTGATGATCAAGGAATTCAAATGACGCATTTCTTCCTTGATCAATCCAGCTGCGTTCGTGACTTGGTTTGCCCGCAGTGAATTGGTGCAGACCAATTCCGCGAAACCTGAAGTATGGTGGGCAGGCGTCATCTTTTTGGGCCGCATCTCATAAAGATCGACATGGATGCCCTGCTCCGCTATTTGGAAAGCCGCCTCGCTTCCGGCTAAGCCGGCTCCGATTACGGTAACTGTTTTCTTTGTCATAGTATGCCTCCATAACGTTATTTCTGTACGTCTTCCTCGTATTCACAATGACTGCATTTCACTTGAATGCCGCCTTTGACCTTCTTCTCGACAAGATAATGTTGACAGATCGGGCAGTCGCGGCCGATTGGCTTGTCCCAAGAAATGAATTCGCACTCTGGGTACTGATCGCAGCCATAGAAGATCCGGTTCTTCTTGGATTTCCGTTCGATGACCTCGCCTTTGTGGCAAACCGGGCAAGTCACATTGATTTTCTTCACGATCGGTTTCGTGTTCCGGCATTCCGGAAAGTTGCTGCACGCATAAAATTTTCCGAATCTGCCGATTTTGATGACCATCGGATGTCCGCATAATTCGCAATCGAATCCGGCGGGTTCATCTTTGATCTCGATTTTTTCGATTTCCACTTCTGCTTTCGACAGTTCGTCGGCGAATGGTTTATAGAAACGGTCGACTACTTTGACCCATTCCATCTTGCCCTCCTCGACACTATCAAGATCCTGCTCCATCTCGGCGGTGAAGGAAATATTCACGATATCCGGGAAATAGGTGGAGATCAACCCGTTTACGATTGTACCTAATTCAGTAGGCTCGAAACGTTTAGCCGTCACTTTTACGTAATAACGCTTCTGGATCGTTTCGATTGTCGGAGCGTAGGTAGAAGGTCTTCCGACACCGTTCTCCTCCAAAGCCTTGATGAGCGTCGCTTCCGAGTAGCGGGCCGGAGGTTGTGAGAAATGCTGATTCGGTTCAATGTCCTTCGAGAACACGGTATCGCCGACAGCCATTTCCGGCAAAAGATTATCTTTTTCTTTGGAATTGCCTTCCACGTAGACTTTGCGGTAACCGGCAAAGTTTTCTTTGGAACCTGTCGCCCGGAACATGACATCCTCGTGCTTGAGGTCTACTTTCATCGTATCGAAGACCGCCGGAGTCATCTGGCTCGCCAAAAAGCGCGCCCAGATCAGTTGATACAGTTTGAACTGGTCCTTCGTCAAGAAGGCTTCAATTTCGCTTGGGACCCTCAGAACACTGGAAGGACGGATGGCTTCATGGGCATCTTGGGCCGATTGTGACTTTTTGCTATCGCGCTGTTTTTCGATGGCATATTCCGGACCGTACGTGCCCGTGATGTATTCATGCGCTTCCTCTATCGAACCCGCTGACACACGTGTCGAATCCGTTCGCATATATGTGATCAATCCAACCGAGCCTTCTTTGCCGAGCGCAATCCCTTCATAGAGTTCTTGCGCAATCATCATCGTTTTCCGCGTACGGAAATTCAGTTTGTTTGCGGCTTCCTGTTGGAGACTGGAAGTCGTGAAAGGCTGAGCCGGGTTGCGTTTCTGCTGTTTCTTCGTCACATCACTGATCTCAAAAACATTTGATTTGATTTTTTCGAAGACCGCATCTGCTTCGTCTTTGGTCTTCAACTTCAGCTTTTTCCCGTCCAAACCGTAAAATGCAGCTTGGAAAACATGTTTGTCCTTCTGGAACGTTCCATCAATCGTCCAAGATTCTACAGGTTCGAAACCGGCAATCTCTTCCTCGCGGTTAATAATCAATTTAAGCGCAACAGATTGAACCCGTCCGGCACTCAAGCCTTTTTTGACTTTCTTCCATAATATTGGTGAAATGGAGTATCCAACGAGACGATCCAATATTCTTCGTGCCTGCTGGGCCGACACAAGATCCATGTTGATTGGTCTGGGGTTTTTCAGTGCTTCTTTAACTGCATCTTTGGTTACTTCGTTATAGACGACGCGGATATTGTCAGCGGGGTCCAAGCCCAATAAGTGTGCGAGGTGCCACGAAATGGCTTCCCCTTCTCTATCCGGGTCGGAAGCTAGGTAGATTTTTTCTGCCTTTTGGGCATATTTTTTCAATTCTTTTATCAGGTCGCCTTTACCCCGGATGGAAATATAATCCGGTTGATAGTCATTTTCGATATCAACAGCCATGCGGCTTTTCGGTAAATCGCGCAAGTGACCTTTACTGGCTACCACTTTATAGTTTCTGCCAAGATACTTTTCTATCGTCTTGGCTTTGGTAGGTGATTCCACGATGACTAAATATTTATAAGCCAAAGAAACGACTCCTCTCAACGAAATATTTTGTATGTATATTTCTGTCATTTAAATCGTTTCCCATCTTATGCCATAAAGTAGGTGTTTGTCAAATGGAAGTTATCTCGTGGATGCGTCAGTTCCACTGCGTTTTCATTTCTTCCAGCACGTCAGTCGCATTCAAAACGCAAGCAGCACCAGCCTTTATCAATTGGTTGGTGCCGACACTGAGTCGACTGTTAATATTTCCGGGGACCGCAAAAACGTCCCGGTTTTCCTGAAGCGCCAGATTCGCAGTTATGAGGCTGCCGCTTTTTTCTGCCGCCTCAATCACTAAAGTTGCCGACGAAAGGTTGGCGATCAGGCGATTGCGCATCGGGAAATGGAAACGTTCCGGTTTCGAGCCTAAAGGATATTCGCTGATGACGAGCTGCTCTGCCATCATTTGTCGCTGAAGGGCAGCATTTTCCCTCGGGTAGGTGACATCCAGTCCTGTTCCGATGATGCCGATCGTGGCTCCGCCGTTTCCGATTGTAAAGGAATGAACCATCTGATCGATTCCTTTGGCGAGGCCGCTTACCAGCGTCATGCCTTCCATAACTAATGGCGGTATCATTTCGTTCAGTACTGCCTTCCCATAGGCAGTCGGATTGCGGCTGCCTACGACACTCAAACAGGGTTGCTCCAATAAACGGATATTCCCCGCATAGAACACTACGACAGGCGGAAGATAGCTATTCAGCCAACCTTCCGGATAGCCCTTATCCAGGATGGTCAAAATCTGGATCTCTTTGCTCCGATAAAGCTCCAGCTGTTCTCCATACGACATCCTGCTGTATGCCCTTTCTATGGCTTCCTTCAATTTCTGTTGTTTGGATTCATTGGCTATCGGCACATAACTGTTAATGTTCTCTTCTATTGAATAACACGGATCCCTCATCCAGGACAAATAGAGGTGTTTCATAAAATGGGGCGTGCACGCTCCGGTCATTGCATGATAGATCAGCTTATCCCGGACCGTCAGATTTTCTCTGTTCATTTCCATAAAAAAACTCCTTTGGATACCATCTGTTAAGATAATACGAAAGGAGCTTGCTTTTGCTTTATTTGATTGTTTATTTTGAAGAAACAACGCATGCCATCCGGAGAAGCCTGCATTCGGAATAAGCCCAAATCATCACTGGCCTCTCAACATGCTTTTGATCGGATCAAACGTCTTCCTGTGGATGGGTGTGATGCCATGGGTATCCAAACCGGACAAATGCAGCTGGGTGCCATACCCGGCATTCTTCTCAAACCCATAGTGTGGATATTGCACAGCATATTCGGACATCAGGCGATCCCGGTATACTTTCGCAACAATGCTGGCGGCCGCGATAGAGACGGATTTAGCATCCCCTTTGATGATCGACTGCTGTTCAATGGGCAACGGCAGCTTCATGGCATCGATCAGCAGACTGTCCGGTTCTTGTTTCAGATTGGCGATCGCCTGCATCATCGCCAGTTTCGTGGCTTCGTATATATTCACGGCATCGATCGTTTCCGGTGGAATCAAGCCGATCCCGACGTCCCCAATTTCCATTATCTGATCGTAAAGCTGCTCCCGTTTTTTTGCTGAGAGTTGTTTCGAATCGTTGACAGGAAGGAAAGGGATCTCCGGCGGGAGAATGACCGCTGCAGCCACCACCGGGCCGGCTAACGGGCCTCTGCCGACTTCATCGATGCCTGCGATGGCAAGACGGCCTTTCGCCTTCAGTTCTTCTTCGAAGACCATCATCTGATTTTGCCGCTCTTTTAAGGCCAGGTCCAGTTGATAATTCCGCTCCCAGGATTTGACCGCAGCTTGGACGCCTTTGCGGGAATCAGCCTGGATCATTGTCCAACGTTGATCTTCCAATGTTTGGATTTCCTGCAATAACTCCTTGATGGCAGCGATGCTCAATGGTTTGTTCATTCCGCCAAGCCCTCGCCAGCTTCCACCAGTTTGACGGGAACCTGATCCAAAGTGTACGGACCCAGTTTGCCGCCGCGGATATCAAAAATAATTTTTTCGCTGGCCCTGCTGTAGTCCTCACCAAAGCGCAGTTTTGTGGTCAATTCCATCAACAGATCCGGAATGGCCTCTTCGAATTCTTTTTCGTCCACCTTATAGAATGCCTGCAATCTGCCCGGATAATGTTGCATAAAATGACGCAATCCAAATAAAGCGACGTCATCCTTATGGAAAACGGTATCCTTGATTGCTCCTGTCAAAGCAAGCTTTTGCCCGATCAGCTGATCCTCGAATTTGGGCCACAATATCCCTGGTGTGTCCAACAATTCGAAATCACCGCCGATTTTCAACCATTGTTGTCCTTTTGTCACGCCGGGGCGATTCCCGGTCTGGGCACGGTTTTTCTGCATCAGCTTGTTGATCAAGGTTGATTTCCCGACGTTGGGGATACCAAGAATCATCAAGCGGATGGCACGTGGTTTGACGCCTTTATCGATCATCGCCTGGGTTTTGTGTGCCATCATCGCTTTCAGTTCTTTTTTGATGTTTTCTACATCTTTATTGTTCAGCGTCGAAATCGAAACAGCACGCTGCGCTTTGTTGTCCTTTTTGAAGTACTCGATCCATTCTTTTGTGGCGGTCTTATCCGCCAAATCGGCTTTGTTGAGGACAATCAATCTTGGCTTGTTGCCGATGATATCATCGATTAAAGGATTTCGGCTTGATTCCGGAATTCGTGCATCCAGCAATTCGATCACCAGATCGACCATTTTTAATTTTTCCAACGCTTCACGTTTCGCTTTTGCCATGTGGCCTGGAAACCATTGTATTAACATATTGACACTTCCTTTTCTGAGTAAATCCCTATGCTCCCGTTCAAGACAAAACACAAGTGCAAATACACTTGTGTGCGGTTGTCCCTTTATTCATCTGCACCATTGTCATCGATGATCCCTATTTTGTTCAATGGCCACAGTCTTAAATCGGCTGTACCCTCAATCTGCGCTGCCGCGACGAAGCCGAATACACGGCTGTCTTTGGAAACGCTGCGGTTATCCCCAAGAACGAAATACATATCATCAGGCACTGTTGCCTCCCCTGTCAAGCTGAAGAGTGTAAAATCACCGGTCAGCGCCTGATTTGATCCTTCTTTCAACGCCTCCAGATAATGTTCTTCAACTTTTTCGCCGTTGATGTACAGCTCATCCTGGAAATAGGTGATTTCGTCACCGGGCAACCCGATGATGCGTTTCACATATTCTTCGTCGCTCCCGTCCGGAGCGGGAAACACCACAATATCGAAACGATCGATTTCGGACAATTTATTCAGGATCAGCCGGTCTCCCGTCTCCAAAGTCGGTACCATCGAATCGCCGACGACCTGGAACGGATAAAACAGATAGGTCCGGATAACGATGAAGAGCACAAATGCGATCGCCACCGAAACAATAAGATTCAGGACTTCCCGCAAAAAGCTGCCTCGGTTTTCTGGCTGAGTTTCTTTCTTTTTATCGACTCCGAATCTTTCGTTCCTTGAAACAAAACCAGAGTCTTGGTCGTTATGATCTTTATTCCCAAATGACATCGAATCACCCTTTCTTATAAATCCAACTGGCACTTAATTTTCAATCAAGCCAAAATCCTCAATCGGATAATACAACATCGCAGCTTTTCCGGCAATATCCGTTTGCGCGACAAAACCGAATATCCGGCTGTCTCGGCTTCGGACTCTGTTGTCCCCAAGCACAAAATAGCTATCTTCTGGGACCGTCTCCACGCCTGTCAAAGTCAGCAAATCAAAGTCCGAAGTGAAAACATCCATCCCTTGTTGCTTCTCAGTCCCCAGAAAAGGCTCTGCGATGGGCTCACCATTCAGGTACAGTTGATCTTCACTGTACGAAATGGAATCGCCCGGCAAGCCGATAACGCGCTTAATGAGTGTTTGCCCTTCTTCATTGCTGAAGATGATGATATCAAATCGGTCAATGTCCGAAAACGTCTCGTATAAGAGATAGTTGCCTTGTGCAAGCGTGGGACTCATGGAGTCGCCTTCCACTTTCAGCGGAATAAACACATAGAACCGGATGATGATCACCAGCAGCAAGGCAAAGATGATCGCCTTCACCCAATCCCAGATGCCGTCCTGCACCTTTTTGTCTACTTTCATCAGTACCAACCTTTTTGGTTATAGTTTGTGCTAAAACAACACTCATAGTTTAGCACATTTTGTGCATAAAAAGAATCGCAACCGATCAAGCTGTGATTATTCCAAGCGTTCAAAGCATCGCAAAAAGGTTTGGCACTTCGTAAGAGCTGCCAAACCTTTCGGATTATTCTATCTCCATCAGTATTTCCATAGCTTTATCGTACTGTGTATCGTTCTCCGTAAGGACTTCACGCAATTTTTCGACTATCGCCAATGCCGTATTGCCTGTTACGATGCCGGTTGTTTCCAGGTCATTTGCAGCTTGGAATGATGCTACCTGCTCGACGGTATCTTCGTCGTAATAACCGTCCGCCTCGACTGCGTAGCCGATGGCGTTCAGCATCGCTTCGACATTCTTGACCGCTTCAGAGACAGTTCCTTCTGCATAGGTTGCTGTTGAATCGATGATTGTCAACGTAGCGTATTCCGGAAGGGCGACTTCGTAATCCACGGCTATCCCTTTTTCGTGGATCCAGTTGCCGTTCGGCGTAAGCCATTTCGCTACAGTCAATTTCAACTCGCTGCTCTCTGTCAAAGGATACACTGTTTGGACTGTCCCTTTGCCGAAGGTTGTTGTCCCAACCAACGGTATTCCGGATGATTCCTGCAGTGCACCCGCGACGATTTCCGAAGCGCTGGCACTGCCTTCATCCACAAGCAGGACGGTCGGTTCGGTTATTTTGAAATCTCCAAAATCGCTTTCGCTGGCCACTATCTTATTCGGCTCAGCATCTTTTTCTTGGGTCTGCATGATAACGTCTCCGTCGTCAAGGAACATATTGCTGATCTTCAGAGCTTGATCCAATAAACCGCCTGGATTTTGCCTGAAATCAAACACAAAGGCTGTGGCTCCCTGGGTACGCAAGTCCGTTACAGCACTGACGATATCGTCATATGTCGGCGTCGAGAAACTGGAAACGTGGACGATGCCTATTTCCGGATGTTCTTCATCCATTTCAAATGTCACCGTCTCAATCGGAATTGTGTCCCTGATGATGTTCACTTTGAAAGTCTGATCGCCGCGCATGATTTCAAGGACCACTTCACTACCCTTTTCGCCTCTGATCAAAGTGACTGCCTCACTTGCAGTCAAACCCTGCAAAGCTTGGTCATCCGCACTAAGGATGATGTCGTTCGGCAAGAGTCCAGCTTTTTCGGCTGGGGAGCCTTTGATCGGCGAAACGATGACGATCTGCTGATTCAAGGACATGATTTCAGCTCCAATCCCTTCGAACGAGGCAGAAATCGTCTCATCCAAGTTATCGCTCGCTTCTGTATTCAAGTATTGACTGTAGGGATCGCCGACAGCTTCAACCATGCCGCTCAAGGCACCCTCGATCAGCGTCTCTTCATCGACACCTTCGACATAATTGTTGAGCAGTGTCTGATAGACAGCCCCAATCTGGTCCGCTGCCGCGGCATCCAAGGTAGAGCTGTTCGTCCCTTGAATGATTTCCCCCGTAGAAGGAAGCGCTACGCTTTTCCCGATCCATGCATACGTCCCACCAATCGCTGCAGCAGCGACGATGATCAAGGAAAGGAAATAGAAGGAGAGTTTAACTCCGCGTTTTTTGCTGTTTTTAAGTTTATGCCCGTTGTTGCCCATTCATAGTACACCTCTTTAGATTATAAGATAGATTCCAAAGCAACGAGCATCATGTCGTCGAATGTTGTTTCGCGCTCTTCGGCAGTCGTCTCTTCCCCGGTAAGGATATGATCGCTGATTGTCAACAAAGCCAATGCTTTCCGGTTGTATTTTGCGGCCAGCAGGTACAACCCGGCCGCTTCCATTTCGACAGCCAGAACGCCATAGTCAGCCAATTTTTGTTTATCCAACTCTTCGTTGTAGAAGCGGTCCGAGGAAAGGACGTTGCCCACGTGGACGGATAACTTTCTTTCCTTTGCGGCCATGTAGGCATTGTGCATCAGATCAAAGTTACAGATTGGCGCAAAGTTGACTTGGCCATTGAACGTATTGCTGACGACACTGGAATCGGTGGTCGCGCCTTGGGCAATGACAATATCGCGGACATGGATATCTTTTTGGATCGCCCCTGCCGAACCGACACGGATCAGATTCTGAACGTTATACTCAGTGATCAGTTCGTTGGCGTAGATCATGATGGAAGGCAAGCCCATGCCTGTGCCTTGGACTGAAACGCGCTTGCCTTTGTATGTCCCGGTGTAACCGAACATGTTCCGGACCGAATTGTACTGCTCAACGTCATCCAAATAGGTTTCCGCAATGTACTTCGCTCTTAATGGATCGCCCGGCAACAAGACTGTTTCCGCGATTTGTCCCTGTTTTGCTGCGATGTGTGTACTCATTTCATTTCCTTCTTTCTCTATTTAATCTCTGTTCCGCTCAACGTAAACTTCAAACAATTCATCAAAGACGGCCATGAACTCTGTGTACTCGCCGCTCAACTCCAGGTAATCGGCTAGTTCATGGTAGTCAGTCATTTGCTTCGGAAAACCGATATCCTCAGAAACCCGAATCGCAAATGCTGTTTTGTCATCTTTTTTGTAAGGGTCTCTATACGTGAGAATGAAAAGGTAAAAAGATTGTTTCATAAATTAGGCCTCTTTCTATTCTATCAAATTTTCTGCCGGTATGCTTACTTCAAATGAATATTCTTTCGTCTCTTTATCGATGGAAAGCAAGCGGATGGCACTTTCTTTCGGCAGGTCCATGCCAGCCAAGTTCATCTCTATCGTTTCCGTTGCAGCATCCAAGCTGACGAATGCGGGCAGCGTCAAAAATTGAGCCAAAAGACTCAGGGCTTCCTTTTCAGGCAAAGTCAGCCCACCCAAGGAAAGGTCGGTTATCTTCAACTGCAGATTGCCGTCGGTTGTCGCATGCGGCTCTCCTGATAATGCGAACGGGATCGAAAATCCCAACAGAACAGTTTCACCTTTTAGGGTGATCACATCCGTGATGTCCACCGAATAGCCAGCCAAACTCTGCTCGGATTCCAGATATTGGTTGGCGATGGTTGCTAATTCGGTATTGTTCAAAGCTAATCCGACCGAAAGCTGATCCTCCGCTTGAACCGTGACTTGCATATCTTCCGAAGATGGGCTCGGCTGTTCCATCGTGATTTTCGAGAACAGCCAAACCGCTGCGATGACCAGAATGAGCGATAAGGTGATGAAAGCAATTTTCCATGGATTCGGGCTGTTTTTCATACTTCTTTGTTGATTGGTCACCATTCTATTAGCCCCTTTCTAAATTTTTCCTGAAAATCACTATCATTTTCAGGTGGCAAAGCTACCATTATTTTCTAAATCTTACCATTTATTATGATATAATGCATTCAGAAGGACGTTGTTGGAGACTGTTTTTTTACTTGGCCAAACATCAATTGCTGACAGGCAACAAGGAGGAATGAATGTGACAACTTTTCCGCAAACAGAAGGCAGACGTAAAGTCATCGTTAATGAAGTACTGAATGCTGTAACACATGGAATCGGAACGTTGCTTAGCATCGCTGGATGCGTCTTACTCATTTTAAAGGGATCCCGATCAGGAAACGTTACAGAAGTCGTTGCCTATGCCATTTATGGGGCTTCGATGATTTTGCTTTTCCTCTCGTCAACCCTCTATCACAGTTTCAGTTTGACCCGTTTTCAAAAGATTTTCCGCTACATCGATCATGCAGCCATCTATTTGTTGATTGCAGGAACGTATACACCGTTTTGTTTGATCGCGGTGCGCAATGGGCAAAGCCGAGCCTTGTTCATTGCCGTTTGGGCAATCGCAATCATCGGCATTATCCTGAAAATCTTTTTCGTCGGAAAATTCAACGGAATTTCCACTCTCTTGTACTTAGGTATGGGATGGATGGCGCTGTTCATCATCCAACCGATGTACCAGACACTCGGCCTAAACGGCATTGTGCTCATCGGTCTAGGCGGCTTAAGCTACAGTTTGGGTACTATTTTTTACTCGAACAAAAAATACGGTTTTATGCATGTCATTTGGCACCTCTTTGTTTTGGCAGGCGCCGCCTTCATGTACTTCGGTATCTTGCTGTATGTTTAAAAAAGAGCATCGTAGAGCGCAATTGCTGAGAGACTTCTGAATTCATAGGAATCAACGTGACCGTGCCGGTCAGTTTTATCATGTTTCTAAGCCATCATAGATGACAAGAACCATGACAAGCCGAATGGTAACCTTGGCTCGATAGAGACAAGGGGTTCCTTCATTCATTAATTTCCGAGAGGCAGGCTTGGACCGCTAGCCATCTTAATTGAACAGCTTGTGACACCCGTTTAAAGACTTTGAATTCATGTTCATAGCGGTTTTTGTCATCGACAACGCCTGCGGTTGATGAGGTTAATTCCCACTTGTTCCAGTCGGTTGTCGGAAAATAAGTATCCCCATCAAAATCAGCATGAATGACAGTCTGATAGAGTATATCCGCGAACGGCAGGAAAAGCTCAAAAATCTCGCTGCCGCCGATGATGAACACCGTATCCTCTTCATTGTCCAAAGCCAACACCTCATTGACATCATGACGGACAGTAACGCCTGCATGACTGTAATCGGTTTGTCTTGTCAGGATGATGTTTTCCCTTTTCGGAAGCGGGCGTGACCCCATCCCCTCGAACGTTTTTCTGCCCATCACGATTTTGTGGTCCAGCGTCATTCCCTTGAAATATTTCAGATCATTCGGGAGGTGCCAAGGCAATGTGCCACCTTTTCCGATGATTCCGTTGTCGTCTTCAGCCCATAATAATGCGATCATCCCAAATTTTGCCGCGCAGCCGGGCCCATGCCCGGACCAACCAGGTACTTTGCTGGAACCTGATGGCGGCAACCTCCTTTTCCTCATTTTGGCAAATTCTTACACAGCGATTGGCGCTTTGATGCCCGGATGGCTCTTGTAGCCCTCCAGGACGATATCCTCTTTTTCCATTTCAAAAATGGACTTCTCAGGATGCTTCAGCACCAACTTCGGCAAAGCGAATGGCTCTCTGGAAAGTTGCAGCTCGATCTGCTCGATATGATTCAGATAAAGATGGGCATCTCCGAACGTATGGATGAATTCTCCAACTTCGAGGCCCGTTTCATTTGCGATCAGATGTGTCAGCAAGGCATAGCTGGCTATGTTGAACGGCACACCCAAAAAGATATCCGCACTTCTTTGATACAATTGGCAGCTGAGCTTTCCATCCGTGACGTAGAATTGGAACAGTGTGTGGCAAGGCGGCAAGGCCATTGAAGGCACATCTTCCGGATTCCAGGCAGAGACCATTAATCTTCTCGAATCAGGGTTCGTTTTGATCATTCCGATGACATCACTGATCTGATCGATGAATTCCCCTTGTGTCGTTTTCCAGCGGCGCCATTGGGAGCCATAAATGTTGCCCAATTCTCCATGTTTGGCTGCAAAGGCTGGGTCCGTCAAAATTGCTTCCCGGAATTTGGCCATTTCGGTGTCGTAGATTGCTTTAAATCCATCTTCCTTCAGGACCCGGTGGCCGAAGTCATCCATGTTCGGTCCTGTGTAATCTGCTGATTTCACATAGCGTTCAAATGCCCATTCATCCCAGATATGGTTGTTGTTTTCCAATAGGTATTTGATGTTCGTGTCGCCTTTCAGGAACCACAGCAATTCGCTCTTGATGAGTCCGAAAGCGACTTTTTTTGTCGTCAAGATCGGAAACCCTTCAGCGAGGTCGAAACGCATTTGGTGACCGAAGATGCTCTTCGTGCCGGTTCCTGTGCGGTCATGTTTCGTGGCGCCTGTTTCCAGGACGGTTCTAGCTAAATCCAAATATTGTTTTGTCATCTTGTTTCTCCTATGCACATTAATCTTTGGAGAACTGGCTGAGGTATTCCCAGCGCTCCCATTTTTCGGCAAGCATTGCTTCCGCATCGTCCAATTCCTGTTGTAATTGGGTCAGTTTTTCGAAATCCGAAGCGTTTTCGGCCATGGCGCTCTGCAACTTCTGACTTTTTTCCTCAAGTTCGGAAATGTCGTCCTCGATTGTGGTCCATTCCTTCTGCTCCATGTAAGTCCATTTGGTTTTTTCTGGGACCGCCTCCTGCGTCGGGACAGGTGCTGCCGTTTTTTTGATTTGTTGTTTAGCGGTTTCGCTTTCCTTTTGACTGGATACCAGCAAATATTCGCTCATATCCCCAAAAAATACGCTTGGTCTGCCTTCATCATTCAGGATCAGCAGCTTGTCAGCCACTTTATCCAGGAAATAACGGTCATGCGAAACGGTGATGACGGCGCCGCCGAAGCTGCTCAAGTAATCCTCCAGCACAGTCAGCGTATCGATATCCAAGTCGTTCGTCGGCTCATCCATCAGCAGCACATTCGGTTTCGTCATCAGCAGCTTCAACAAATAAAGGCGACGTTTTTCCCCTCCAGATAACGAACTGATCAGGCTGCCGTGTGTTTCGCGCGGGAAGAGAAAAGTTTCCAGCATCTCCGTGACGCTGACGACGATGCCGTCGCTTAATTTCACCTCTTCCGCGATTTCCTGCAGATAATTGATGACGCGCTTATCATCCGGGAGCACCTCGGAAAGCTGTTTGTAATAGGCTATTTTGACGGTTTCCCCAATGATCAGATTCCCGCTGGCGATTTCTTTTTCGCCTGCCAACATATTCAGGAAAGTCGTCTTGCCTGCTCCATTTTTGCCGGCGATGCCGATGCGATCGGTTGACTGGAATATAAAGGAAAAATCGTTGAGGATCTGCTTTTCGCCCGCAAACAGCGAGATATGCTCCAGATTGAAGACGCGTTTGCCCAAGCGGGAACCATCCAATTGGATTTCGAGCTTGGCATCGCTTGTGCTTTGTTGCGTCGCTTCCTTCAAATCCTCAAACCGGTGGATCCGCGCCTGTTGCTTCGTCGTTCTGGCTTTGGCGCCCTTGCGCATCCATTGCAGTTCGCTCTTGTACAGTTTCAGTTGCTTCTCGTCCATTTTTTGCTGGATTGCTTCGCGTTCGCTCTTCTGAACCAAATAGTCCTCGTAGTTGCCTGTGTAGACTTCCAATCCGCCGCTTTTCAGTTCGATGATTTTCGTGACGGCATTCTCCAGGAAGTAGCGGTCATGGGTCACCAACAGAACGGAGCCTTTGTATTGGGCAAGATAATTCTCCAGCCATGTGATCGAGTCCATATCGAGATGGTTGGTTGGTTCATCCAGCAACAGCAGGTCCGGCGCTTGGATCAGCACCTGCGCCAAACCGACGCGTTTCCGTTGCCCACCGGAGAGCTCGCCTACTTTTTTCGTGATGTCTTCCAACCCCAATCTGTTCAGGATGGATTTGATCTGAACCTCCGTCTGCCAAGCATCCTGCGCATTCATGTCCGCTTCTGCTTTACTGTACCGGTTCTGGTTATCCGGATTCAGACTGTCTTGCTCCAGCAATTCCAGAGCTTCCTCGTAGGCGCGGACCGTCTTGATGATCGGCGCTTCGCCTTCATAGACCGCTTCAAAAACAGTTGAATCTTTGTTCAATTGAGGCTCCTGCGCCAAGTAGCCGACCCGATAATCGCTGGGCACGTCCAGGCTGCCGGCATCCGGCGTTTCGATTCCCGCAATGATCTCCAGCAAAGAGCTCTTGCCGGTCCCGTTCTGGCCGATCAGGCCGATATGTTCGCCTTCACGGATCGTGAAGGATATTTTATTGAAGAGTTTCTTCATCCCGTAGGATTTTTCCAACTCGATGGCATTAAAGTCTTTCATATTTCGCAATCATCCTTTGTTTTCAATCCATGTCGTTTTATGTTCAGGGATCTTGATAGTCTCTTGACATTGTAACATATCAGGCCGGGCTGAGGGACATTGAATGTCCAAAAAACACCCCATGTTTAAGCAACGCTTATCATCAAAAAAAATAGAGAGGTTTCCCTCTCTATTTTTGCAGACTCTATGGAATTAGAACAATCCAGTAACGACTCCATCTTCAGTGACGTCCATGCGCAAAGCAGCCGGTTCTTTCGGCAGACCCGGCATGGTCAGGATATCCCCCGTCAACGCAACGACAAAACCGGCACCGATCTTCGGTACGAACGAACGGATGGTGATGTCGAAGTTTTCCGGACGGCCGATCGCTTTTTGATCATCGGACAAGGAATACTGCGTTTTTGCCATACAAACCGGCAGACGGTCCCAGCCATGCTTCTTGAATTGACGCAACTGGTTCTTGGCTTCTTTGGAATAGATGACAGTTTTGCCGCCATAGATTTTGGTGACGATTGTCTCGATCTTTTCTTCGATGCTGCTCTCCTCCGCCACATAAAGAGGAACGAAAGCTTTTGTGTATCCGTCGATAGCCTTAACGACAGCGTTCGCTAAAGCTTCGCCGCCTTCAGCGCCTTTTGCCCAAACGGCTGTCTGGACACATTCGACTTCCTGAGCGGCACAGAGACTGACGACCGCTTCGATTTCGGCAGCGGTGTCGTTCGTGAATTCATTGAGCGCCACAACGACAGGCACACCATATTGTTGCATGTTTTCGATATGTTTCTGCAGATTGGCGAAGCCGGCTTTGACCGCTTCGACATTTTCGCCGTTGTTGAGGTCTTTCACCAATACGCCACCATGCATCTTCAACGAGCGGACGGTTGCTACGATAACGACTGCATCCGGGCTCTTGCCTAGTTGCGGTACTTTGATGTCCATGAACTTCTCAGCACCCAAGTCGGCTCCGAAACCGGCTTCCGTAATGACGTAGTCAGCCAATTTCAGGGCTGTTTTAGTTGCCAATACGCTGTTGCAACCGTGCGCGATATTGGCGAACGGTCCGCCATGCACAAATGCCGGCGTATGGTACAACGTCTGGACCAAGTTCGGCTCCAAAGCATCCTTCATAAGCAAGGTCAATGCGCCTTCCACTTTCAAGTCTCTGACAGTCACAGGTACCCGATCAAACGTATAGCCGATGACAATGTTCCCGATCCGGTTCTTCAGATCCGTCAGTGAAGTCGATAAGCAAAGAATCGCCATGATTTCGCTCGCTACCGTAATGTCGAAGCCGTCTTGTCGGGGAACGCCTTGGATTGGTCCACCCAAGCCGATGACGATGTTGCGCAACGCACGATCATTGATGTCCAACACGCGTTTCCAGGTGATCCGGCGTTGATCGATATTAAGGACATTACCTTGTTGGATATGATTATCGATCAAGGCTGATAAGGTATTGTTCGTCGCTGTGATGGCATGCATGTCGCCAGTGAAATGCAGATTGATGTCCTGCATCGGCTGCACTTGTGCATACCCGCCGCCAGCCGCTCCGCCTTTGACGCCCATCGTCGGCCCTAGTGAAGGTTCGCGCATCGCGATCATCGCTTTCTTGCCGATGCGTGTCAGCGCATCTCCTAAACCGACTGTTACGGTTGATTTACCTTCACCAGCCGGGGTAGGGTTGATTGCAGTGACAAGGATCAACTTACCGTCTGCCTCTTCACTTAAGGAGTTGATTTTCTTGATGTCCACTTTTGCCTTGTATTTGCCGTACAGTTTCAGATCATCTTCTGTCAGGGAAAGGGTTGCCGCTACTTCTTTGATCGGAAGCATCTCATTTGCTTGAGCTATCTCGATATCCGTCTTCAAAACCATCACTCCAAATTCTTCATGTTTACATACATTTTAGCACATAGACCAAGAGAAAGAACGTGTTTTATGGCCATTCCATTGATAAAACTGCTTACATTTACGGCAAATCAAAAAATCCAGAAAGGAATTCAAGATGAAATCCCTTTCTGGATTTGAGTTTATTGACGGATCAGGTGATCGAATGCGCCCAAAGCGGCAGTCGCTCCGGCTCCCATCGAGATAATGATTTGTTTATAGGCACTGTTCGTGCAGTCTCCGGCAGCGAATACGCCTTCCAGATTGGTTGAACCATGGTTGTCGACGATGATCTCACCACGTTCGTTCATCGCAAGTCCGGATTCCTTCAGCCAAGCAGTGTTCGGAACCAAGCCGATCTGGACGAAGACACCTTCAAGAGCGATGGTGTGCTCTTCGTTCGTGTTCCGGTCCACATAAGAGATGGCTTCTACTTGATCTGTTCCGGTTATCGCTTTCGTCGCTGCATTCGTTATGACTGTGACGTTTTTCAAAGCATGGATACGGTCCTGCAATACCTGATCGGCTTTCAATTCAGGCAGGAACTCCAGCACGGTGACATGATTCGCCAAACCGGCCAGATCGATCGCCGCTTCTATGCCGGAATTTCCGCCGCCGATGACGGCAACGTCTTTTCCTGCAAACAAGGGGCCATCGCAGTGCGGGCAGTTGGTGACGCCTTTTGTGCGGAACTCCTCTTCGCCTGGAACATTTACATTGCGCCAATGCGCACCGACAGAAAGAATAGCGGTCTTCGCCTTGAGGACTGCGCCATTTTCCAACTCGACCTCGATCAGGTCCGTTTTGCGGATACTTTTTGCGCGTTGGCCTTTCATGATGTCGACTTTGTACTCATTGACATGAGCCTCGACTTGCGCCATCAGCTTAGGCCCCTCGGTATAAGGCGTTCCGATCATGTTTTCGATGCCGACAGTGTCCATCACTTGACCGCCGTAAGTCTCGACTACCATGCCAGTGTTGATGCCTTTACGGGCAGCGTAGATGGCCGCGCTGTTGCCTGCAGGACCTCCGCCCACAACAAGAACGTCGAAGATGTCCTTATCGGCGAACGCATCTGCACTTGTCGGACCGGCAGCTTTATCGATCAATTGCTCGATCGTCATGCGGCCGCTGGCAAACTCTTCTCCATTAAGGAAAACGGTGGGAACGGCCATGATTTTCTTCGCTTCGATTTCATCCTTGAACATACCGCCCTCGATCATGACGTGGGAAATTTTCGGATTCAGCACGGACATGATGTTCAGTGCTTGGACTACATCCGGACAGTTATGACAGGTCAAGCTGACATAGGTCTCGAAATGCAGTTGTTTGTCAATCGCTTTGATGCGCTTGATGATGGCGTCATCCACTTTTGGAGCCCTTCCGCCAACCTGGAGCAAAGCCAGGATAAACGAAGTGAACTCATGACCTAAAGGCAAACCGGCAAACGAAATGCCGCTGTCGGTTCCTGGTCGTGTAATCGTAAAACTGGGCGTGCGGGAAAGCGTTGCATTTTCGAAAGAAAACTTCGCCGACATTCCGGCGATTTCCTGCAAAAACTCGCTGACTTTCACGGAATTTTCATCCTTGCCCAGACTGGCTTTGAAAACAACATCCGATTCCAACAGTTCAAGATATTGGCCGAGTTGCCCTTTTGTTTCTGTATCTAATGCCATGGGAAGCCTCCTTAAATTTTACCTACCAAGTCCAAGCTAGGTTTCAATGTTTCCGCGCCTTCTTTCCATTTCGCAGGGCAAACTTCGCCTGGATGGGTACGAACATATTGGCCTGCACGGATTTTGTCGATCAGACCACTTGCGTCACGGCCGATGCCATCAGCGTTGATTTCCACTGCTTGAACGATACCATCCGGATCGATGATGAACGTTCCGCGTTGCGCCAAGCCTTCATCATCCAAGACATCAAACCCGATCGAAATCACATGCGATGGGTCACCGATCATGGTGTACTCGATTTTGCCGATAGCTGGTGAATGATCGTGCCATGCCTTATGCGTGAAGTGCGTATCGGTTGATACAGAATAAACCTCTACACCCAAACTTTGCAAGGTTGCATATTGGTCCTGAAGATCTTCCAATTCAGTCGGGCAAACGAAAGTGAAGTCCGCCGGGTAAAAACAAACGATGCTCCATTTTCCTTTCAGATCTTCCGATGATACCTCGATGAATTCACCTTGGTGATAAGCGTTCGCTTTAAATTCCACTATTTCTTTTCCGATTAATGACATTCCGATTCCTCCAATTAGAATAATTATTTTAGAATAATACCTATCAATAACTATATAGAATCCGTCATTATCGGTCAAGTTATAACACTTGATAACTATAAGAATTTTCTCTTTTTTTGGAAAAAGTCTATTCCGTCTCCTAAAAACCTTTATACGTACAGGTTTTTCTGACACAATCGCTTGCCGACATTTGCGGTGGGTGGGATTACAGATTTAACAACAGGAGAGTTTCTGATTAAATCCCCTCCGCGACCAGCCTTGCTAAAAAAGCATCATTCTCAATTAGGTGTTATCATTCTCAATTAAAGAACGCACCCGGATGATTATCTCATCCGGGTGCGTTCTGAATTTATGCGAATCTCAAAAAATCTATAGGCTGCCTTTAAAGCTAGTCCTCATCCATCTTCAGAACGGCCATGAAGGCTTCTTGCGGAACCTCGACGGATCCGACTTGCTTCATGCGCTTCTTGCCTTCTTTTTGTTTGTCGAGCAATTTGCGTTTACGGGAAATATCCCCGCCGTAACATTTAGCCAATACGTTTTTGCGCAAAGCTTTGATGGTGGTCCGTGCCAGAATTTTGTTGCCGATTGTTGCTTGGATCGGAACTTCGAATTGTTGGCGCGGAATCAACCCGCGCAGTTTTTCTGTGATGATTTTTCCGCGGGCATAGGCGAAATCGCGATGCACGATCAAACTCAAGGCATCGACTGCTTCACCGTTCAAGAGGATATCCATCTTGACCAGTTTGCTTGGACGGTAGCCGATCAATTCATAATCAAGGGAAGCGTACCCTTTCGTGCTTGATTTCAATCTGTCGAAGAAATCAAAGATAATTTCCGCCAGAGGCATCTCATAAACAACGTTGACGCGGAAATCATCCAAATAATCCATCGTAACGAAAGTGCCACGTTTCTTCTGGGCGATGTCCATGACGGCCCCGACATAATCGTTGGGCACCATGATGCTTGCTTTCACATACGGTTCTTCGACGCTTTCGATTGTAGTCGCATCGGGCATTTCCGAAGGGTTGTCGATTTCCAAAAATTCGCCGTCGGTCTTATTGACGCGGTAAATAACAGATGGCGCTGTCGTGATGATATCAAGATCGAATTCGCGTTCGATCCGTTCCTGGATGACGTCCATATGCAGCATGCCCAAAAATCCGGTACGGAAACCAAAACCAAGAGCTTGCGAAGATTCCGCTTCGAACTGCAGGGAAGCATCGTTCAATTGCAGTTTTTCCAAAGCTTCACGCAGGTCATTGAAGTCCGAAGCATCGACAGGGTAAATACCGCAGTATACCATCGGATTCATTTTGCGGTAGCCGGCCAAGGCTTCGCTGGCAGGATTGTTCGCTAAAGTGATCGTATCACCGACCTGGGTGTCTTGGATTGTTTTGATGCCGGCAGTCAAATAGCCCACATCACCGACCATCAAATAGTCGCGTTTGATCGGTTTTGGCGAAAAGATTCCGACTTCAATGACTTCGTACTCTTTGCCGTTAGCCATGAATCTGATCATATCCCCCGGCCGCACCACTCCGTTTTTGATTCGGATATTCAGTACCACCCCTCGGTATGGGTCATATACCGAATCAAAAACCAAAGCTTGCAAAGGTGCTTCCAGATCGCCTTCCGGAGCCGGAACTTTTGCGACGATTTGTTCCAACAGTTCTGGGATACCCAAGCCGATTTTTGCACTCGCCAAAACCGCATCGCTGGCATCAATGCCGATGACATCCTCTATCTCTGCCCTTACCCGTTCAGGATCCGCGGCTGGCAAATCGATTTTGTTGATGACGGGCACGATTTCCAGGTTGTTGTCCAAAGCCAAATATACATTGGCAAGGGTTTGCGCTTCGACTCCTTGTGCCGCGTCAACTACCAGGATAGCCCCTTCGCAGGCTGCCAAACTGCGGGATACTTCATACGTAAAATCGACGTGTCCGGGAGTGTCGATCAGATGGAAGATGTAATCTTCTCCGTCCTCGGCTCTGTACGTCAATTCGACGGCGTTCAGTTTTATGGTGATGCCTCGTTCTCTTTCGAGATCCATGGAATCCAATAATTGCGCCTGCATATCACGATCGGCGACTGTATCTGTCTTTTGGAGAATTCTGTCCGCCAATGTCGATTTCCCATGGTCAATATGGGCAATGATGGAAAAATTTCTGATCTTTTTTTGTCGTTGCTTCATCTCTTCTAAGTTCATTATCGTTGCTCACTTTCTCTGACGTCCATTCGTTCACTTGAAAATTATACCAATCTATAGCCTTTATGACAAGATGCCGCCTCAGATTGACAAGTCTTTCTCACTTTTAATTAGATAATAATAAGAAAAGCTGAACGGGTTCGTTCAGCCCTGAAAGAAATTTAGGAAATCTGGCCCTGAATGAGCATCGTAGAGCGCAATGGGTCAGATTTATCTAATCATCAGGCAGTGGAACACTCGGATGGACAGCATTGAATTCCTCTAAGAAATCTTCCCGCAGCTGCATCCGTCTTCTCACCAATTTACTATAGTCTTTGTCTTCAAAATCAGGGTTGAATCCTTCGACCGGAAGATAGCTGAGATGTGGTGCATCGCCGAATGGGACGAATGATGCTGTCCCTTCAACGACGCTTTCGATTACACCTAAAGATACTTCTTTCGGTATTTTTTTACCCATGAAAAACCCAGTGTTGATGATGTAGCATTCGACACCTTCATGCGCCAGCAGTTCTTTAAAGCCGGCATAATCCTCAACCAATGGATAGACCCGGAACGGATTTGCGAATGGTTCGATGACCAAACTATCGGTCGACTCGCCTTTTTTCAGCGTTTCCGCAGTCGAGCGTTTCGTTGCCAGTGTCGTTCCGAAGGTTGCCCCCAAGACCGCTTCGTCTACCTTGACCAAAGGCGGCAACGCATCATCCTTCATAATCCAGTAGACAGCATTGATCGGCTCTTCGAATTTATCCACGCGGTTCGGAGTGGAATAACGTGATTTGACCGTACGTCCGTTGCCATTCCGGATATCTTCGGTCACAAGTACAATTTTCCCGTCGGTATCCTTCGTCACGCCCACGTTCTGGACAGTCACAAAATAATTCTGTTCGGGGTGATCGGCTGGATAATCCTGGGTCTTATCAAAATAAGAAGGTTCCAAGGCAATAGAGGAACCATCCGTCAAATCGATCAGGAAGGCATCGTCATGCAGCACTTTGATTTCGTATTTATCATCATGCTTCGAATGGGTCAGAGTAGATTTTCCTGATCCTGAAAGTCCAAAGAAAGAAGCGACATATGAACCGCCGTCATGCAGGCGGAAGTGTTTTTGGCCGCCGTGGCAAGCAACGAAGCCATTCCGGTGGCCGGTACCCCAAGCAAGCGTCAATGTGCCTTTTTTGAATTCCCCGAAATATTGCATTCCCAGAATGCAAGCAACATTTTTATCAGGCTCGAAGATAGCCACTCCGAGCGGATAATCAGGATGGCGCCAGTCGGGATCTGTGTAGATGTAGATATCGCCCTCGTTGTATACTTTCGAATGTTTATACATTTCTTGGTATTCCGGGCTGTTCCACTGAAAGTTCAACAACCAGGAGTAGAGATTGTTTTCGTTCCCTTCTGGGAAAGCAATGTGTGCCTTGATTATGAAATCCTTGTCAAGGCCTACATACCCCGTCGTTTTATAATAATGGCGCAGTCTGTTTTTATAGATGACATCCATGATGATGGCTTCAAGGATTTCGTCTTCCTCTTTATTCTCTCCGATGATACGTTTGGCGCGGGCAGTGCGCCCTACGATTTTACCACCATTTTCGACAAGCACTTTGGCATCATCAGGCAATCCCAATTCCTTTGTGTGGAGCACAGGCAGGTCGGTAACGACGACGCCTGCAGCGTTCAGAGCGAGTTGATAGGCTTCCGTCATATCCAAGACTTCCTGCATGTTTTTGCCATAAAAAGCTGTTTCGACCGTTGTCCTGAATTTCGTAAGTAAAGGGTTGGACTTCTTTAATTCGGATCTATTGAACGATTCTATAGTAGCCATTTACGTCACCTCTTTTATTTGATACCTCCATTATAATCCTATTTACCCAAAATGTAACCCCTTACATCCTTAGATTTGCGAATATTTACTCTTTTTCTATAAAAAAAGTGTTGATTGCCTTCATATTAGTTACAAAAACTCTAACAGAATAGCATAGGGACAAAAAAAGAACCGGTGCTAGGTTGTTTCTACCGCACCGGTTCTTTCTGCTTATTTATTTTTTAGTTTTGAAGGCGTCCTTTACTTTATCAAAAAAATTGGCTTCGTCTTCCACCAGTGTATCACCACCTGCTGCGGCGAAAGCGCGGATTGCCTCTCTTTGCTTCTCGTTAAGGTTCTTCGGTGTGACGACCGTCACTTTGACGTGCTGATCACCATTTCCGGTTCCTCGCAAGCGTGGCGCCCCTTTGCCTTTGAGGCGGAAATTGGTACCCGTCTGTGTTCCGGCAGGAATCTTCAATTTGACTTTTCCGTGTACTGTAGGCACTTCTATTTCGTCACCCAAAGCGGCTTGGGCGAAACTGATAGGAAGCGTATAATGGATTTCTGTCCCTTCGCGATCGAAAATATCGCTCGGTTCCACTTGGAAAACGACATACAGATCGCCATATGGGCCGCCGTTGCTGCCGACTTCCCCTTGACCGTTCAAGCGCATCTGTTGTCCATCATCAACGCCAGGCGGGATCGTGACAGCCACAGAGTGATCGGTTTCGACATGCCCTTTTCCGTAGCATGTAGTACATTTATCCGTGATTTCTTTGCCGGTTCCACCGCAGACATCACAGACTGCTTGTGTCATGACGCGACCGAAAGGCGTATTCCTCTCGACACCAACTGCTCCTGAGCCATGACATTTCGAACATGTCTTCGGCTGTGTACCGGGTTTTGCACCGGAACCACTGCAGGTTTTGCATTCTTCATCACGTTTGTAACGGATGGTTTCTTTTTTTCCGAAAATCGCTTCTTCAAATGTAAGATGGATACGGTATTGCAAATCTGATCCTTGTCGGGGGGCATTTGGATTTCTTCCACGCCCGCCTCCGCCTCCGAAAAAGGAATCAAAGATGTCTTCGAAACCGCCTGAGAAGCCGCCGAAACCGCCGCCACCATAACCGCCGCCTGCGCCAAAGTTGGGATCGGTGCTGGCGTGGCCGTACTGGTCATAGGCCGCGCGTTTGTTGCCGTCGCTCAAGACTTCGTATGCTTCAGCAAGCTCCTTGAATTTATCTTCTGCGCCCGCTTCTTTATTGATATCCGGGTGAAACTTCTTGGAAAGTTTCCGGTAAGCTTTTTTTATCTCATCGTCTGTGGCATCCTTCGCCACACCCAAGACATCGTAATAATCTCTTTTCGCCATTGTTTCGCCTCCATTGATTGGCTTCATCTGAACATTTTAGCTCTATACAGTGAGAGAAGCCAATGCAGTTAAGCGTTGGCTTCCTCCCGTCAGAGTTGACTATTTGTCGTCTACTTCTTCAAAATCGGCATCAACGACACCGTCGTCAGTTGCTGTATCATGCGCGCCTTCCTGTTGTTGCGCTTGTGCAGCTTGCTCATAAAGTTTGACAGTCAGATTTTGGACAAGCTCATTCAAAGCGTCACGCTTCGTTTTCATTTGTTCCAGATCATTTGCTTCGACTGCTGCTTTCAGTTCGTCTCTCGCTTCTTCAGCTTTTTTCACTTCGTCAGCATCAACTTTTCCGTCAAGCTCTTTCAATGTTTTGTCTGTCTGGAAGATCAATTGATCCACTTCATTGCGCAATTCAACTTCTTCTTTGCGCAGTTTGTCTGCTTCAGCGTTCGCTTCCGCATCTTTCACCATTTTTTCGATTTCTTCGTCAGTCAGACCGGAAGAAGACTTGATGGTGATGGTTTGTTCTTTTTGCGTACCCAAGTCTTTAGCGCGAACATTGACGATACCATTTTTGTCGATATCGAATGACACTTCGATTTGAGGAACGCCGCGAGGTGCTGCCGGAATGTCCGTCAATTGGAAACGACCCAATGTTTTGTTGTCGGCCGCCATCGGACGCTCTCCTTGGAGAACATGCACATCAACAGCTGGCTGATTGTCAGCTGCAGTCGAGAAGACTTGTGACTTGCTAGTCGGGATTGTTGTATTGCGGTCGATCAATTTTGTGAACACACCACCCATTGTTTCGATACCCAATGACAAAGGTGTAACGTCCAATAGTACGATATCTTTTACGTCACCGGAGATGACTCCACCTTGGATGGCAGCACCCATTGCGACAACTTCATCCGGGTTAACGGATTTGTTCGGCTCTTTGCCTGCTTCTTTACGGACTGCTTCGATGACTGCAGGGATACGTGTTGAGCCACCGACCAGAATGATTTCATCGATTTCGGAAGTGGATAAACCAGCATCCTTCAATGCTTGGCGCACAGGACCTTTTGTACGTTCAACCAAGTCATATGTGATTTCGTCGAATTTCGCACGAGTAAGCGTCAATTCCAAGTGCAACGGACCAGCATCACCAGCTGTGATGAACGGCAGGCTGATTTGGGTTGAAGTCACGCCTGACAGATCTTTTTTGGCTTTTTCAGCAGCGTCTTTCAGACGTTGTTTCGCCATTTTGTCGTTTGCAAGGTCGATTCCGTTTTCTTTCTTGAATTCCGCAACCAAGTAGTCGATGATTTTATTGTCGAAGTCATCCCCACCTAATTTGTTGTCGCCGGCTGTACTTAATACATCGAATACGCCATCGCCCAATTCAAGAATGGAAACGTCGAAAGTACCGCCACCCAAGTCGAATACAAGAATTTTTTCGTCTTTATCGGTTTTGTCCAAACCGTAAGCCAAAGCTGCGGCAGTCGGCTCGTTGACGATACGCTCCACTTCCAGACCGGCAATTCTTCCGGCATCTTTAGTCGCTTGACGCTGTGCATCATTGAAGTAAGCAGGAACTGTGATTACGGCTTTATCAACTTTTTCGCCCAAGTAGTCTTCTGCATAGCCTTTCAGATATTGAAGGATCATTGCAGAAACTTCTTGCGGCGTGTAGCTTTTGCCTTCCACTTCCACTTTATAGCCCGCAACACCCATGTGACGTTTGATTGAGCTGATTGTGTTCGGGTTTGTCACTGCTTGGCGTTTTGCAACTTCGCCCACTTGGATTTCGCCATTTTTGAAGGAAACGACAGATGGTGTCGTGCGATTTCCCTCTGGATTTGGGATGATTTTAGCTTCTCCGCCTTCTAATACAGCGACTGCTGAGTTTGTAGTTCCTAAGTCAATACCGATAATTTTGCTCATGATGTTATTCCCCTCTATCTGAAATTTTTGTGTTTATCAATAAAATTATTCTGCTACGATAACCATTGCCGGTCTCAATACACGCTCTTTTAACGCATATCCTTTTTGCACTACCACAACGACTGTATCAGACGCTTGGCCTTCGGCAGCCGGCTGCGTTTGGATGGATTGATGGAAATTCGGATCGAAAGGCTGATCGATCGGATCGATGGCATAAATCCCCTCTTTCGCGAAAGCCTCCGTGAACAGGTTCATGACCATTTCCAAGCCTTTTTTCAGGTTCAAAGATTTTTCATCTTCCACTTCAATCGCTAATGCGCGCTCCAAACTGTCCATCACCGGCAATAATTCTTGCGCCAGTGACTGCGAACGGTATTTTGCCGCATCCTGTCTTTCTTTCGCGTTGCGTTTCTGGATATTGGCGAGTTCTGCCTGCAGACGCAACAACCGGTCTTCCGTTTCGGACAAGGTCGCTCTCAAGGTTTCAACCTCAGTTGCTTCCGTAGCCGCTTCTTGACCTTCAGCAACCGTTGTTTCGGCAGTTGTTTGTTCCAGGTCCACTAATTCTTCGTTATTGTCCACTTCAAAATCTCCTTTGTCGTGCTTATTTGTTTAGATCATTCAAGCTATCAGAAAGTTCATAGCGCATAAATTTCATGATGCTGATCATTTTTTTGTAAGGCATATTGGTAGGCCCCAACAATGCGATCAGGCCTTTACCGTTGCCGGCTGTGTCGTACGTAGCCGTAATCAGGCTGAAACTATGCAGAAGCTCATTGTTCAATTCTGTTCCGATCTTGACGCCGACGCCCTCGTTGGGGTTTGAAAAAAGTGCATGGATGTCGGGAGACCCGTTCAGCATGCTTAAAATGGCTTTGACTTTATTCTTGTCCATCCTTTCATCCAAATGGTTCAGAAGGTTCATGCTGCCGCCTACATGGAAGCGGTCATGCTCCAACTTCGCCACGATGTCGTTGAAGATCGCTGTGAAATCGATTTTCGCGTCGACGTACTTCCGGATGATCACCGGAATGTCCGTTTGCAGTTTGATGAATACCTCCTGCAGCGTGCGGCCGACCAGCTCCTGATTAAAGATGTTGACGATTTTTTCTATCTCAGCGGCTGAGAAGCCAGGCGAGACAGAAAAAATCTGGTTTTCCACATGTCCTTTATCAGTCACCAATATCGCCATCACATGTCCTTCATTGAGAGGAACCAGTCGGAAGCCCGTCAAGCGGCTGTCTTTTGTTTCAGGTCCAATCGCCAAAGCAGTATAATTCGTCAAGAAAGACAACATTTCAGCTGACTTTTCGACGACCTGCTGCACTTCCCGGTAAGGATTCTGAAACCCATGTTTGATCGTTTGTTTGACGTCTTCAGCGACTTCTTCGCTTTCTTTGCCTAAAAGTTGATCGACATAGTAACGGTAGCCTTGGATGGACGGTATCCTGCCTGATGAAGAATGCATCTTTTCCAGGAAGCCCAATTCCTCGATCCGCATCATTTCGTTACGGATCGTTGCAGAACTTAACGGTAACGAAGATTCCTTCAGGAGCGTCTTCGAACCGATCGGCTCCTCAAATTCGATGTAATGCCTGACGATTAAATCCAAAATTAGCAACTGTCTTTCTGTTAACAAGATTTTCACCTCACTTTAGCACTTGACCACAATGAGTGCTAACCATAAATAAATTTATCATGGGCAACAGGCTTTGTCAACGGAATACAATCATTTTTCGTAACATTATTGGCACCTCATGGCAATGAACCCATTCACACCAGGAACGAACGGAATACTTCATTACCGAGGAAAACACCTCTGGGGGTCAAACGGATTCTGTCGCCGTCGATCAGAATCAGGCCGTCCGCAACCAAGTCGGAAACGACGGAAGCATAATGGTCCAACAGCGGGGTTTTGAATTTATCAGCAAAATGTCTTTGGCTGACGCCGACCATCGTACGCAGACCCAGAATCATCTCTTCTTCCATCTGTTCCTGTTTCGACAATTGCTGCTGACGGATAATCGGCAGACTGTTCTCGCGCAATGGCGCCAAATACTGTTGGATCGGTCCATGATTATGGTAGCGGATCCCATCGATATAGCCGTGCGCACCTGCCCCGAAACCGAAATAGGACTCATTTTTCCAATAGGTGAGATTGTGTTGGGATTCATAACCCGGAATCGCAAAGTTGGAGATTTCGTATTGATTCCTGCCATTTTTTGACATCGTCTCGATGGCAAGGGCGTACATATCTGCCTCTGTGTCTTCCGAAGGCAACGGCAGTTTCCCCTGACGCATCAGGTTATAGAACACCGTTTTGTTTTCGAGAATCAAGGCATAAATAGAATAATGCGGCAAATCCAATTCCAAGGCTTTTTTCAGACTGTCTTCAAAATCGGCCATCGTTTGGTTCGGCAGGCGGAAGATCAGATCGATGGTCATATTTTCGAATCCGGCTCTGCGGGCATCAGCCACGGAAGTGTACACTTGCTCGGCTGTATGGATGCGGCCGATTTTTTTCAGGATGTCGTTATTGAAGGATTGGACCCCCATGCTCAAACGGTTGACTCCATAATCACGCATGATTTTCAGTTTTTCAAAGGAAACACTTTCCGGATTGGCTTCCATCGTGAACTCAGCGCCATTCGGCAAGGAATAGGTGCTGCGGATCCCGTTCAAGAGTTTCTCGAGTTGGCGCTCATTCAGGGTCGTCGGTGTGCCCCCGCCGATATAAAACGTACTTATTTCTTCTTTTGGATGCAGTTGTTTCGACAAGTGCATTTCCTTTATCAGAGCATCCACGTATTCATCGACCGGTTGCCCTTCCAAAAATACTTTATTGAAGTCGCAATAGAAGCAGATGTGCTCGCAGAAAGGGATGTGCAAATACGCCGCCGCCATCTAGAGAATCACCTCATCCAATGGGTGATCCTCAAAATAGGCGATCGTTTCCGCTTCATCGCTTTTCAGCTGAGCAATCAGCTGGTCGACGCCGGAAAATTTGATTTCGCTGCGGATAAAATGGTGCCATCTGACAGCTACGTCCTCACCGTAAATCATTTTGTCGAAGTCCAGAATATACACTTCCACGGTTTTGTCGCGGCCGGCTTCAAAAGTGATGTTGTGCCCGATTGAAGCCGTGCCGCGGTACCAGGTTCCATTCACTCGGATGCTGACGATGTAGACGCCGTTTCTTGGTAGACGAGTGTGTTTTTCGATCTGGATATTTGCAGTCGGAAACCCCAACAGCCTGCCTCGTGCATCGCCATGGATGACCGTCCCTTCAATCTGATACACATAGCCTAAATATTCATTCGCTTTTTCCATATTCCCTTCGACTAGTGCTTCACGGATGTGCGTGGAACTGATTTTTTCGGTTTCATTCTTCAATTCGGGAACTTCGATGACTTCGAAGCGGCTTTTCGCGTAATCCACCAACAGTTTCATATTCGCTGTCTCTCTTGGACCATAGGTGTAATCAAAACCGGCGACAACTGCAGCAGCATGCAGCCCGCAAATGTATTGGTCGACAAATTCCTGAGGCCGTAAAGAGGCGAATGCCGATGTGAATGAGACGACAAAGAAATAATCAACGCCTAAGCCCTCGAGAATTTCGGCTTTGCGGTTGACGGTGGACAAATATTGCATCGTTTCCGGGTTCATTTTCTGAAAAACAATGCTCGGGTGATGATTGAAGCTCATGACAGCAAGTTTGAGGTTCTTCTTTTCGGCAACTTCCCTTGCTCTTTTGATCACTTCTTGGTGGCCTCTGTGGACCCCATCAAAATATCCCAATGCCAACACCATTTGCTCGTCGGGTATCAGTTTTTGGTCATAGGGATGATGCATATGTATTATTTCCATTGCGTAAGCAACTCCTTGCTGATTATGATAGGAACATTTTCCTGGGTTTGATGTATGCGGCTTTGGTCGGATGCGGTTCGTACATCGCCACGATTTTGCCTTGATGGGTGAATAGGACCGGGCCGTCCATTGTTTCGAAAGGTCCCTCTTTCGGCAGAACTGCACCATTTTTCACTTTATCCCACAGTTCATCGTCAAGCGCAAGCTGCTGAAACGTTTCGAATACAGAGTCGATTGGCTTCAGATGTGCGTCGATTTCGTTGATTGTCATTGCTTCAGCAACTTGCTGCAGCGTCAGACAATCAGCCTTCGTGAAGGATCCGCTCATGGTACGGGTGAGGCTTGACATGTAAGCCGGATAACCCAGTGAAGCGCCCAAATCGACAGCCAACGTCCGCACATAAGTCCCTTTCCCGCAGGTGACCCGGAAGCGCCAGGACATGGTTTGGTCTTCTGCATGATAGACGGTTTCTGAAATCCGCTCAAAACTCATGACGAGAATGGTCCTTTGCGGCCTTTCGACAGTCAAACCTTTACGGGCATATTCGTACAGCCTTTTCCCGTTCACCTTGACCGCGGAATACATCGGCGGAACTTGGATGCTTTCGCCGATCATGGATTCCATCGCTGCATCGATTTCAGCTAATGAAAGAGCTTGATCGACCGGTTTTTTCGCAATCGTCTCCCCTTGGCTGTCCTCAGTCGTTGTGGCGACACCTACAGTGATTTCCCCTTCATAGGCTTTATCCGTGTCCGTCAGAAACTCGACGACTTTTGTGGCTTTCCCGATGCAGATCGGCAAAACGCCATCAACTTCCGGATCCAATGTGCCGGTATGCCCGACTTTTTTAGTTTTCAGTATTTTTCTCAACTTGAATACGCAGTCGTGACTTGTCATGCCGCGTTCTTTCCATAAAGGCAATATTCCATCCATATATTTGTAACCCACTTTCTTCTGCAACTAACCTATTATAGCATAATCTATTCTACAGGAAAAAACATCAAGATTTGAAGAATATGCTTATGATGAGGAGGATATCTGCGTTACTTTTCCCTGAAAATCTGCTATGCTTAAAGAAATAAGACTGTACCGAAGGAGAATCAACATGCCAAACTTCAAAATTGTGACCGATTCCACAACGGAATTGTCCGCAGAAGAAATTGACAAATATGGAATCACAATCATTCCACTTTCATCCATGATTGATACCGTGCTGTACTATGACGGCATCACCATAACGAAACCTGAGTTCCTCGAAAAAATGACGAGCAGCAAGGAATTACCAAAATCATCCCAACCGGCCATGGGGACCTTTTTGGATAAATACAACGAGCTGACAGCTGATGGCAGCGAAGTTTTGTCCACCCATGTCACGGAAACGCTAAGCGGAACCGTAAATTCTGCTCACCAAGCGGCTAAACTCGCCCATGGTAAAGTTACCGTAATCGATTCAAAATTTTGCGCAAGAGCCGCCGCCTTCCAAGTATTGGAAGCAGCCAGATGTGCCGCTGAAGGCTTGACTGTAGCGGACACATTGCCTCGGGTCACTGCCGTAAAGGATCGCACCTTGCTTTACATCAGCATCGTTAATCTGGAAAACATGGTCAAGGGCGGCCGTATCGGAAAAACGATGGGACGTATCACAACACTGCTGAACATCAAAGCGAACCTGAAAATGATCGACGGCGCCTTGACTACCGATGTCAAAGTCCGTGGCACAAAAGCGATTGTAAAACGCTACGAAGAAATCATCGCTGAATTGAAAGGGAAATACCTTGATGTTGAAGCAATCGGCGTCACGCATGTCGGTTTGTCGGAATATTCGAACCAAATCACCGATATGCTGAAGGCCGCGTTCCCTAGCGCCCTGATGTATACTTCCTATGCCAGCGCCAGCGTCATGACCCACGCCGGCCCGGAAGCCGTCTCCTTCCAATTCCTGATGAAAAACAAATAAAAAATGCCGCTATTTCCCATCCGGAAGATAGCGGCATTTTCTTTTCATAAAAATATGATATAGGAGGTTATACCAGTCACGAGTGTGCCCAAAGCGAAGACGACTTTGAAGTTCAGGTGTTTGGTTTTATGGCGGAAATGATGCATCCCCAGGAATCCTCCCAGGCCGCCCCCGAATAACCCGAGCAGGAGCAGATTGCGTTCCGGTATGCGCCAAGCTTTTTGCCGCGCTCTCTTTTTGTCGATGCCCATCATGATGAAAAGCAATGCGTTCACCAAGACAAAATAGACAAGAACTTGATTTCTCATAGTTTTTCGTATCCTTGGCTTTGTCTGATGATTTCCACTATGACAGCAGCTGCTTTTTCCATTGATTCGACAGACACAAATTCATAGCGCCCGTGGAAGTTTTCTCCTCCGGCAAAGATATTTGGTGTCGGCAGACCCATGAAGGATAGCTTCGATCCATCCGTCCCGCCACGGATAGGTTCGATGATCGGGGTGATCCCCAACGACTTCATTGCTGCTTCAGCCAGATCGACAGGCCGCATATCTTCTTTCAGCACTTCCCCCATGTTGTAATACTGATCGTGCATTTCGATGGTGATGCGCTCTTCGGAAAGCTCCGTGTTCATGCGTTCCGCAAGGTCAATCATGATCGTTTTCCTGTCCTCAAACATTGCCTTATCATGATCCCTGATGATGTAGGTCATTATGCTTTCTTCGACATTGCCTTCAATGCCCAACAGGTGATAAAAACCTTCGCGCTTTTCGGTTTTTTCCGGAACTTCATTTTGCGGCAAAGCGCTGTCGTAGGAGATGGCCAATTTGATCGCATTCACCATCGTGTCCTTGGCAGTGCCCGGATGCACATTTTTGCCCTGGATTGTTACAATCGCTTGTGCTGCATTGAAGCTTTCGTATTCGAGTTCTCCCAACGGACCTCCGTCCATCGTATAGGCAAAGTCACAAGCGAAACCGGCCACATCAAAAAGATCAGCACCGCGGCCGATTTCTTCATCCGGTCCGAAAGCGACTTTGATGTCCCCGTGTTCGATATTGTCTGTTGCTTTTATTGTTTCCAAAGCGGTGATGATTTCTGCTATGCCGGCTTTGTCGTCCGCACCCAACAACGTTTTACCATCGGTGGTGATCAACGTCTGGCCGATGTAGTTCTTCAGCGCAGGGAAGTCCTTCGGCGAAAGCGTCAGCTGTGTTTCCGCATCCAAAATCAAATCGTTTCCCGCATAGTGATTCCAAATAAGCGGATTTACATTTGCCGCTTCAAAATCAGCTGTGTCCATATGGGCGATGAACCCGATTGTAGGGAACACTTTTTCTGAGTTGCGCGGCAAAAGTGCCGTTACGAATCCATTGGCAGGATTGTATTGAATATCCGAAAGGCCGATAGCTTCCAGTTCCGGCATCAACACAGTTTTTGCGAATTCCACCTGATTTTGGGTGGAAGGCACCGTCAGACTTTTCTCATCCGATCTTGTTTCGAATTTTATATATTTCAAAAAACGGTCCACTAATTTTTCTTGCATTCATTGACATCCTCTCACAATTGACTGTCGAAAATGAAAGGATCCGTATTGATTTCGGAAGCGATGACTTCCAGATCCCATTCATTTTCCTCTTTCCATTCATTAAATAATTCCAACAGTTTTGGTTTGCAGATCTGTTCGATATGGTGGCCTGGGTCGATGACGGTCAGTCCATCAGCCTGCATATCATGGGCCGTATGGTAGTAGACATCTCCGGTGATGTAAACATCTGCTCCCTTCCGGATTGCTTTCCGGTAGTATTTACCGGCATCTCCACCGCAGATGGCAACGCGACTGATCGTCTGATCCAGATCCGCTGCGATGAAGCGCAAGCCTTCGATCTGAAAAACATCCTTTACGTACTGGATAAAGGAACGCAACGACATCGGCAAGGCCAGATTGCCGACTCTTCCCAGACCGTATTCGCGCTGAAAATTATTGATTGTGTATATTTCATAGATGGGCTCTTCGTAAGGATGCGATTCATGTAGCGCCTCCAATACGTCCGCCAAGTACTTGTCTTCGACAATCATCTCGATTTTCTTTTCCTGCACTGCTTCAGGTTCATTTATGTGTCCAATGGCTGGTTTTGCGCCTTCTAGCGGCGTAAAGCGGCCGACCCCTTGCGCCTCGTAGGAACAGTGGCTGTATTCGTCGGAAATGTTCCCGGCCCCCGCACCGGTCATAGCCAGGCGAACACGATTGCATTCGCCATTCGGCACGCATACGGATATTTTTTTTACGGGAACGCGCTTGGTGACATCCATTATTTCCACGTCCAGCAGACCCAGTGCCTCAGAGAGCCAATCGTTCATCCCGTTATCCGAGTTGTCCAGATTCGTATGGGCAGCATAGACGCTGATGTCATGCTTCAGCAGATCAACATACATTTTCGTTTGCCTATCGGAAACGTCCAGTTTTTTTAACGGTCGGTAGATAGGCGGATGATGGGAAAAAATAAAATCGACTTGCTTTTCGATAGCTTCCTGAACAACTTCCGGACGGACATCCAGCGTCACCAGAATACGGCTGACGGGACGGCTCAAATCACCCAAATGTAGACCCACCGGATCCCCTTCTTCTGCCAACCAAGTCGGAACATGCGATTCGAATAACTCGATGAATTCATAACCAGTAATGCTTCTCATTCCAGCACCTCTTTAATTTCATTGATTTTATTGATCACTTGTTGCTCTTTTTCGTTCAGATTGTTGCTTGCTTTTTGCATGCTGTCCAATATGTATTGGCATTTCTCGATTTCGGATAACCACTTTTTGCGGAAAACATCATTTTTTTTCTGAAGCAAGAAACGGCCGAAGCTGTATTCGAGCTCAGAGTATGTTTCCGCCGTTTCTGCTTTTTCGGCGACGATGATTTCATAAATTTTTCCGTTTTCTTCCAATATCGTTTCATCAATGATTTTGTATTGGTGCCCGATCAGCCATTCACGCAGTTTCTTTTCCCCATTGTTGGGTTGAAGGATTAACCGTTCCACACCAACCAATTTATTTTTTAGTCTGCCTTTTTCCAGGATTTTGGAAATCAAGTCCCCACCCATTCCACAGATGGTGACGACATTTATGTGATCCATCGGCTCGATCACATCCATGCCATCGCCAAGTCTGGCGGTGACGCGATCGCTGACTCCTGATGTTCTGATCTGTTCCGCTGCCGATTCGAATGGGCCTTTCACAACTTCCCCCGCCAATGCGTAGCTGATGACGGCGCGCGCTGCCAACACACAAGGCAAGTAAGCGTGATCCGAGCCTATATCGGCCAGTCTGGCATTTTCCGGAACAAACCCTGCGACTGTCTCGAGTCTTACGGATAATTGTTGATTGTTCAACCTCATCCCTCCATTTCCATTTTTGCTGATAGTACCATTCTAGCATAATTCCATTTCATATATCCCATAAATCCTTACACCACCCACAAAATGGCATAAGAAAAACCCGAGTGCAATACCTCGGGTCAGCGTGCTTATTACTCAAGAAAATCTTTTAATTGTTTTGAGCGGCTTGGGTGACGCAGTTTGCGCAAAGCTTTCGCTTCGATTTGGCGGATCCGCTCGCGGGTGACGCCGAATACTTTCCCCACTTGCTCCAATGTGCGCACATTGCCGTCATCCAGGCCGAAGCGCAGACGCAAGACGTTTTCTTCACGGTCTGTCAAAGTGTCCAACACTTCCTCAAGCTGTTCTTTCAGAAGCGTTTGGGCGGTATGCTCAGCCGGGCTCAGCACTTCCTGGTCTTCGATGAAGTCGCCTAAATGGGAATCGTCTTCTTCTCCGATAGGGGTTTCCAAGGAAACGGGCTCTTGGGCGATTTTCAGGATTTCTCTGACTTTTTCAGTCGGAAGGTCCATTTCGGCACCGATTTCTTCGGGTGTCGGTTCGCGTCCCAGATCCTGCAGCAATTGCCGTTGGATCCGAACCAATTTATTGATTGTTTCGACCATATGCACAGGGATACGGATCGTTCTGGCTTGGTCGGCGATGGCACGGGTGATAGCTTGGCGAATCCACCAAGTTGCGTAGGTGGAGAATTTGAACCCTTTGGTATGGTCGAATTTTTCGACTGCTTTCATCAGACCCATGTTACCTTCTTGGATCAGGTCCAGGAATTGCATACCACGGCCAACATAGCGTTTCGCGATGGAAACGACCAAACGCAGGTTGGCCTCGGCCAATTGTTGTTTCGCTTCCTGATCGCCTTCTTTGATGCGCAACGCCAAATTGACTTCTTCCTCTGCATTCAACAAAGGTACTCGGCCGATTTCCTTCAGATACATGCGGACCGGATCGTTGATTTTTACTCCGGGAGGCACTGCCATCGGGTCTTCTTCTTCTTCAACTTTTTTGGCTGCAACTGTTTTTTCAGGTTTCACTGCCTCTTTGGCAAGTTGGCGAGCTGTCGGGCCGCCGTCCGCGTCGACGACGCTGACACCGCCGTCTTCCATTTTTTGTATCAGTTTGTCCATGTCATCCGCGTCCAATTGGAAAGGTGTAGCGATCTTATCGGCCAACTCGTCATAGAAGACGGCCCCCAATAATTTGTGTTCTGCGATTAGCTTTTTGGTTACCTGTTCTAACGTTATACCTTGATCATTTTTTTCGATTGCCATAAAATGATTCCTCCATTCGATGCGGGCTATTTCTTTGTTGCTTTTAATTCTTTTGAGAGGGAGACGATTTCCAACATGATTGTCTTCAGACGCTCATTGTCGTTTTGCTTTCGCGCTTCCTTCATTTCTGCCTGTTTCTTGGTCAGTTGATCCTGTAAAGACGATTTGTCCCGGATGATATGGACGAGATCCTGGATTTCCTGATAGGTGACTTCCGAATCCAAATGGAACCATTCAATCTCCGTAATCACGTTTTGAAGATCCGGATTATTGATGCGATCCAGGAATTGATCGATATTTCCGACCAGCCCATTCTGTCTGAAAAACTCTTCATACAAAATGTAGATTGTTTGGTAGTCATCATGGATGAAATTGAACTCAGCGTCAATTTCATTCAGATACGACCAAACTTCCTCGAAATGAAAAAGACGGTAAAGCAGCTGCTTTTCGCTTTGCTCAGCTTGGGTCACTTTGCGTTTTTTCGTGTTTGGATACACTACTTGTTGACCCGCATCATGCGATACTGCTCTCCTGATCGGCTCGCGTTCAGGCCGCTGCTGGAGCACCGCTTGTTGATAACCCTTCAATTGCTTCTGCAGGATATCGATCGGAATACTGAATTCATCCGCTATATCCTTCATGTAGAGTTCTCTTTCGACTAGTGAATCCAACGGGGCCAGGGCCTTAAGCATGGTTTCGATATAGGTGATGCGATTTTTTTCGGAATCCAGATTCAGATTCATCTTGAGGTAGCGGGAATAGAACTGAATGACTGTCTCCCTGTTATTGTTCAGCGCCTTGGCGAATGCCTCCGGGCCTTTCTGTTGGATGTATTCATCAGGGTCCATGCCTGCTTCCAGCGGGAAAATGGAGATATCGAAGTGCTTGTTGCGTTCCAGTATCTCTATGGCGCGCTTCGTCGCTTCGACGCCGGGACGGTCGCCGTCATAGGCAATGACTATTTTATCGGCCGTCTTGGTCAATATCCGGTTCTGTTCATCCGTAAGGCTGGTCCCCATCGAGGCGACGCCATTTTTTACACCCGCTTGCCAAGCGGATATGACATCCATGTATCCTTCGAAAAGGACCACTTCTGAATGCCTTCGGATCTCGCTGCGGGCTTTATCGAAGTTGAAAAGAAAATCCCGTTTGTTGAACAAAAGTGTTTCGGGGCTGTTCAGATATTTCGCTTCATGGTAACCAGTGTCGTCTGCTGGGGAAGCCTGCAAAACTCTGCCGGAAAAAGCGACCGTCTTTCCTTTAGCGTTCCGCAACGGGAAAATGATCCGGGCCGAGAACCGATCGAAAAGTTCGTTTTGTCCTTGTCTGTCCGTGAAGATGCCACTTTCCTGAAGGAGTCCTTCATCGAATGCCTTCGCTTTCAGCATTTGAAAGAGTGCCGTCCGATTGGCAGGAGAAAAACCTATTTGATACTCTTTCAGTGTCTCCGGGGTGAAGCCGCGTTGAATCATGTAATCCAACGCAGCTTGCCCCGTAACGGTATTCATGAGGACCTGATGGTAAAAAGCCGCCGCTTCCTCATGGATTTGGATCAGTTTTTCTTTCTTTGACTGGAGCGGATTATCCTGTGCATGGTTTTCGTACGAGAAATCCAAGGCAATGTTGCTTAATTCGGCTGTCTTGATGACTGCCTCGACGAACGAAATGCCCTCGACATCCATCAAGAAAGTAAAAACATTCCCTCCTCTTCCGCAGCTGAAACAATGGAAAATCTGTTTTTCTTCTGCAACAGAAAAAGAAGGGGTCTTCTCGTCATGAAACGGGCAAAATCCGAAATGATTCTTGCCTCTTTTTTTAAGTTGTACATATTGGCTGACGACATCGACAATATTCGTTTCGGTTCTGATTTGCGCTAATTTCTCTTCTGAAATACGTTCTGCCAAATGTCTCCCACCTTGAAGAAATGTCTTCATTTTATAAAAACGAGCATAAAGATGCAAATTAGATTTTAACACATTTTCGGCCGACATGCAAACAGTCATTCAATTGGTCAAGTCTACTGCTTTTTTTGCGGATCCGGAACTTTAACGAAAAACAGCAGGCCTCCCCCGATCACGAACAGGATAATCAGGGCAAAAACGCCATCCAACGAGTTTCCGGTCAGCTGCGAGATGAGTCCGACCAGCAGTGGGCCGACTACAGCCGCAAATTTCCCGAAAATATTATAGAAACCAAAAAATTCGTTCGCTTGCTCTTTCGGAATCAATTGACCGAACAAAGATCGGCTCAACGCCTGCACGCCGCCCTGGGCTGTACCCACAAGCAGCGCCAACACGATGAATGTCTGCAATGAATCCAACTGCAAAGCATAAATGCAGATAAAAATATAGGTTAGGATACCCACAAAAATCATATTCTTGTTGCCGAACCGTTTGGATGCTCGGCCGTACAGGATGGAAAATGGGAAAGCAACGAACTGGACGATCAGCATAACAACAATCAGTTCATTCGAGGAGAGCCCGATGTCCGACCCTACAGCAGTCGCCATTTTGAAGATGGTCCCAACTCCATCAATGTAGAAGAAATAAGCCAATAAAAATAAAAAAGCTTGTCTGTATTCTTTGATGTTCTTCAGCGTTCCCCATAATCTTACAAAACTCTTGCGGATTACGCGCGGTTCTTTTTCGATGTAATAGTTCTGCTTGACATTCTTCCAATAAGGGATGGTGAAGACGAACCACCAAATCGCAGTCAGAAGGAAGCCGCCCTTCACAATTCCCCCCGTGCTCAATGGCAAAAAGCCCGTCAATTGGAAAAAAATGAAGATGACGAAAGGGATGGAACTGCCGATATAGCCCCAGCCGAATCCCGCTGAGGATATGCGGTCCATCCGTTCATC
>JASKKA010000056.1 GCA_030153215.1 Trichococcus sp.
AACAAGCATCTGCTTCTGCAGCAGACCCTCGTTTCCTGATATAGGTTTCAAATCAAAAATAATGATTTCAGAACAGTGATGAACACAACCAAACTGAACATAGATAAGATCGTTGTGAAAACGACGATTTGACTGGCCAAATCCGGGTCCCCGCCCATCTGTTGAGCCATCGTGTAACTGGATACAGCTGTAGGCCCGCCCAGCATCGTCATCATCGGCACCAGATTTTCTCCGGTCAAGCCATAAAGAACAGCCAATGTCAGGCCGATTATCGGGATCAAAATCAGTTTGAAGAATACAGTCAGTGCCAGTTGAATGCGGGCATTGCTTAAAGCATCAAAACGAAAAGTGCCACCCATGACAATCAATGCCAATGGTGTGACCAATCCTTTGATGCCGCTCAACGTATCATCGAGGAACAGCGGGAATTCTAAGCCGGATAGGCTGATCAGTATCCCTGCAAGCGTACCGATGAACATCGGATTCTTCAGGATATCTAAGATAATCCGGACCGGTTGGATTTTATGGTCCGAATAGATGGAAAGTGCCACGACTGACAAAACATTATTCAAGGGAACGATGACCGCTATCAATATCGATGTCATACCCAACTGGCTTTCAGACAATAACGAAGTAGCAATCGGCAATCCGAACAGGACAAAGTTGGAGCGGAATGTCCCTTGCAGCATCACCCCGCGTTTGGCATTGTCCTGTTCGATCCGCGGAATCAACAGCGCAAAAAGGAAGAAGACGCTTAATGTAAGGCCTACAGCGAACAAGAGCACATCGACTCTGAATGAGCTTCTCACGTCAGCCTCATAAACATTCATCAGGAGATTGATCGGCAAAAAGAACCGAAATATGGCATTGTTCAATTTTTGATAAGTTATGCCGTCCAACAGCCGGGTCCACAATAATCCCTGTCCGATCAACATGTACAACAACAAAGGCATTACCGCGTTCAATGCTATGGAAAAATTATCCAATGAATCATCCCCTTTTAGTGGAAGTTAACTGAATGATACCTAGCCTTTTTGATTAAGGAAAGACCGAATCAAGCAACAGTATCAGTGTACCACAGTTTTTTTGAGTTGGACCGCCAAGAGCAGGATTTCCGATCAGAACGTTGCGTATATTCTTTGCCCACAACCTTAAAAAAGCGCTATACTTGAATAAAGATGAGAACAGGAGTGATCGGAATGATTTATGAATTCAGGATGGCCGTCCGCGACATCGGTGTACCTATATGGCGGGAGATCCAGGTGAACTGCGATGAGACTTTCTACGATTTCAACAGCATCATCCAAACGACTTTCGGCTGGAGCGGATTTTTTGAGCATCGTATTGAAATCACGCGCTCCGGAGGCACTGACCTACTTCCCATCATCATCGAGGAGACACCCTTGGACAATTTGGAGGACTATACAGACGAGAGCGACTTTCGGGAGTATTCCGATGAAGAGCGAGAAGATGTGGACGAAATCGGAGAAGACGCTTACGACTATTACAATGAGAACGACAGCGTGGAAAATGAAGATCAGCAACTGCAGAAGTACTTCACTGACATCGATGATAAGGCTACCTACGTCTATTTCACGGATGCCGTCATAGAAGTGGACATCCAACTCGTGGAAATGGCTGTGGCCCGCGAAGATTGGCGTTATCCGATTTGCGTGGCTGCGGAAAACGCCAGTCCCGACGAAATGGAGGACCGCACCACGATTCTGCAGAACCGGGATAACTTGAAACTGAACGACACACAAGATCTGATCCGTTTGATCAACTTCGCTTTATCCCAGTTGGGCGACTCGAATATTTTCGACGCGGAATACGAACATTTTGGGTCAGCGTATGCGATCGATGCAAGTTGGGATGATGTGCAGTCTGATGACGATGAAGATGCGCCGCCGAATTATTGAGAGTTACAAAATATAGCAGGCTACTGGTGAACAGTGGCCTGCTGTTTTTGTACCAATCATAAAATCCGCCCTTAGTCTTAAGTACCCAACCTTCTAGTATATGGTTGTCCTTATGCTTGTTGCTCCAAGATCATTCAGACATTCGGCTGGTCATAATTTCTTAACAAAAGAATCGTCATTCCGCAACAATTGCATCATTGTTCTGTGTTATGATGTCCTTTGAATGTTCCTGAGAAACAGAAGTATAAATTTGATGCATGCGTTGTTCAGGAACAAATTGACATACAAGGGGGATTAGGTATGACCTACCCGATCATCATCGTTTTTCTGCTTATCCTGACATTTATCCATCTCATAAAAAAACGCAGCGGCAATGACTCCAGATTTCCGTTCACATCAGTGATTCTCGGCACGCTATTCGGATACCTGCAGCAAGCCACCGCTATCGGCGGCATGGTCGGTATTCCGGATCTCGGACTCTATCTCTCGCTCGCATTTTTTAGCTTAGCCGCTTTGCAGGTTCTGCTTGGGAAAAGCAAGCAGAACCGCGAAGCGAATGCCCGGTTCCGCAGCGGCGTATCCGGCTTGATCCTGGGAACAGCTTTCCTCTATCTGCACACGCAAACCAGCAGTGACCAACTCATTGCCGCCAGGACAGGCATTTACAGCTTGACGCTCTATGCGGCCATGGTCTGTTACTCATTGGCGCTGCTGTCCTTTTCGGCCAACTTGAATAAACTGCTTAAGAAGCAAGGTATTCATGTCAGAAACGGCTTACTAGGTGCGCTGTTCGGCACATTTTTCCTTTTTCTGGATACACAAACAACTGCCGGGGATTTATTGGCGAACCTCACAGGGATGAACGGCTTGTTCCTGTACGCCGCACTCGTCTGCTATGCAATTGCCGTATTCAGCTTGCTTATGGAGGGCAACAAGCGCTTGAAAATGGTAAGCGGCAACACCAAACGGGCGATCCTGTGTGCAGGCTTGGGTGGACTATTAAGGTTCATCCATCTACGGACAACTTTGGATGCCCTGTTGGGTGTTTCCGGTTGGATGGGTACCTTCTCGTTTGCTCTCTTTATCGCAGCCGCAGGTTTCCTGGCGCTGGACCTGTTCAAATCGGGCAAGTCGAAAACCAAGAAGCGTTCTGCTGTAAAGTCGATCAAAAAAAAGAAACCTAAATTCACAGAAGAACAGCCAGTTCCTGTAGAAAACCTGGATGCAAGTGGGCTCTCACGGTCTGAATACAGACGCAAACAGAACAGGTAAACAGCGTAAATCATTACCTTCCAATACTGCAAAAACAGCGGTCTCTCGTAAAAGAGCCCGCTGTTTTTTTAATCCTCATCCTTGATGTCGGGATCCTCCGGGAGAGGCGTGTTTAAATAGGCCTCCAATTCGTGTTTGTACTTTTCCCTTTGTTCAATGAAAAAATTGAACTGATCGCGATTCAGTAATATTTCATCATCCACCTCGATTATGCGGACTTGCCGTTCACGGATCAAACGATGTATTTCGCTCACAGGAACATCCAGATAATCGGCTGTTTCTTGAATATTCAGATACATAATAACACCCTTCATAAAGCTCATTTCATTCATTTTACATCAAGTTGGGCATTTTTGGGGGAAATCTTCAATCTTCTTAACGTAGGCGATTGATGTCGGGATTGAAGTAGTTCTTGCGCTTGACCCAAACCGGGCCGTCCCCTTTCGTGATCAAAAGCACATCGATCGGCCCACCTACCGTTTCCAGTGAAAAGGATATTTTCCCTTTGAAGGAAGTGATGTTGACCAAGGTTTCCGCAATCAGAGCGAGTTCTTCCTTCGGCATCGAATCGATCGTCATCAAAACAGGGGTCAAATGCCGTTCCTGCTTCATATTGTCGAAGGCATCCAGACCAGATTCGACCAACATCGCCTTCAATTTATTGATTTCAGGAGCATCGCTTTCTTTCAACAACTTTTTCTCCATCAGCTCCGAAATAAGTTTTTCGAGTGTGGCGCGGAGCAGTTCCCCGAGATCGGCCTCCAGATCCGGCGCTATGCCATTTATGACCGTATGGACCATATCCTGTTGCGCAAAGGGGACGATGGCCGAGGAGCACCTGTCTTCGGCGAAATCATTCATCACGATCTGGCGCACAGTCAGCCTCTTTTTGATCACTCTATCGACGACGCCGGATATGTCGTACTGATAAATGCTGGGAAACAGTTCATCGTAGCCGAATCCGGCAATCACCAGGCCGGAGTATGTGTCAGGATAGTAGCTGTCGCTGTATAAGTAATTCCGCACGATCTTGTAAAGATCCGGTTTGAATTTATCGTAGATGTTTAAGCCCAGGAATACCGTATCAAAAAGTTCCTTGAAGATCTCATCCAGCTTCTCCCCGTAACGATCGGAGAAAACTTTGATCGGAGCCTTCTTGGTGATGCTCTTCATTTTTTCGCTTTCCTTCAGCAAAGCGGGAATCTTTTCCTCGACAGCTTTTTGGTAATCCGCCAGAGTAAAAGCACCGGGTGAAGGTACATAGGTCGTATTCTCCAAAATATTGCTGACATTCTCCGCATATCCGATGATGAGCACTTCGGTATAAATAGAGGAATAGATTTCATCCACACTTTCAAGATAGTTGAAAAATTCCGTGCAGTAATCCGAGACCGAATCCAGCGGCCGGGCACCTATTTTCTGGTGGAAGCCTTTAACGATGATTTCCCAAGGTATCCCCATAAACTGAACATTCCCGAACATCATGATGCCGATTGAATGGGTCGGTCCGAGAGAAAAAATCTTATTGCCTGAGTTAAAAATTTTCATCTGTTCGCTGTTGCCCATCGTCAAAGCCGAATCAGCCGCCAGGACCAATCCGTTCGCATTCAATATTCCTACCTCTGCCGTCATAAGGGTTCCTCGCTTTCTTCAGAAATTCACTTTATAAAAGCGCTTCCTCATTTCCATTATAGCCTTCCTTGCAGCTTTTCTCAAAACATTAGCGATGCCAAAGAAACAATGGAAGCCACCTGAACGCAACAAAAAAACCAGTCACCACAATCAGGCGGCGACTGGTTCGGATTTAAAGCTAGTCAGTATACGATTCCAAGCGGGCATAGGACTGATAGCGGTCTTTCGCTGCAAGGAGGCTTTCGTCGAAGATAGCCTGTACATGTTCAACATCATACTGGTTATACAACGAAGAATAGCGGACCTCTTCCATCAGGAAATCCTGGAAACGTTCAAACTGTGGTTCTTTGGAATCCAACTTGAATGGGTTTTTCCCTTTCAGTCGGTTTTCCGGATGGAAGCGGTAAAGATGCCAATAACCGACATCTACAGCATCTTTTTCGTGTTCCTGCGATACGGTCAAACCGCACGTGATGCCATGACTGATGCATGGGGAGTAAGCGATGACGATGGAAGGACCATCGTAGGCTTCCGCCTCGGAGAT
>JASKKA010000057.1 GCA_030153215.1 Trichococcus sp.
ATGCAAAGTAAAATGGATCGCCTGATTTTGGCGTCTCTCGACGAGGATATCCCAACAGAGGATCTCTCGACCAATGCCATCATCACAGGTTATGTGAAAGGCAAAGCGCAACTGTTGTGCAAACAGGACGGCATCATTGCGGGACTGGACGTATTCGCCAGAACCTTTGCCCTCCTCGACGACTCAACCGAAGTGATTTTCCATTGCCAGGACGGAGACGCAGTCCAATCGGGAGAACTTTTGGCTGAAGTCATCGGCGACATCCGGATCATCCTGTCCGGCGAACGCACCGCACTGAATTATCTCCAGCGCATGAGCGGCATCGCCACGCATACCCGCAAAATCGTCGACTTGCTTGAAGGCAGTGGTATCACGCTGCTCGACACCCGCAAGACGACACCAAACAACCGGATTTTCGAAAAATATGCTGTGAAGGTCGGCGGCGGTCACAATCACCGCTTCAGCCTAGGAAAACCTGGAAATGGTCAAAGAGGCGATCGCAGCGAAGGCCGACATCATCATGCTGGACAATATGACCCCGGCGGAGATGACGGAAGCCGTTCGTTTGATAGATGGGCGCGCCCTGGTGGAATGCTCCGGAAACCTTACCGCTGAAAGCATCGCTGCCTTGCGCGACACCGGCGTGGATTACCTTTCTTCAGGCGCACTGACCCATTCTTCGGCTATTCTTGATTTATCGCTGAAGAACCTGAAACGGATATGACGCAAAGTTATTACCATTAAAAAGCAAATAAGCTGTGGAAAAGCCATTCACAATGGCTTTCCACAGCTTATTTTTTTGAATTACCCACAAACGAAAGGTTTTTCTTTCATATACGTCCTTAGAAACTAATGATTGGTTTCTTGAACATGCCATCAATTACAGCATGGAGCAGAGTCAGCGGCAGATAGACGACGATGCTGAGCATCATCGTGATTTCATACAGCACGCTGCTTTTTTTGACGGGTTTGCCTTTCAACCGGCTCGCGAAAGCGCTGAAGGCGATCCCATGCGCATTGCCGACCATTATCGCACGAACGGCACCCAAAATCCCTTTCGCCTTGTCCTCCCCATAGAGCGAAACGATGCGATCCCAAGATTCTTCAGTCGGATTCCCTCTCCTGTCGGCATAATGTTGGGCAAAAAGGTACGCTGGCATTTCCTCGACAGGAATCTCGTCAGCGGATCCCGCCAACAGTTTCTGGATTTCTTCCGCAGCCATCCCCTGTTCGAGCGCCATTTTCGTGTGGGCATAGGAGCAAACTTCGCAGCCGTTTACTTCCGTCACGCCCAACATGATCCTCTCGATGAATTCCGGACTCAGCTCTTTTTTCTTTTTTGCTTTTACCATGTACTTCATCGTGCGGATTCCTTCATACAATATCGTATAAAATTCCCGCACCGAATATATTTTCTTGTAAAATTCCTGCGCCATCATTTTCTCCTTTACTCTGTACGTCTCCGCCAGTCTTGTTAAAGACCATTATACCCCTATAGGTATCACGAGTAAAGGACCTAGTTTGGATAGGTTATCCGTTTTTCCAGTTCCACCACTTCAGCTTTTCGGGATCCGGATGCGCTTCGGTCGCATAATAGACGGCACAGCGGAAAGTGTACAAAACACAGGGATCCTGGCGCTGACCGGTTATCCTATTTAATTGCTCATATAGTTCCTGAGGATCATTGCCGCGCAGGTCGGCGATGGTATTTATCCCTATTGAGACAAGAGTTGCCGCCATCTTCGGCCCGATTCCGGGAATTTGCTGCAATTCTTTCATCTGAATTCCCCCTCGCTCTTCTTCATTCTTCTTTAAAACCATTGTAGCCCTTGTCCCCCGCGAATGCCAATAATGGCATTCCGGGTAAAAAAATGCAATAAAAAACGGACAGGTTGGGCATCCATCAGATACTTTCTGGTGGACGCCCAACCTGTCCGGCTGAAGCATAATCATTTGAGTATAAGCAAATCAGAAACAAGGTGCATTTCATCTACACCTTCAATATACAATTCCTTTGTAAATTGAAGCGAAAAATACTGTCATTTTTTTGTAAAGGCTGCCGTCCGATGGCAAGCTGCCTTATGGTTGCATCGCCCCGAAAAGCACAAGCCAGGCAAGGATCGATTTCGCAACCAGACTAAGCACGATATAGACCCGCTCCCCGTAGAGATAATCCGCCCATTTCCCGACTTTCTTGTACTGCAAAACCATATTGATCGGGAAAGTGTTGAAGGCAACGAAATAAGTGCCAACGATTGCCCAAACAAACCAAGGTACTTCACCGAAATTGCCGGTCCCGAACATGTAGAGCAGGATGGCGATCCAGGGTGCCACTCCGGCAATCGATCCCCATATGAACGGCCCCCATTGGATGTTATCTTTTGAATGGCCCACATTCAGCTGCTCCATCACGAGCCCGAAGAGATTCATGGTGGCGTTCACGATAAATATCAGAATGAGTGAAGCGATATCGTAAATGCCGAACAAGGTCGCAATCAAAACAATCATGATCGACGAACTGAGTGCATACTCGAACCAGCGAAATTTATTGATGCCCTTGACCAAATCGGCATTATAGACCGCATTCAGCTTTTTCGGAATGGAAATCAAAGCATGTGCGATGGCGGAAATGAACAGGAACGAAGCGACCATAACTCCGAACGGTAATTCGAAAAGGATACGCGAGGCAGTTTCCAATGAGCGCGTTTCGGGATTGAAAGCCAGATAGAACTGGCTGATTTCAGGACTGAATTCACCGATTTTCTGGATGACGTTCGTCGCCAAAAAGAGCATCGCAATGCCTTGGATCAGGTGTAGTCCGCCCATGATCAGATTGAAGCGTCGAAGTTTTTCTGTCGTAATCTCTTTCATGATGATACGCCTTCCTTTCTATAATGACCAAAAAAATAATGACAATAAACCGTTCCATTCACTGCATCAAACTCTTCCTCAATCAGACAGCCCGTGACCATCTCCCATCTTTTTCATTTGGCTGTCATGAAACGAGCCGAACCCAAACACTGCCAGAATAGCACCGATCAAGGCCCAAATCATATCCCAAAGGCTGTCGAAAGCATCGCCCTGCATACCCATCACGGCTTCGGCGGGCACACCCATAATCTTGACGAGCGCAAATTCGCTCAGCTCATAGGCTGCACTGAAGCCGAGACAGCCTAAAATGACGATAAGCGTCAACAGCTTGCCCTTCCTGACGTAGCCTCCCCGCAGCAGGAATTCCTTGGCCAAAAATGCAGGCACAAAGCCTTGCGCGAAATGCCCCACCCGGTCAAAGTAATTGCGCTCCCAGGCGAACTGTTCTTTCCATTGATTGAACAAAGGATTGTGGGAATAGGTGAAGTGCGCGCCGTACACCAACAGCAACGCATGCAGAAAAGCCATCACATAGACGAAGGTGCTGAAACGGAACTTCCGATAACTCATAACCAACAGGAAGACTAGCAGGAGCGCTGGCGTCATCTGACCTATCCAAGCCAACCGATCCAATGGACTGATAGCCGAAAAAATGTACGCGATGACGAAAAGCACCAAAAGGAGCTTATGCAAGGGTTCAGCCTTTTTGTGATTACTCGCCATCCGTTCCGCCTCCTTTTATCTCCGTGATCGTTCTGCAACCTGATCCAGATACAACTGCATGTCGAACTTGCGCTTCAGGCCTTTGTCGTTCATGTAGCGGACGTTCCCGAAGATGGCCCGCTCTCCCCAAGGCCGATCGTGCTTGCCGAAGCACCAGCTCACCCCGGCGAAACCGTTCGGATCGCGGCCGTCCAACAGATACTTGTTGTTCAGATAAATGGCTTTGCGATATGCTTCCTCAGGTGTGCTGCTCCACTCCAGGATTTTTTTGGCCCAGTACATCCGCATGTACCCGTGCATTTTCCCGGTCAGATTCATCTCAAGCTGCGCGGCGTTCCAGTAGTCGTCGTGCGTCTTGGCAGATTCCAATTCCTCCAGTGAATACAGATATTCGCGTTCATCGGCCAGATGCTTGTCCAGCGTCTTTTTGGCCCAATCCGGCACGGCAGCGAAGGAATCGTACTGATCATTATAGTAAACGAAATTGATGGCCAATTCCCTTCTGACGACAAGTTCCTCGAGGAAACTCTGTTGGCTTTCGCTGTCCATCCCCATCAGCCTGCGGTATATGTAGAGCGGGGAAATCTGTCCAAAATGGAGGTAGGGACTCAGATTGGATGTGAAAGACTCCCCCGGTCGATTCTTCCGTTCGCTGTATCCTGCCAGTTTATTTTCGATGAAATCCTCCAGCCAATGCTTGGCTTCGCCGGTTCCACCGATATAATCCGCAACGCGCGGGACACTGCGGTCAATGTTTAATCCGTCCAAAGCCACTCTGGTATCCGAAATATCGTAGGCTTCGAACGGAAGCTCTATCGCAACAGAGGGATGGTTGCAGATGGTCTCTTCCAATGGCGCCAAACACTGCGGCAGAATTTTTTTCAGTTTGGAACGCAAGGTCGCGGCGGAATACTCCTCTTTTGGTGAAGCCAGTTCGACCGGGACGACTATGTTGCTTTCAATCTGGACCACGGCGCATGCGGCAGCTTCGGCCAAAGTAGCGCGCCATTGCCGCTCGATACGGAGATAGCCGCAGTCCACCACCAACAAGGCAGCCAGTTCAGAAAGCTCCAACGCTCCTTGTTCCGGCGATAGTTTTCGGATCAGCAGTTGGATGCCGCGCTGCTCCAATTCCGCCTTCGTTTCTTTCAGTCCTTCCAGCATGAAAGCGTAGTGCCGCTCATTGGCTTCCGGAAAACCGTCCGTTATTCCGAAATAGACAATCAATGACTTCTCGAGCCGGTTAGCCTGACGGATCGCATATTCCAGGGCATGGTTGTACTCCGCACGCTGCGAACTCTGCATCCAGTAGACTACATAAGGTTGGTCCTCCACTAAGTTCTTATCGTTCAGTTGTTTGATTCTTTCTTCCATGATCATTCGTTTCCCTCGCATTTCTTCACGTTTATTCTTACACATATTATAGAACATCACACCCATTCCGACTATTTTTGCGAATCGGGTATCAAAGGAATAGGTGCTTTATTGCTTGTCCTTCACTGAATAGATGCGCAAAAAAGCTGACTCCGTTCTTCGGAATCAGCTTTTTTAGTTCGGAATCATCGCGCTCTTACATATTATTACGGATTTGTTCAGCTAATGCTTCGTATGCATCATCCGTTAAGGTCACGCGGCCTGGGTTCATGTCGAAAGTCGAGCCCCATTCGAAGGCGTCGTCTTTGTATTTCGGCACCAAGTGGAAGTGCAGGTGCTTGCCGGTATCACCGTAAGCGCCGTAGTTCACTTTTTCAGGGTTGAACGCTTTGTGCAACGCGTTCGCAACTTTGGCGACGTCGGCGAAGTAGCCGTTGCGTTCCTCATCCGTAATGTTAACCAATTCGCTCACGTGGTCTTTGTAGGCAACGATCACACGGCCTTTGTGGCTTTGTTCTTTAAAAACGTATACTTTGCTGTATGGCAGTTCGCAGCAAGGGTAGCCGAAAGCCAACACCATTTCGCCTTCCATGCAATAGGCGCAATTTTCATCTTTCATCAACACAGACCTCCTAGAAATATACTTTCGGTTCATTATAGCACTTTTAAGCGCCTACATTTTGTCCATAATCCAACAGTATTGCGTACAAAATGTGAACACACTGACGATACCG
>JASKKA010000058.1 GCA_030153215.1 Trichococcus sp.
TGCGTCCCGACCATTTGGCTCATCGGTGTGACCAAAGGTGGAAAGCCTAAATCCGATCTGACACGGGGCACTTCCCGCAACACTGCTTCGTACTTATCACTGGCTTTTGCCTGTTTGAGTTGCGAGTTCAAGTTCGACAGCATCCCACCCGGTACTTGATAGATGAGCGCTTTGGGATCGACCGCCAGCATTTTCGGATCGAGCACGCCTGAAGCGATGTACTTATCGCGGATCGGTTTGAAATAATCGGCAATTTCTTCCAATTTAGCGATTTCCAAACCGGTATCGTATCCCAACTCCTCCAGGACAAGCGCCATCGACTCGGTAGGCGGTTGGCTCGTTCCTTCCGCAAACGGGGAAATCGCGCAGTCGATGATGTCCGCACCTGCTTCGATGGCTGCCATATAGGTCATCTGCGAAACGCCGCTTGTGGCATGCGTGTGGATGTTCAAGGGCACATCAATCACGGCTTTGATAGCCGGAATAAGCTCTTTGGCCACTTTCGGCGTCAAGATACCGGCCATGTCCTTGATGCAGATCGAGTCCGCACCCATTTCGGTCAGCTCCTTGGCCAAATCGGTGTAAAACGGGATGGTGTGGACATCACTGATGGTGTAACAGATCGTTAGCTGCGCATGTGCACCATATTTCTTGACGGCTTCCAACGACGCTTTCAAGTTCCGTGTATCATTCAAGGCATCGAAAATCCGGAAAATATCGATGCCGTTTTCGACGGCTTTGCCGACAAAACGGTCCACGATATCATCCGCATAGTGGCGGTAGCCGATCAGGTTCTGTCCCCGCAGCAGCATCTGCAGCTTCGCATGCGGCGCGCGCTTGCGGATTTGCCGCAGCCTTTCCCACGGATCTTCGTGCAGAAAACGGATAGCCGCATCATAGGTTGCCCCGCCCCAGCATTCGAGCGCGTAATACCCGGCTTCGTCCATCTTCTCCACGATTGGGAGCATATCGGCCGTTGACATGCGTGTCGCCATCAAACTTTGATGCGCATCGCGCAGAACGGTCTCAGTAAAAAGCACTTTCTTTCCTTTTTCCAATCCGATCACATCCATTCTTTTCTTTGCTGCTACATCACAAAATCTTTTGTGATTTTTTATCTATCTGTGTTTCTGAAATACCCCCTTACAAACCAGGAAGTCCTCTAGCAACGTTCGTTTTTGTAAGCGTTTACCACAAGAATAGCTTACACTAAATTGACCGATAATTCAATCTGTAGATAAAAAATAGCAGTAAGAACAATGAGTCAATCCAGCTTGAGCACAGCTTCTTTCTATGCCGCTTCCATATACTCAAAAATAGTTTTCAAAAAAATAACCCATAAGCTTCTCCTTTCGAAAAGGAAAATCCCATGGGTTTCTTTAGGCTTTATTTTTTCATTTTACGTACAGTTCCTGCAGCTGCTCGCGGATTTTTTCAAAAGGCGTGTCCGCTTGCAGCAAAGCAGCCACCAGATAAGCTCCCTCCACAAATGCCGCATCACAGATGATCAGCTTTTTATCGGTCATTTCACTTACCAGCTTAAGATTCATCTTAGCGCTACCCAAATCATAAAAAGCCAATACATCAGGCTCTTCCATTTCTTCGAGAGCCGCCATGACTTTGTCAAAACTGGTGCCGATGCCTCCGTCTACTGCTCCGCCGACAGCTTTCACGGTAATATCCTGTGCTACTTGTTTCAGCAAGCGGGCCAACCCGTCAGCGAGCTCCGTGACATGCGAAACCAATAAGATGCCGTACTGCTCACTCATCATATACACCCGCTTCCAGCATGGCCTCAAAGAAATACCCGCAGGAGGCAGCTCCTGGGTCGACATGGCCATTGAGCTGTTCCGACACATAGGCCGCGCGTCCCTTTTTCGCCTTAAAATCCTTCGTGCTTATGACATGTTCATTGATCCTGTCCAACGTCAGGCGCTTATTCCGGACGTCTTCCATGACCGGAATCCAAACATCCACTAGGGTCTTCTCCCGTAGTTACGCTTGACCGACCTTCTGGACCCCTTCGAGTCCACTTGCCAGAATTCCCAACAGATCGTCACCTTCTTGCAGGGACTGCGACATATGCAGAAAGGCTTGCCCGTAAAGCAGGCCGGCTGCGCCTCCTGTCTTCTGGATGAAAGACATCCCAGCCATTCTGAACAGCTCCGCTGACCGGCTCTGCGTATCTTCCGCCAATTTCGCCTTCAAGTATTGTGCGCCCCGAAGCATATTGGCCCCATGGTCGCCGTCGCCAATGGATTCATCCAGCGTATTCAGGTACTTCTCGCTCATTTCCAACTTTTCGATGAATAGGCTCAGCCATGTTTTCGTTGTTTCGACAGTCAACATTTCCATCACCCGCCTTGGATTCCTTTTCCATGCTCTCTCTGTCTCCATTGTAAACGTTTTAACGAGAAACGACAATCGGGAGAATTTTGGGTAATGGCCTGCTGCTTGTCCCACTCACTGCCTTTTTGTGAGCAGTTGTGCCGCAGCTTCATCCAGTATCACCGTCACATGCTGATGAGTCTGCAGCACGCTCGCAGGAACTTCCTCCGTGACTGGACCTTCCAATGCGGCTTTGACGGCAGCGGCTTTTTCTGTTCCGAAAGCCATCAGGATGATCTTTCTTGACGAGAGGATCGACTGGATCCCCATCGAATAGGCAAAACGCGGGACATCCTTTTCATCCGCAAAGAAGCGTTTGTTGGAATCGATGGTGGATTGCCAAAGCGCCACTTTCTGGGTCCGGGAATCAAACGAAGTGCCGGGCTCGTTGAAGCCGATGTGCCCGTTCGTTCCGATGCCGAGAATCTGCACATCGATCGGATTCGCTGCTATGACTTCTTCGAATTGTGCGCATTCTTCCGCCTCATCCGCCAATCCATCGAGCAGATAGTTTTTCTTGAACGGTTTTGCATCGAATAAGTGTTCATGCATAAAGTGATGGTAACTGTGCGGACTGTTCTCGGACAATCCCATGTATTCGTCCAGATTGATTGATGTCATCCCCGAGAAATCAAGATCGCTTTCCCGCATGATCCGGTACAGCTTCTCCGGCGTACTACCAGTAGCCAAGCCGAGTACTTTCGCCCCGCTTTCCATTTCCTCCCGGATTTTTTCGAATGCGCAACGACTCGCTTCTTCTGGATTCGCTTTAATGATTATTTCCATGATATGTAGCCTACTTTCCATTTTTATTGAAAACTGTTTGTCCAAAACTGATTGTTCGTTCCACGATGAATGCATCCGAAAGCAGCACCATATCCGCATCCTTACCAGGAGCAATGCCGCCTTTTTTCACCAGACCGAATTCGCGAGCCTGATTGACCGAACTCATTTTTACCGCATCAGCAATGCTGCATCCGGTGAAGGCGATGATGTTCTTGAAGGCTTCTTGGAATTCGAGCACACTTCCCGCCAGATTTCCGCTTTCCAGACGGGCTTCGCCATCCTTGACGATGACCTTCTGCCCGCCCAACTCACTGATGCCGTCGCCCATCCCTTTGGCGCGCATGGCATCGGTAATCAATTCGATGCGTTCTGCCCCCTTCTGTTTGAAGGCGATTTTCACCATTTCCGGATCGATATGCAGTCCGTCGACAATCATCTCTGCATAGATGCCGTCCTCCAGGAAGGCATGTCCGGTCACGCCTGGTTCTCGGTGATGGAGTCCTCTTTGCGCATTGAATAGATGGGTGATGTGCGTAGCTTTTGAGTGCTGCAATTGGCTTCGGATCGCATTTGAATGCCCGACCGATAACACGATTCCATTTTCTGTGCAATACTGTTCGAAGGCAGTAGCATCGCTCGTTTCCGGCGCATAGGTGACCAACCGGATCAGCCCGCCGCTCAGCTCTTGCCATTTCTTCATCAAAGCCGCATCCGGCAATTTGATGTGTTCTTCCGGTTGCGCGCCCTTAAATACTGCTGAAATGAAGGGGCCTTCGAGGTGGATGCCTTGAATGACCGGATTTTTTTCTGCCGCCTTGCGGATGCCAATCAGTGCCATCTCGATATTTTCAGTCGATTGCGTCATCGTCGTCGGAAAATAGCTGGTGATCCCTTCCTGGTGCATCACCGCAATCATCCGGTTGATTTCGTCGGCATCACCGTCCATATTGTCCGCACCATATCCGCCATGACTGTGCACATCGATGAAGCCGGGCACCAGCCTACTTCCAGCTGCATCGATCACTTCCTCGCCTGGCTCCGGAACGTATTCCGTCATCTTCCCGACTGCGCCGATTTCTTTTCCGAACCGGACAAACCCATCAGCGATGACGGTTTCTCCCGTGTAGACTTCCGCATGGATGATCACTTTTTTCATTTGTGTTTCCCCTCTTCGATTCTGAGCTGTATTTTCACTGAACTGCCAAAAACTTGACCGACTTTTTGCTATTCCGTTTTTTTCGAATAACCCTGTACATTTTTTCTCGTCAGATCCATGTTGTATTGGAAATCATCGTCCTGCACCAGGATTGTAGAAATCACATCAATCAGATACATCATTCCGAACTGCGTGTTGACGAACACCGTGTTGTTGACGAACCGGGGATGATACCCGAAGCACGTGACATCAGCCAGTTTCGTCAGCGAACTGTTTTTGAAACTCGTCAGCGCAATAATCTTCGCCTTTTTCTTTTTCGCGATTTCCAAGGATGCAATCAGTTCAGGCGTTTCGCCCGAATTTGAGATTGCGATGACCAATTCGTCCTCCTTGATGATCGAACTGTTGATGATCATCAGGTGGGAATCGGTGACCCCGGTGACGTTCAGTCCCATCCGGATCAAGCGCTGCGCCAATTCAGCCGCTGTGAATCCAGAACTGCCGATGCCGTAGATGACTGTTTTTTTTGCTTTCTTTATCCAAGCGACAACCGTTTCGATCGCCTGATTCTCGATCATCAGATTGGTTTCATCGATGACTTGCGTATAGTAGCCATAAATATCGTCATAGACGGTCGGCATTTCTTTCAACGGGTAATCGTTCGTCAGTGATCGCAGTGCAATCTTCATATCCACAAATCCGTCAATCTTGATCCGCTTGCAGAAACGGGTGATGCTGGACGTCGATGTCTCCACCTTCGCCGCCAAATCCTTGATGTTCATATTTTTGATGGATGCTTTATTCCGGAGAATGTAATCCGCGATTTTTTTCTCGTTTTCGGAAAAAGATGAATACTGATTTTGGATTTCTTCGATGATTGTCATTGCCCGTCGTCCCCCTTTTCCTCTTCGCTGATAGAATAACACATGAAAATTATTTTTTCAATTATTATATTATGAAAATTATTTTCTTTAGAAGACCGGCAACAATCGGGCTTACCTCCGGCGAAGCTGTGCTCATCGGAGAACAGCCCGGAATGCTGGCTTCAACTTCGGCGAAGCCTCCGTTCGCCGGAGAACGGCAAAAAAACAACCGGATCGCTTTCCCGGTTGTTTTTTCGGTGATCTAAATTGCAGCCTTTTCTTACGTTCGGTTCCGCACCAGCACATTCCTTTTTTCCATTTCCCGGAGGATGACATAAGCCAACCCCGCTCCGACAGCTGCGCTGATCGCGAAGCTCGGCAGGAAGAGCATCAATGCGGCCGTTTTCCCTATGATGAACTGCGCCAGCAAGGTGCTCACCAGCGAGCCCAGAATGCCCGTCCCTGCCCACTCACCCAGTGCCGCATAACCGATCTTTTGCGTTCTGGCATAGAACAGACCTGCGCAAACGGCCCCAATCATGCTGCCCGGGAAAGCAAATATGGTTCCCGTTCCCAACAGGTTGCGCAGCACGGAAACGCCGAAAGCCTGCAGGACCGCATACCCGGGTCCCAGCCAAACTGCTGTCAATACGTTCAGCAGATGTTGCATCGGTGCCACTTTTGCGAGACCGATCGGGATAACGAAGAGGCTGTTGCTGACCACTCCCATGGCGATGATCAAGGCAGTGGTGACTAATTTTTTTGTGTTCATACATTTTCCCCTTTTCCTTTTGATTTATTCATGTTGCAACTTGCACTTCCCTAACTATTCTCACTCCTCCCCCTGAATTTACTGAAAATAAAAAGACACCTCTCCTGAGATGTCTTGGATATACGTACGGACTCCAGACCGAGCTCAGTTCCCTCCGCCAGTACGAACT
>JASKKA010000059.1 GCA_030153215.1 Trichococcus sp.
AAAGGAGAGATCAGAGATGGTAACATTATATACTTCCCCAAGTTGTACCTCATGTCGCAAGGCACGTGCATGGCTAGAAGAAAATAACATCCCTTATACTGAAAGGAATATATTCTCCGAACCTTTGACAGAAATTGAAATCAAGAGCATCCTAAAAATGACTGAAGAAGGCACTGAGGAGATTATTTCCACTCGATCCAAAGCATTCCAAGAACTTAACATCGACTTAGACGAATTACCTTTAAATACATTATTCACTTTGATCGAGGATAATCCCGGTCTGTTGCGTCGTCCGATCATTTTGGACGAAAAACGTTTGCAAGTGGGATACAACGAAGATGAAATCCGTCGTTTCTTGCCAAGGGAAGTCCGCGCGCTGGAATTACAAAAAGCGCAAAGATTGGCAAACTTCTAGTCAAAAGCAATCAAAAAAGAATCAACAGACAAGTGCACCGGAAAAACGGTTGTACTTGTCTTTTTTACGGAAAGAAACGAATAGATGAGAAAGTAAATGAGAAGTTGAAAGATTTTGTGCTTTTGTCTTTACATTTTTGCGATTTGATTTACAATGGGTATAAGAAAAATAGGGAAAGAAAAGTGGGGTGAAGCATGATGGAAATGGAAAACATCAACGAAAACACAATTCGCGTTTTGATTGAGAATTCTGATTTGGAGGAAAGAGGTATCACCTTTCTGGATTTATTAGGAAATCAAAAGCAAATCGAGAGCTTTTTTTACAGCATCCTCGAGGAAGTAGATGTCGATAATCAATTTCATGAATCAGATGCAATTACTTTCCAAGTGCTGCCTAATGGAAATGGGTTAGAGTTATTCATCAGTAAAGGTATGAATAACGAAGACGACTTCGATATGGCGAATGGCTCCAATCAATTGGAGCATGTAGTGGATTACATCAAAAAACAGACGAAGAGTTTCAATGAACGTGACAAAACGGCTGCGGCTACTGAAGAAGATGATATGGCACCTTTGGAAGTCGTATTCAAATTCCAGAGTTTTGACGACTTTTTGGAGCTGGCGAAACGGATGTTTTTGGAGAGCGGCGTCTCTTCGCTTTACTACTATGATAATCAGTATTATTTGGCGGTTGTCTATTTCATAGATGAGATGACGGAAACGAATATCGACAACGAAATCTTGAAGGCGCTGGAATTTTCTGAGGAATCTGATATCGCTGTTGAGATACTTGGCGAATACGGCAAGCTGGTTATCCAAGACAACGCATTGGAATCAGCCAGACATTACTTCAAATAAATAAAAAAATCTGATCCGACCCTCGACTGGGTCGGATTTTTTCTTGTCCATTCGCGGATATTATGGGAAACAGAAAGAAAGGGCGGTTGTTTATGTTGATCGCTAGAAATGCAAGTGGGGAATTGATTCCAGCTTATCAAGCCTCAAAACAAAAAGGCAAAACTATCGGGGAGTATTATTGCCCGGCCTGTAAGGGGAGGTTGGTGCTGAAAAAAGGGGATGTCATGATCGCTCATTTTGCCCATCACCAACAATCGGATTGCGCCGTTTTTTCGGAAGGTGAAACACTTCCTCACCTGATGGGAAAACAAATGCTTCTGGAGAAATTTCGGCGTGAAGGGGTTGCTGTCACTTTGGAGTGTTGGCTTCCGGAATTGCAGCAGCGTCCGGATCTCCTGCTGGTTCTGGAAAATGGAAAGAAAATTGCTGTGGAGTACCAATGCAGTCCGATTTCGCCTGCCGATCTTAGGGCACGTACACAGGGGTACCAAAGATTCGGCTACGAAGTGTGGTGGATTTGTGGAACGCATTATCAACCGGGGGGCATCAAAATAACGCAGTCGGTCTGCCAATTCTTGAATCATTCCGATGCACTCGGGAATTGGATTTGTATTTTGGATACAGCAGCGAATGAGATAGCCATCCATCACCATCTAAAGTTGAGCAGCGATGATCGCTTTCATTTTATGAAGATTGCGATTCCGGTGGATGATCTTAAAGTTGTTGCTTTAGAAAGTCTTTACGCAAAAGGTTGCTTGCCCGGGTACAAAGATATGCTGCTGTCGTCTGCCGGCAAAATCGTTGACCGCAAACATATGCAGGCGAAGGATATCAATCTGTTGCGGTATCGAACCGATCCGGAGCATCGGAAATTTCTTTTGGCGGTCTATCTCGATCGGAAGGATTTGTATCATTTGCCGGCAATCCTGTTTGAGTTACCTTGTCGAACGTTAGGCATCCGAACGCCGGCATACATCTGGCGTTACTATCTTCTTAAAGACTTCAGTAATCCGGAAACGGCAAAGCTTCTCACAAAAAAACACCTTCTCGAGTGGCTGTCAACTTGTATACGCACGAACAGAATCCGGACACGTGTTGCGATGGAGGCCAACATGGAACTTCTATGGGAACCCTTGCTCCAATTCATGATGCGGTTGGTCGAGGATGGCCACGCCGCAGCCATTGGCAGGGAAGCATGGGTCCTGCTATCCGAGCCGTTGAACAGAAATGAAACGGATCATCATTCGTGTTTGAGTTAGAATCTGTATATTCTTGCCAGTACCCTTTCGGCCCTAAGGTATGCTAAAATTATACTATTGAAATAATTTTAGGGGGAAAGTGGATGACAAACACAGAGAAACATTTAAAGAGAGCGGAAGTCCCTGAGGCTTCCACGTGGGATTTGACAGCGATCTTTCCGACGGATGCAGCTTTCGAGAAAGAGTTGGATGAATTAGCGGGAGCGGTTCCTTTCGTACGGGCTTTGCAGGGAACCATCGGCTCGAGCAGTCAAGCTCTATTGAAAGGGATTGAAGAAGTCCTCGAAATCAATCAAAAGTTGGAACGGGTCTATGTCTATTCCCATCTGAAGAATGATCAGGATACGGCGGACAGTCTGTATCAGAATTTGCACGATAAAGCCTTGTCGATTTTGACGAGCGTCAGTGAAGCTACCTCTTGGTTCGAGCCAGAAATCATGGAGATTCCGGAGGATGAACTGGAGAAGTACTTAGCAGAAAACGATAAGCTGAAACCTTACGCGCATTTATTGGATAGCCTTACCTCTGCTCGTGAGCACGTCCTTACCGCCAGAGAAGAAGAGTTATTGGCGGGTGCGGGAGAAATTTTTGCTGCGCCAAGCAAGACTTTTTCCGTTCTCAATAATGCTGACATGACATTCCCGAAAGTGAAAAATGAAGAGGGCCAGGAGGTCCAATTGACTCATGGTTTGTATGGAAAGTTGATGGAAAGCCTGGATCGGGAAGTCCGTGAAGGAGCCTTCAAAGCACTATACAAGACATATGATGGTCTGAAAAATACGTTTGCGACTACCTTATCGACTAACGTGAAGGCGCACAATTACAAAGCCAAAGTACATAAATATGAATCCGCCCGTGCAGCCGCTCTGGCGAATAATCACATTCCGGAATCCGTTTACGACACGTTGTTGGATGTGGTGAATGAACATCTACCTTTGTTGCATCGCTATGTGGACTTGCGTAAAGACTTGTTGGGGGTCGAGGAGTTGCATATGTACGATATGTATACGCCATTGACAGGGGAAGCCCCAATCAAATACAGCATCGAGGCGGCGATGGAAGAAACCTTGAAAGGTCTTCAGCCGCTTGGAGAGGACTATTTGGCTATCCTCCAGGAAGCATTTGACAATCGTTGGATCGACTGGCTTGAGAATGAGGGGAAACGCAGCGGAGCTTATTCTTCCGGTGCCTACGACACGAATCCGTATATCCTGATGAATTGGCAAGATTCGTTGAATCAATTGTATACATTGGTCCATGAATTGGGACACAGCGTGCACAGCTATCTGACAAGAAAGAACCAGCCTTATGTGTACGGAGATTATTCGATTTTCCTGGCCGAAATCGCTTCGACAACGAATGAAAATATTTTGACCGATTATTTGTTGAAGACGCAAACCGATCCTAAAGTCCGCATCTATATTTTGAATCATTACCTGGATGGTTTCAAAGGAACGATATTCCGCCAAACCCAATTTGCCGAATTTGAACACTATATCCATCAGCAAGCCTTGGCAGGTGTTCCGTTGACGCAAGATTTCATGACTTCTTATTATGCGGAATTGAATGCCAAGTATTATGGTCCGAGCGTCGAAAAGGATCCTGAAATCGGCATCGAATGGACCCGTATTCCGCATTTCTACTATAATTATTACGTCTACCAATACGCTACCGGCTTTTCGGCTGCGACGGCATTGGCTAAACGCATCGTGGAGGGTGAAGAGGGCGCGTTAGAGAAGTACCTTTCCTATCTGAAAGCAGGAAACAGCGACTATCCGATTGAAGTTATGAAAAAAGCAGGCGTGGACATGACTCAGTCAGCTTACATCGAGGATGCTATGAAAGTGTTCGAGGAACGTCTGAATGAACTCGAACAATTGATTGCAGCGCAACAGGCTTAATCAAATGAGTCCTTCTAATAATAGTCTTCATTAGAAAAAGCTTCGCGGCCCTCCGAGGGTCGCGAAGCTTTTCTTAATCAGTGGGTGATGCGTTGGTAGTTTTTTCCGATTGTCGTGATGTTTGTTTTCTTCAGGTTGGCATTCTTCTGGTCGCACGCTACCGAGCAATCCTTGATTACTTCATGCAATACTTCGGCAGTGATGTTGTCTTCCAACAAGAGGCCGTATTGATAATTCAGATTATCAAAGATGACAAGCGAAGGATTCGTTTTGATGTTCATCTCTTGGGCGATATGCTGATCTGCTTCATAGCTGCTTTTTACGAAAGGCGATTCTTTGTCCTCAAAAAACATGTCGACATCCAGATTAGCTTTGATAGCCACTACCGTTAATAGTTCTTTAGAGTAGGCGGTCTTACCGTCCGCAAGTGATTTCTGCAGGTGAAGCAAAAAGTTGCGGCCGCGTTTTTTGCCTTGCATCAAGGCAGCTTTATATGCCAAAGAGGCATCATAGATGGAACTGTATATTTGATTGCGTAAGGTTAAATCTTTTTCCGGCAAATTTAATCTCTTCATGTACTGCGTCACGGTATTGAAATTATGGAAAGTGATGAAGTGGAAGTGAACTTTCGGGCCTTCCAATGAACTCATGAATTTCAGAACTTCTTGTTCGGTAAGGTAGCACTTGTGGCCTATCGGGTTCACGAATAGATAAAGCTCAAAAATCTGTTGAGGAGAAGAGATAGAATCAGCTGTATTCTGTTTTGACCTATACATTTTAATCCTCCCTCTTTCCTGTTTT
>JASKKA010000006.1 GCA_030153215.1 Trichococcus sp.
TTTTTTTAAATCTCATCCGATGGATGAGATTACCAAGAATGGAACCCTTGGTAATCCCATAAGCTAAAAATTAGGGATTTATTCAGCAGGCATTAAATAGATCCACACAGAGATATGATGAAAAGGAGGCGAAAGGAAGAGGCAATCTTCCTGATACTATGAAAAATCAAATGGTCGCAATGATATTAGCTGGAGGGCAAGGCACTCGGCTAGGGAAATTGACGCGCGAAACTGCCAAACCGGCCGTTCCGTTCGGCGGAAAATATCGCATAATCGATTTTGCTTTAAGCAACTGTGCTAACTCAGGCATCAATAAAGTTGGGGTTGTAACACAATACCAGCCTTTGGAATTGAATGAACACATCGGAAATGGTGAGTCGTGGGGACTGACTGGCAGAGATGGTGGAGTGACTATCCTTCAGCCTTATTCAAGTGCAGATGGCGAAAAGTGGTTCAAGGGGACCGCGCATGCCATTTATCAGAACATCGCTTACATCGACAGATACAACCCTGAATACGTCTTGGTATTGTCCGGGGACCATATCTACAAGATGGACTACTCCCATATGTTGGAATTCCATATTGCGCACAATGCCAGCTTGACTGTTGGTGTCATCCCTGTTCCGATGGAAGAAGCGCCACGTTTCGGAATCATGAACACTGATCAGACAAACCGCATCATCGAATTCGACGAGAAACCGAAAGAACCGAAAAGCAATCTGGCCTCAATGGGGATCTACATCTTCAATTGGCAAGTACTGCGTAAATATTTGGTGGAAGATCAAGCGAAACAGCGCGAAATGGAAGATTTCGGCAAAAACGTTATCCCGACCTATCTTGAAAACGGCGAAAATTGCTTTGCATATGCATTTGATGGTTATTGGAAAGATGTCGGTACGATCGAAAGCCTTTGGGAAGCGAATATGGAATTCCTCGATCCGGAACATTCCCTAAATATCCGTGACGAAGAATGGCGCATCTATTCGAAAAATCCGGTATCCCCTCCGCAATTTTTGACAGAGTCATCTGATGTGACGGACTCCATGGTCGTTGATGGTTGCTACGTTGCAGGCGAAATCACCCATTCGATCCTCTCCCAGAACGTTCGCGTCGGTAACGGATCAGTTGTCCGGGATAGTCTCGTTATGGCAAATGTTACGATCGGTGAAAATGTCACAATCGAGCATGCCATCATTGGGGAAAATGCTAAAATCGCCGACAATGCAAATGTCATCGGCAAGAATGGTGAAATCGAAGTTGTTGGTTATGCTGAAGTTATAGGAGGACTGAAAGATGAAGATGAATAGTATCTGTGCCATTTTAAATTTGACCGAGGACGAGACAGCCTTAAACCCTTTGACGAGTGTCCGCCCGATTGCCTCATTGCCATTCGCTAGCCGTTATCGCCTGATTGACTTCAATCTTTCAAGCATCAGCCATGCTGAAATCAAATCGGTGGGTATGTTCATCGCCGGAAGCGGCCGTTCGGTCTACGATCATATCCGCAGCGGATCCATTTGGGATCTTGAGTCCGGCCTGGCCGGCGGGATATTCACTTATTCCCAACAATTGCTCAAAGCTATCCAGGAGAAAAATGGCGATGCACCGGATTTTTATATGAACCATAAGGAATTCATCGAGCGCTCCAGAGGCGAATACGTTGTCATCATGGGCAGTAAAATCTTGGCCAACGTCGACATCAAAGCCGTCATGCAGCATCATTTGGCGAAGGAGGGCGACATCACTGTCGTCTATAAGAGCCTTCCAAAAGCATTCCTGGAAAACAGACCGCATGAAAAAGTATTGAAGATCGATCGTGACGAATATCTGTTGCACTTGACTGATGCAAAAGATGCCCCTGAAGATCTTGAGCGCCTTGCAATGAACATGAATATGTACTTCATGAGAGCGGATAAGATGCTGGAATTGATCCAGCGGGCTGAACTTGAAGGCCTGACACTGGATTCGGATAAACTGATCGAACACTATCTTCCGGAATACCAAGTCAACACTTATGAATATACAGGGTACATGGCGAACATCGATTCCATCGATGCCTACTTCAAGGCGAATATGGAAATGCTGGAAAAAAACAAGTTTTCAGCGCTGTTCCATGGCAGCCAAAGCGTCATCACAAAAGTGAAGAACGGTGCGCCAACTTATTATTCGAAAGGCGCTCATGTGAGAAATTCCCAATTCGCTACTGGGTGCGTCATTGAAGGGACAGTCGTGGATTCCTTGATCTTCCGTAAAGTCAATATCGCTAAGGATGCCGAAGTTCGCAACAGTATGGTTATGCAAGGATCGCGGATCGGTGAAGGCGCAGTCCTCGAATATTGCATTCTGGACAAGAATGTGACTATCGGACCCGGCGTCACTTTGAAAGGCACGAAAGATAATCTAGTTGTCATCGAAAAAAATAAAACAATCACTGTCTAGAAAGAAGGATGCGCACGATGAAAATTTTATTTGCCGCTAGTGAGGCCGCTCCTTTTTTCAAAACAGGCGGTCTCGGCGATGTCGCGTACGCATTGCCGAAGGAATTAGTGAAACAAGGCGTGGATATCAGGGTAGTGCTTCCGTACTACTCGACCATGCCGGAAAAATACAAAGCGGACATTGAAGAAGTATTGCATTTCCGCGTACAAGTCGGCTGGAAAAGCATGTACTGTGGCATAAAATCCTTGAAACTGGACGGTGTGACGTACTATTTCATCGATAATCAGGCTTATTTCAATCGTCCCTCCTTGTACGGTCAAATGGACGATGCCGAAAGATTCGGTTTCTTCTCCTTGGCGATCTGCGAAATGATGGAAAAGATTGACTTCATTCCGGATGTTGTTCATGTGAATGACTGGCATACGGCTATGGTTCCGGTCCTGCTTGTGGATAAATATCACTGGATCGAAGCCTATCAAGGCATCCGCAAAGTCATCACGATCCACAATATCCGTTTCCAAGGCGTCTACGATCCTTCCATTTTGACGAGCATCTTCGGGACAGGCATGAACACCTACCATGAAGCTGGCGTTAAGTATTATGAGAACGTCAACTTCATGAAAGGCGGCATCAATTTTTCCGATGTCGTCACGACGGTCAGCCCGTCTTATGCCAATGAGATCCAAACGCAGGAATTCGGTGAAGGGCTCGAGGGAACACTCCAGTACAACAGTTGGAAGATCAAAGGAATCATCAATGGTATCGATTACGATGTCAATGATCCGGAAACCGATCCGAAACTGGAATACCATTTCTCTGCCGACGATTTGTCCGGTAAAGCCAAAAACAAAGCGGCCCTGCAGGAACGTTTGGGATTGGAAGTGAATCCCGATATCCCACTGATCACAAGCGTCGGACGCTTGACGGATCAGAAAGGCTATCAACTTGTTCAGGAAAAAACCGAAGAACTATTGAATTCACGTGATGTACAGGTTGCGATACTCGGAACAGGCGAAGCGGAATACGAAAATTCATTCCGTTACTTTGCCGCCAAATACCCTGATCGCTTTGCGGCGGTCATCGATTTTGATATTTCCTTGGCGCAACAGATGTACGCAGGCGCGGATCTGTTCCTGATGCCTTCCGCGTTTGAACCTTGTGGCTTGTCGCAAATGATTTCCTTGCGCTATGGTACTTTACCGATTGTGCATGAAACAGGTGGACTGAAGGATACGGTTGTTCCTTACAATGCCTATACAGGTGAAGGAACTGGCTTTACCTTCATGGACTTCAGCGGTTATGCACTGTTGGGTACCATCTATCGCGCGCTGGATGTATATGAGAACCAACCGAAAGCATGGGCAGTAATGGTTCGCGAAGCGATGAGCCGCGATTTCAGCTGGGAAGAACCCGCTAAGGATTATCTGGACGTTTATCGGTCATTAGTAAACGAATAAGAGGAGTTGAAAGCATATATGGCATTTGACGTTCAAGAATTCAAAAAAGAATACCAAAAAAAGTTTGAAGAATTATTTGCATATGGTTATGAATCGGGTTCAAAAACGGAGCAGTTCATTGCGCTTGGGGACTTGGTCCGTGGACGTTATTCCGAGGATTGGATCCAAACTACATCGGAATATAACCAGAAACAAGAAAAGCAAATCTATTACTTCTCGATGGAATTTCTGCCGGGAAGGATGCTGAAAAGTAATCTGCTGAACATGGGTATATTGGATTGTGTCAAACAAGGCATGGAAGAGCTAGGCTTGGACTTGGATGAGGTGGCGCGTGCCGAAGTCGATCCGGCTTTGGGGAACGGAGGTCTTGGTCGGTTGGCATCCTGCTTCATGGATTCGATCGCATCGACCGGCCTTGCCGGAAACGGCAACGGAATCCGTTACCGTTACGGTCTTTTTAAACAGAAATTCATCAACGGCTATCAGATCGAATTGCCTGAGAATTGGTTGCGCAACCGGAATGTTTGGGAAGTCCGCAAGGAGAACAAGGCCGTCATCGTCCGTTTCGGCGGAGATGTCAGCTTTACGCAGGATGGGGACGGCAAATTGCGTGTGCATCATGAAAATACCCGGGATATCCTTGCGGTTCCTTACGATACGGCTCAAGTAGGCTACAATAATGGCGTAGTCAACAATCTGCGCCTCTGGTCAGCGGAAATCCCTTATGGAGATGAAGCGCGTTTTTCGACGGAAGAACAACGTGAAGAAGTGAAACGCATCACCGAAGTGTTGTACCCGGATGACTCAAACTATGAAGGACGGCTTCTGCGTGTCCAACAGGAATACTTCTTCTCATCCGCCGGTGTTCAGAGCATCGTCCGTTATTTTAAACGGTTGAATCTGGATTGGAGCCTTTTCCCGGATAAAATCGCAATCCACATCAATGATACCCACCCGACTTTGGCAATTCCTGAGTTGATGCGGATTTTGTTGGACGAGGAAGGGTTGACGTGGGATCAAGCGTGGGAAATCACGAAGAAAACAGTCAGCTATACCAACCACACGATTCTCCAGGAAGCGATGGAGCGTTGGCCGGAAACGATGATTGCGGATCTGTTGCCGCGCATTTACCAGATCATCCAAGAAATTAACCGCCGCCATATCGACAAAAAGACGCCTTTATATGGGGAAGAATTATCCCAGCGCACTGCCATCATCGCCAATGGCCAGATCAAGATGGCCAACCTTGCCATCATCGGCAGCCATAGCGTCAACGGTGTAGCCAAACTGCATACGGATATCCTGATGGCTGACACGCTGCACGACTTCTACGTCATGTATCCGCAAAAATTCAACAACAAAACGAACGGCATCACGCAAAGGCGTTGGGTGCAGATCGCTAATGAAAATCTGACCGCTTTACTCGATGAGACGATCGGTACGGAATGGAAGAGCGATCCGGAAGAAATCAAAATTCTGAAGGCGCATCGCGATAACAAGGTTGTTCTGGACAAGCTTGAGCAAGTCAAACTGGCGAACAAAAAACGTTTTGCGGCCTATGCGCTGAAAGAAATGAATCTCGAAATCGATCCGACTGCCTTGTTCGATGTGCAGATCAAACGATTGCATGCCTACAAACGCCAGCTCCTCAACGTTCTGCATATTTTGGACAGATATCTGCAACTGAAGGATAATCCGAAAATCAATCTGCAGAAACGTGTCTTCATCTTTGGTGCTAAAGCTGCCCCTAGCTATTATTACGCGAAACAGATCATCAAGCTGATCAACGCGATTGCGGATATGGTCAATAACGACCCTACCCTCAACGACAAAATCAAGATTGCTTTCGTGGAGAACTACGGCGTGTCGTTGGCAGAATTGATCATCCCAGCTGCCGATATCAGCGAACAGATCTCTCTTGCAGGCAAGGAGGCTTCCGGCACAAGCAACATGAAGCTGATGTCGAACGGTGCCATCACGATGGCGACATTGGACGGAGCCAATGTTGAAATACGTGATCATGTGGGCGACGACAACATCTTCATCTTCGGACTGAAGAGCGATGAAGTGCAGGAATACTACCGCAATGGCGTATACAATTCAAGGGATATCTACGAAAAGAATCCGCGATTGAAACGAATCCTGAACCTGCTTATTGATGGAACGATTCCAGGCGTCGATACTGAAGCCCGGGATATCTTCGATTCGTTGGTCATGTACAATGACGAGTATTTCCTGCTGAAGGATTTTGACAGCTACCTGCAAGCGCAATATGAGGCGGATAAGGCATTTTCCGACAGAGACAGATGGAATCGCATGGCACTGATGAATATTGCAAGCTCAGGGCCATTTTCATCAGATTACACGATTCTGCGTTATGCGGATGAAATCTGGAAGATCAAGCCACAAACCTGACCGGATGTTGACTAAAAGAAAGCAAGGACTGCCTCGAGAAAAAGGGGCAGTCCTTGCTTTTGGTCATACAGTAGGAAACTATTAAATTTTTCGAATTGAAAAGTGCTTCACCGTAGGTGTTACACGGGTCTCCAAAATGTTTCATGCCATTAAATTTGATGGCCAGCTTCACGGGTAAGCCCTTCAGAAAAGGAAAAAGGAACCTCTTGTCTCTACGAGCCAAGACATCCTGTTCGACTTGTCATGGTTCTTGTCATCTATGATGACTTAGAGACGTGATACAACTGACCGGCACGGTCACGTTGCTACCGCTCAGCTTTTCTTATTCAGTTATCGGCTTCGCGTTTGAAGTAGAGTTCTTGTTCCTCCGCCTCATCATAGATGGTCAGGGTAGGGGACGTATCTTTCTTCAGAATCAGGTAATAGCCGAAATGGTCGCGGAAGACCAATTCGTTTGGTTTGGCTTCTTCAAGCGTCGCCTTTAATTTTTTGTTGTTCAGGAGAATCTCCAGATTATCAGTAATTTCAACCTTCAAGGACTGAGCGTCATTTTTCCATGTGCCGATATAAGGGGTGTACGATGTTGCTAGGCTCTTACCGGCATTTCGGTTCGACTTGAACAAAGCAGAGCTGATGCTTGCGATTACGGATAATCCGACGACGATCCTCCAAGAATTATTTTTTTTCACTGATTTGAAACCTCCTACAATAAGTTAACTCATAGTATATTCCTTTTTTTGCAAATGGCCATAGCATTAACAATACAAATATGTTACAAATGATGTAAAGTTTGAAAAGGTAATTGCCATAGCCGTGATATGATGATATTCTAAAGCATAAATGAAAATACAATTACAAAATTAAAAAATCATTAAAGAAATCAAGCGAGGAAGTGTTCGGTTTGAAGGTTATTAAATTTGGCGGGAGTTCCCTTGCGAATGGGACTCAATTGAAAAAGGTATTGCAAATTGTGAAAGATGACGCAGACAGAAGAATCGTGGTCGTCTCGGCGCCCGGAAAGCGCAATGACTCGGACGAAAAAGTTACGGACCTGTTGATCAAGTTGGCTGATGAGGTGAAAAATAAAGAAGATCATCAAAAAACGCTGAAGACAATCTTGAAAAGATATCAAGATATCGTCGATGAGTTGGAAATCGATCCGAGTGTTATGGACATCATTTCCAAAAACTATGAGAAATTGATCCAGACAAAATTCTACAACGAATTGTATGCGTTGGATGCCTACAAAGCAAGCGGTGAAGACAACAGCGCTGTCCTTGTAGCCGCATTTTTCAATAAAGAGGGAATCCCTGCCAAATACGTCAACCCGAAGGATGCCGGCCTTTTGGTAACCGACAACCCAGGGAATGCACGGGTATTGCCGGAATCTTTCAAGAATCTTTATGCATTGCGGGATTCGAAAGAAATCATCGTGTTCCCGGGCTTCTTCGGGTACACGAAAGATGGACAATTACTAACCTTCTCAAGAGGGGGATCGGATATCTCCGGTGCAATCGTCGCCAATGGTGTCAAAGCGAGCCTGTATGAAAACTTCACGGACGTTGATGCCATTTATGTGGCAAACCCTAAAATGGTCAAGCACCCTAAAAAAATTAAACAATTGACCTATCGTGAAATGCGTGAACTGTCCTACAGCGGATTTTCGGTTTTCCATGATGAAGCTCTGCAACCGGCATTCAGCGCCGGAATTCCGGTAGTCGTCAAAAACACCAATAATCCGTCTGCTCCAGGAACCAGCATCACCAGAACGAAACCTGAAAACAAACAAATTGTTTCCGGGATTGCGAGCTCGACCGGCTTCATGAGCATTTACATCGGTAAATACCTGATGAACCGCGAAGTCGGATTCGGCCGCAAAGTGTTGCAGATTTTCGAAGATTTCAACTTGAACTTTGAGCACATGCCATCCGGTATCGATGATTTGTCGATCATCCTGCGCGCTAATCAGATTACGATCCAGCAGGAACAAGAGTTGTTGTACCGTTTGAAGAATGAATTGGAAGCGGACGATGTTCAGGTCAAAGGCGGCATCTGTTTATTGATGATCGTCGGCGAAGGTATGGTCAATTCCGTTGGTACAGTTGCGAAAGCATGTACCGCATTAGCTGAAGCGGACATCAACCTGGAAATGATCAACCAAGGTTCATCTGAAGTCAGCATCATGTTCGGCATCAACGAAAAGGATGAAGCCCGAGCAGTCAAAGTGCTGTACGACGCATTCTTCCCGGCTAAGAAAGACTAAACCAGAATATCGGGCTGTGGCTGTTTCGTTTCGAAGCAGCCACAGCTTTTTACTTGTTTTTCGTGATTACAATAGGGATGTTTACTCTGGAACTCCGGTAAACAGAGGCTTTACCGGAGTTCATGCTTCAGCGTATTTTTGTCCATCGGCGAGGATATCTTTGCCGGGGGTCAGGGCAACAGCCACAGGTCTTCTCCGGGAAGCGAGTGCCTTACCGGAGATGCGCAACTTGATTCCGGTGGTGAGCTCCCGTTCACGATATAAGCGAAAAAAGGGAAGTATTCGGAGTCATAAACCCGAACGCTTCCCTTTTTGTGTTTATTTTTCGTGTGCGAGTCCGGAGCCCGCAGTCTTACCGGCAGTTGCTGAAGTGCTCTGTATATGGTGGGTAGGGATTTTCGCAAGAAGCCTCAGACTGTTCAGGATGACCAGGATTGTGCTGCCCTCGTGTCCAATGACCCCGAGCGGAAGGTTGATGACCTGGAACAGATTAGACAGGATCAGGATAAGGATGACGGTGATCGAAAAGATGATGTTCTGCATGGTGATTTTTTTCAGCTTCTTCGACAATCCATAACAATATTCCAACTTGTCAAGCTCGCTCTTCATCAGAACGACATCAGCCGTTTCCATGGCGATGTCCGTTCCTTCGCCCATAGCGATGCCGATGTCGGCGTTCGCTAGTGCGGGTGCGTCGTTTACGCCATCTCCGACCATCCCGACCAGTTTATACTTATTCTGAAGATCTTTCAGGATAGTAGTTTTATCTTCGGGAAGACAATTTGCGCGGATTTCATCCACTCCCAATTGTTTGCCGATCGTCTGTCCAGTCGCTTCATTGTCGCCGGTGATCATGATGGTATGGACACCATTGGCTTTGAAAAAGGCGATCATGTCTTTTGCTTCTGGCTTGGGCGTATCCAATAAAGCGTAATAGGCCACGACTTTGTCATCCTGGGAAACGTAAATAACGGTCTTTCCTTCGTTCTGTAGCGCGAAGGCTTCCTGTACGAACGGAGGCTCATCCAATTCATCATTTACGACAAAAGTCTTTTTGCCGATTTTCCAGTGGCTGCCGAATGCTTCACCGGCCAATCCGAAGCCGGTAAGGTCCTGGATTGAATCCATCTGGGACTTCACATATTCCTTCGTATCGAGATGTTGGACCAGAGCGGAGGCAATCGGGTGGGTCGAGGAATGTTCCAAAGCATAGACGACTGACATGATGTGCTTTTCATCCGTGCCTTCCAGATAGCTGGCTTCTGTAACTACGGGTTTTCCTTCCGTCAGTGTGCCTGTTTTATCGAATGCGATGCAATCCATCGCCGAAAAGTTTTCGATCGGAATGCCGCCTTTGAAGAGGATACCGCGTTTGGCTGCATTGGAAATGGCGGAAAGGACAGCCGGAGTGGCCGACGCCACCAATGCGCAAGGGGAGGCGACAGTCAATAGTACCATGCCGCGGTAGAATGATTCATTCCAACCCCAATCCAGTAGGAAATAAAAGACGGCAATCATGACTGGAACAAAAACGAGAACAATTTTGACATAAGTATTTTCGATGCGGTTGATGAAGCTTGCCGTCTTCGAAGGGGTCTTTTGTGCTTCTTCGACCATGCGGATAATTTTGGCGAAGAGGGTATCTTTGGACTCCTTCGAGACAGTCATCGTCAATGCTTCGCTCAGATTGATTGTACTGCCGAAGATATCATCGCCGACAGTCTTCTCGACAGGGACGGACTCTCCTGAAATGGCGGCTTCATCGATCAGCCCTTGGCCCGATGCGATCGTACCATCAATCGGGATGCTGGCGCCTTTAGGGACCAATAAAGTATCGCCGACTTTGAGTTCTTTGACTGCGACTTCCTCGATTGAGCCGTCCGGGTTGATGCGTTTTGCGATTTCAGGAACAATATTCATCAATGCAGTGATTGCTTGGGTACTTTTATCGGTCGCGTATTCCTCCAACGAACCGGACAGCGAGAAGATGAAGATGAGCAAAGCGCCTTCCATCCAGTAGCCGATCAAAGAGGCGCCAACTGCTGCAAGCACCATCAATATGTCGACGTTCAGGTGTTTATTTTCAACTGTATCGATGAATCCTTCTTTTGCTTGTTTATAGCCGCCTATGATGAACGATAACACGAAAATGATGGCTGCAGCTGTATCAAAGTTTTGCCATTGCAACACAATGCCAAGAATGATAAGAATGCCGCTGATCATAGTTGCAATCATCGCTTTATTCTTGAATAAGTCTTTCATGAATGACACTCCTTTCTCTTATGCATCCATGATAGCACTAAAAAAAGCTAGATTATAATCATTATAATCAAACGGAAATGAATCTCATTCTCAATGTCCATACATTCGACACAATTCAAAAGGCGGAAAATTGGGAACAGCAATAAAATACGAACATGACGTATAATCGGCAGATTATAATCATTATCAATAAGCAGGTCTGCATCCTCAGGAGAAAAAATAAAAACTATCTCAAGAAGAGCGATGTCATCGAATCAAGCAATTGGTCAACTGAAAAAAGCGAGTATGCATAAAAATGCATTCCCGCTTTTTTTGACTATGAGACCAAATTGTTGAATGGTCCTCAGTTATTCGATAATTTCGGTCAGAAATGATGTGAAATTGTTGAATGTTTCTCAACATTCGATAATCTCGGCTTAATCGGGAATCAAGTTGTCGGATCCACCGCAACTATTCGACAATTTGGCATGCCGCACGGAGCACCGCTTCTGAATTTTGATCGCCAATCTCCTCGTCCTGTTTCCCATCGCCGCTTACTCGTCAATACACTTAAGTTAATGACAAATAAGAGGATGGCAAAACTTGATTATCAGACAAACAGGAAATAAATCAGGACGACGGCCCCAAGGACAATCCGGTACCAACCGAACGCTTTGAAGTCATTGCGTTTCAGGTAACCGATCAGGAACTTGATTGCGACGATCGAAACGAGAAAAGCCGTGACCATGCCTGATAAAAGGACGGCGAATTCAAGTCCGGTAAAGTCGAAACCGAATTTGATGATCTTCAAAAAGCTGATCCCGAACATGATCGGAATGCTCATGAAGAAAGAGAACTCCGTCGCGATGAAGCGCGAAGTGCCCAACACTATGCTACCAAGGATAGAAGAACCTGAGCGCGAAGTGCCCGGAATAATTGAGAGTGCTTGGAACAACCCAATCTGGAAAGCCTTCATATAGGACAACTCGCTGAATTCAGTGATGCTTGGTTCGCGGTCTTTATGCTTGTTTTCGATGACGATGAACAAAATTCCGTAAATGATCAGCGCCAGGGCCACGACTGTTGCGTTCAGTAGGTTCTCGTCCGCCCAATCATTCAGGGGCAGTCCGATGACGCCAGCCGGGATGCAACCGATGACAACTTTTTTCCAGATATCCCAAGTCTGTGTTTTTTCTTCCTTCGTTTTGCTTGGGGAGAAGGGATTCAGTTTGTGAAAATAGATGACGACTACCGCAAGGATTGCACCCAGCTGAATCACGTAGAAGAACATCTCCTTGAATGCTTGCGAAAGATCCAATTGGATGAACTCTTCAACCAGGATCATGTGGCCCGTGCTGCTGATGGGCAGCCATTCGGTTATGCCCTCCACGATGCCGAGGATGATTGCTTTCAGTATTTCCATAAATTCCATATAATATCCTTTCTGTTGTGCATTTTTTTGATACTTCACCATCTAGTATAGCGAAATGAAAAAGATTATCCAATCCTTTTCAAGGATTCTTAAGGAAATGAATGAACGCTTTCGAATGTAAGCGATGCAAAATAAATTCACAATACTGAACTGTTTATGGTAAAATAAATGTATACTAATTTTAACATGAAGCTCATTTAAAAAAAGGAAGAGGCGATAGCATGTTTGGCTTTTTTAAGAAGGATGATAAAAAGGGGAAAATACCTGTTGAGAATGAAATCTTATATTCACCTGCCAATGGTGTAGTAGTACCTGTTTCGGATGTTGCAGACCCAGTGTTTTCCCAAAAAATGATGGGAGACGGATTCGCGGTCATTCCTGCTGACGGAAACATCTATTCACCAGCAAAAGGAAAAGTCTTGAGCGTATTCCCTACAAAGCATGCGGTAGGCATCCTGTTGGACAGCGGTTTGGAACTTTTGCTGCACATGGGATTGGATACGGTTGAACTGAACGGGAAACCATTTGAAATCTTCGTGAAAGAAGGGCAAGCCCTTACTGCTGATACCTTGATTGCAAAAGTTGACCTGGCGCAATTGCAGGAAGCCGGAAAAGATTCCGCGATGGTCGTCGTGATCACAAACATGGACAAAGTCAAAAACTTCATCCTGGATGTGACCGGAGAGACTGCCGTCAAAGCAGAAATCGGAAGCGTTCTGCCGAAGGAATAACAGAAAATGTAAGAAAAGCGGAACGGATTCCTTTTTCCTTTTCCGAAGCGCCTACCCGTGAAGCTGGCCATCACATTTGATGACATGAAACATGTTGCGAATCTGTGAAACGCTTATGGTGAAGCACTTTTAAATTCGAAAAAAGTTATACCTTCCTAGTTATGTAAAAAAAGCTTCATCCGGTAAACATCCGGCTGAAGCTTTTTTGATTTGCGGGCAAGGCACTGCCTCTCAGCCTGTTGTACCTTCATGACGCACGAAAATACAGCAATCAGTCTGCTGAACGATGATTGAAGAAGTACGAACAGTTGAGGAAATCCCGGCAGGTTTGCTGAATGGAGATCGGAGAAAAATGAATAGCCGATGCCACCGCGTGCTGTCGGTTGAACAGCAACGGATGTTATCCAAACAACCGAGATAGCGACTTTTTTCCAACTGCCAAGCCGTTAAGGCCGTTCCAATGAAAAAATCTCCCCGAGCTTGGAATAATCGTTGCCTGCCAACCTTGCCACCGGCTCCAACTTGTCGGCCAAAATGTATTGTTTATCCTGATCGAACACCGATTCATCAAAAAGGAAATCTCTGACGCGGAGAATGAACAGATCCGTCAGTACCTGGCCTTCAGCATTCGCCAATGGCACATATTGATGTACTGTGGTTTCCATGCGGATTTTCGCTTCTTTGATGGCAGGAACAGTGATGGTGTGGCTGGAAGTCAACGTCAATTCCGTCAGATCAATTTCGCTCTCTGTGTCCGGCAGCTGGGCGGCCGTTCTGTTCATCTCCTCAACCAATTCTTCGCTGACTATATGGACGACAGCTTGTTTGGAAGCCAAAAGATTTTTGGCGGAATCCTTGATTTTTCCGTCGTTCCTCAGAATGGCCACACTGATCAGCGGCAGTACATTCGAGGCGACGCTGAAGAAACTGAATGGAGCGGCATTGACGACCTTTGACTCCGGATTCTGGGTGGTGATCCAGGCAATCGGGCGGGGGACGACGCTCCCGGTCAAAAATTTGTACATCTGTTTTGTGGTAAGTTCTTCGGTGTTGAAATGTTGCATGGGCTCACTTCTTTCTTTTCAGGATATTGGATTCGATTGCATTGCGTTTTGGTTCCAGAAAATCAGGAAGGGCAAACGCTTCTCCAAGATTTTCCAGGGTTTCGTCAAGTGTAAAGCCAGGTTGCTCGGTTGCTATTTCGATGCGCAATCCGCTCGGTTCACGCAGATATAGGCTTTGAAAGTAACCGCGGTCGATGATTTTTTCAACGGTGATTTCTTTTTCCTTTGCCTTGTCCAGGATACTATCCAGATCTTTACGCTCCGGAACGCTGTATGCGATGTGGTCGATGGCACCTTTGCCGAGACGGGAAGGCTTCAGGCTGACGGATTGGATCAGCCGACTTTCTTCATCCCGGGAAGACAAGGGGTGGGCAACGTGGTCCTGCAATTTCATGCCTAACACATCGCGGAAAAAGTCCTCCGTTTTTTTCAAGTTGGACACCGTGTAATGGATGCCCTGGATTCCGATGATCTGGTGTTCTGCAGGCACCTCGCTGTGGCGTGTTGCCTGATCGGGAGAAATAACTTCGGACACCTCAATCAAGCTGATTTTCATGCCGTCAGGATCAAGGAAAGTGGAGCCTGCTTCATCGTTTTCAACGAATGGAATGGCCCGCTCGGTAAGCCGCTTGTTCCAGAACGGAAGGCTGCCTCGAGGGATCTTCAGAATGACCTCATGGATGAAACTGTTTTCTTCATGGCGTTGGCCGACTCTCGGCAACTCGAAAAAGGTCAATATTGTTCCTGGGGTTCCGTGATAGTCCCCGTAAAAAAGGTGAGGATCTGTCAAATTGTCCTGATTGACCGTTTGTTTGACGAGACGCAACCCGAGGATTTCGGTGTAAAAAAATTTGTTCTTCTTTGCGTCTTTGGTAATTGCGGTGAGGTGATGAAAACCTGTAATCATTTTAACTGAAGCCTCCGTTCAAATAGTCCATGAATCAAGTATACAGGAGAGTGATTCAACGAGGTAACTATTCTGCTCAGACACCTTCCAGACTCACAGCAAAGACAAAAAATCCTCCCGGTCATCCGAACGGGAGGAAACGATAAAATTCTAGTAGAACACGCAAACGCACTCTGGCGCGTAGACGTCTTTTTGCAGCAACGTCAGTTTGCCGGTTTCTTCATCGCGTTCGAACAAAGTCAAGTTGTCGGAATCCTGATGCGCCACGATTACGAATTGGCCACTCGGATCCAAGTTGAAGTCGCGTGGGATGTTGCCTTCGGTAGGGACATACTCGACCAATGACAACGTTTTTCCGTCTTCGGATACCGCATAGACAACCAATGAATCATGTCCGCGGTTGGAAGCATAGACGAATTTGCCGTCAGCAGAAATGCGGATAGCCGCGCCGCCGTTGAAACCGGTATGCTCTTCAGGGATAGTCGTGATGACTTGCAGTAATGAGAAAGTGCCTGCTGCTGCATCATATGCCAACACTTCGACATCGCTGCTCAATTCCCCAAACAGGTAAGCCACTTTGCCGTTCGGATGGAAAACTAAGTGGCGTGGACCAGTTCCAGCTGTTGCTTTATAACGGGCAACTTCCGCCAGTTTGCCTTCATTTGAAACAGTGTAGGTATATACTTCGTCGGTACCCAGATCGCAAGCCAGCAAGTATTTCTTGTCCGGGGAAAGTGCGCTGTAGTGCACATGCGGAATGTTCTGGTTTTCGTGGATACTTGAACCCTCATGTTGGGCGCGATCGGTCATCGTGAATGAACCGTCAGCGTTCTCTTTGTATACTGTCAGATAGCCGCCATGGTAGTTGGCAGTAAAGATCAATTTCTTATCTTCATCATAATAAATATAGCAAGGTGCAGAACCTTCAGCAGAAATTTCGCCCACCTTGTCATAGATGCCGTTTTCATTTTTTTTGAAAGAAGTGATGCCGCCACCCTCATCCGTTTTGGAAATTGTGTACAGCGTTTCTTTGTCGGAAGATAAATCCAGGTAAGTAGGGCTGTCGACTTCCGCAATCAAACGATAATCACGCAATTCTTTTTTTTCGGTGTCCAAAATGATTTGATGAACCCCTTTGCTTTCTCTTTTCGTGTAAGAGCCAAGATATAAAATTTGTTCCATTCAATGACCTCCTAAATATTATGATAATTCCATTATAACAAATGCCCTACACAATGACAGAGAAAAAAGCTTTTCAGGCAAATAAACTTGGTTTCAATGGCATAATCGATGGTATGCCCAATAAACTGTGATAGAATAGAAATTGTAAAAAGTGTTTGAAAAGGGGATATGTAAATGCAAAGCAAAGTAGTTCAAATTGGAGAAAAAGCAATAGATAGCAAGGAACCGATGATCATTCTGTTTGATGACAGTGCAACGGAACCCCTGCAGGAGGTTTCCGTTATCCATCGTTTTGTGGAACCACAGGAATGGTTCGAACTGACGGATGGCGATCGGATTTTGTTCGATGATCAAGAATACCGCATATCCTACATTGGCTCCCATGTGCTGAAGAATCTGCAGTCAATCGGCCATACGACCATGATTTTCAAAAACTGGGAAGAAGAACGCCTGGAAACAAGCATCTACTTGACGCCTTACATTTTGCCGACAATAACGGATGGCACTACCATTACCTATAAGAAGAAAGATTGAAGGTGACCCAAATGGAAAGAGCTCCGCGTAGAGGAACGAAATCCGGAAATCGTTTGTCGTGGTTCGAAAAATGGTTTCTGAACAATAAATTCGTGACTGTTCTGCTGATTACCTTGCTGATTCTGCTGATCATCTTGGTATTTTCAAAAATATCCTATCTTTTGGGGCCAATCGGCAGTTTCTTCAGTGTCATCGGCTTTCCGCTGATAATGGCTGGTATTTTTTACTACATGTTGAATCCCATGGTAACGCTGATGGAGAAAAGAGGCATCAAACGCTTTGTTGGGATTTGGATTGCATTTGTGTTTGTGCTGTTGCTGATTATTTGGGGCGTTGCAATCCTGATTCCGATCATCCGCGATCAGACGATAGGGATTGTCCGTGAATTTCCTGCTTATTGGCAGGCAATCGAAAGCATGACAATTGAATTCATCAATTATGATTGGTTCACTTCCTTGCAGGAACAGGTCAATGAAATCAATGCGGATATCTTCAATACGGTTTCCGAGAAGCTGAATGAAGTGTTGTCGAACACAGTCAGCGGTTTGGGAAGTGTCGTGGGACTTTTGACGAATGCGTTTGTGGGAATCATCACGATGCCGATCATCTTGTATTATTTGTTGAAGGAAGGGGATAAATTGCCGTTGACATTTCTGCAATTCTTTCCTACAAATCTGCGGGAATCGATCGGGGAACTGTTGAGGAAAATCAACACGCAGATCAGCCAATATGTGCGTGGCCAGATTACGGTAGCCTTCTTTGTCGGACTGATGTTCGTCATCGGCTATGCCATCATCGGAATGAAATTCGGTATTGTTTTGGGCATACTCGCAGGCTTCCTGAACATCATCCCGTACATGGGCTCCTTCATCGCGATGGTGCCGGCGGTTATCGTTGCGATTGTTGATTCCCCATTAATGTTGGCAAAGGTGCTGCTGGTCTTCTCGATCGAGCAGTTCATCGAAGGTCGTGTCATTTCGCCGCAGGTGCTCGGGAGCAACCTTGAAGTCCATCCCGTCACGATCATCTTCGTGTTGCTTACGGCAGGAAAACTGTTCGGCCTGACCGGTTTTATCTTGGGTATCCCCGGATATGCTGTCCTCAAAGTTCTGTTTATGCATATCTTCGAATGGTACAAGGAAATTTCCGGATTGTATTTGGATGAACCTGAAGTTGAAGAAGAAACAGAAGAGGATTATGCCCAAGAATAACCGAAACAGGAAGGAGTGATTTTTAATGAACAAAAAGAGGTGGATTGCCGTAGCGATAGCGCTAGTGCTTTTCGTGGCATCACTCGGTTCGCAATTTTTTTCGTCCCGATTGGCTGACCAAACGGAAGATTCCCTTAGCCAACTTACGGGCAACCTGATTCCGGGAACGAGCCTGCAGGAAAATGTTCTGGAAAGCGGTGACGCCGCCAACCGGATTGCGGTTCTGCATATCGAAGGTACCATCCAATCTGGTTCAGGCAGCATGCTGACGGACGGTTCCAGCTATGATCACGATCTTTTTTTGGAACAAGTGAAAGCCATCGAAGAGGATGGGACCGTCAAAGGGGTTTTCCTGATAGTCGACAGCCCGGGCGGCGGGGTCTATGAAAGTGCAGAAGCGCACGACAAATTGTACCGTGTTGCTGCAGATAAAGAAATTCCGGTCTATGCTTCTATGCAAGGAACAGCCGCAAGCGGAGGCTACTACATTTCCGCAGGTGCAGACAAGATTTATGCTACTGCTGAAACGACTACCGGTTCAATCGGGGTGATCATGCAAGCAATCGAATATTCCGGGCTTCTCGAAAAATTAGGGATTGAATACAACACAATCAAGTCCGGCAGCCTCAAGGATATCGGATCGCCGGATCGGGACATGACAGAGGAAGAACGTGCGTTGCTTCAGGCATACGTAGATGAAGCTTACCAGCGTTTCGTCACAGTCGTTTCGACGGGAAGGGATATGCCGGAAGAAGAGGTTCGCGCTGTTGCGAACGGCATGATTTATTCCGGAACCCAAGCCCAAGCGCTTGGGTTGGTGGATGAGATAGCCTATACCGACGATGCATTGAAAGCGATGAAAGCAGCTTATGACATGGAAGATGCCGAAGTGTTCGAATATACTTCGACACCTGGACTGTTTTCTGATTTTTCTTGGTTTTTCGCTCAGGCAGCAGCCAAATTGACGAGTCAGGACAACCAGACTCTGACTGAACTTCAGTTGCTCCGGGATACTTTTGGGACAACCGCCTCCCCGAGATTGCTTTATCTCTACGGAGGTGAATGATGATGGAAGAGAAAACCACTGCGCATGAAGAACGCTTGGAAGAAATCCGCAAAAAGAAAGCAGCCTGGGAGGAAGCCGAGCGCTTATCCGATCAGCAGGAACGCCCGTTTCACCGCTATCCGGATTACGTATTCGCCGGTTTTTGGATCCGACTGTTTGCCTATCTTGTCGATCTGTTGATTGTACAGGCCTTGATCGCGATCCTAATCAAGCCATTCTTCGCCTTGGGAGGAATCGGTATGGATGGAGGTTCTCCTTTCACTCTGTACGGTTTTTTCCAATTGCTGGTCTTGGCAGGGTATTTCGTACTGATGACGAAATACACGAATGGGCAAACACTTGGTAAAATGATTTTCGGAATCCGTGTCGTCTGCTTCAAAGAAAAGAAACTCAGTTGGCCGACCATCCTGATCCGCGAAGGCGTCGGCCGCTATATCGGCAAAACTGTGGCTGTGATTTACCTGGTCGCTGCTTTCCAAAACAAAAAACAACATCCAATCGATATGCTTTGCGATACGTCGGTCGTGACGGAAAACAGCATCAGGGCTTTACAAGAAAGTTACTAAGGGATGATAGGGTAAATAGGGGATACGACTGGTGGTTATCGGTCGCACCCCCTTTTTGTGTTCTGCAGATCTGGTCGGTTTGGGTGCGGAAGCGGTGGAGAGCGTGAATAATGGCGTGGAACTCCTGTGAAGCCGTCATCCACCGGAGCAGGGCGGCAAAATACAAACTGTCCTTCTGTTAGGCCCAGCTCATCGGAGGACAGACACAAATGTTGGTCAGTCTTCCGACGAAAACTTTCTTAACCGGAGGATGAACGACCTTATAACTGCCTCCTGGTTTCACGCTTGCAAATCCCACAACTAATGTTATACTTGTTATATAACGAACAGGAGGGGTAAAAATGTTCATCGAAATTCTTCCGAACAGCGATACGCCGATTTACACGCAATTGATGTACCAAATCAAAATAGGCATCCTCAAACGGGAATGGTCTTTCGGCGATGGATTGCCGAGCGTCCGTAGTCTGGCCGGCGAATTGGGCATCAATATGCACACGGTGAATAAAGCCTATAATCTGTTGGCGGACGAAGGCGTCCTAGTGAAAAATCAGAAAGGCTATTTCGTCAGCGAACGCGCAATGATGGCTTCCAATGATCACACGAAAGCGGCGATCCAGGATAAGCTCAAGGAAATTCTGATCGACAAACAAATTTTTGAGGTCACAGACGAAACATTCCGCGGATGGCTGAATGAAATCGAGAAAGAGTTGGAAGGAGAGGAGAAAGCGCATGCTGATCTTTAGTTGGTTTATGGTGATTCTGTTTTTGGTTATCGGGGTCGTAAATGGGATTACACCCTATTATAGCCGTTTGGGTACGCCGTTTGGGATTTCGGTTCCGACATCCCATCAGAAGGATCCTTATGTTTTGAAGCTGAAAAAAGCATTCCTTTATCAAAATGTTATCGGTAGCATACTGCTAGCTGCGCCAATCTTTTTCTTTCTTCTGTGGGATGAAGGAGAGCAAGTGGAGATGGTCACCAGCATCTATGTGACGATTGCGATGTTCGTCTTCATCTTCCTTTCCTTCTTGCTGTACTTGCAGAAACGGAAACAGCTCCGCAGTTGGAAAGAAGCGAATGGCATCAGAATAGAGGGAAAAAAGGCAAAAATAGTCATCGATACCGCCTATCAAAAGGACCTGAAGGTGGTCTCCCATTCGGTCTTCGTTTCGGCGCAGCTGTTCATCCTGTTGGTGACGGTAGCAGTCACACTGTATTTCTATGATCAGATACCTGAACAGTTTCCGGTTCACTGGAACAGTTCGAACGAGCCGGATCGGATCGTCGATAAGTCATACGTGAATGTATTCATGTTGCCGGCGATCCAATTGTTGATGATTCCGATGATGTTTTTCAGCCACTATTCCTTCTTCAAATCGAAGCAGAAGATTTCGCCGTATCTGTCCGACCTGTCAAGTAAACAGAGCAAATTGTTCCGCCAAGCTTGGTCCTTTTACTTCCTGGTCGTGACAGTGCTGACGCAACTCCTGTTGAGTGGTATCCATTTCTTTTCCTTGTTCTTTGCAGACAAGGGTGCCCAATGGATCCTCGGCATGACGATTCCGTTTGTGGTCATCATAGTCGGATACAGCGTTTATCTGACCTGGAAATACGGCCAAGGCGGCGAAAAGTTGTTCCTGAATGAAGCGGGGGAATTGCCGGATGAAGTGACGGAAGCGGATGAAGAGCGCTTTTGGAAGTGGGGTGTTTGGTATTACAACCCAGAAGATCCATCCATATTTGTCGAAAAACGTTTTGGCATCGGAAGCACGCTGAACATGGCGAGATGGCAATCCTGGGCGTTCATCGTAGGTCTGTTGGTGTTTGTAGTGCTGACTATCATCCTTTCGTATGCGATGGAATAGGGACCTTTTTAAAAAGGAAACAGCGGGTTTCATCATGCTGGTGCAACCTTTTTTGTGAAGTCGCACTCATCGGGATGCAAGCAGTTGTCGGATAAAGCGAAAGAATCCGACAAGCAGTCCGCTACAGCCAAAAAGAAGGAAGAGGAGCTGTCCCGTCACGCGGCAGCTCCTCTTCCTTCTTTTTACTTCTAATTTTTTTTGTTGTGCTGGGCAATGGCCATATCGACGATGCGGTTTGCCAAGTGGATGTTGCGGACCAATAGAGGACCGTGGAAATAGGAACAGAAGACATTTTTGTAGCGCGCGCCTTCAGTCTTATCTTCACCATTGTTGCCCATCCCTTTTTCGACTTTTCCGAGCGGACGCATGTTTTCGCCGAGGAAGGTCCTTCCGTTATGGTTTTCGAAGCCTTCATAGGTTTCGTTGAATTCCGCGCTGCGGATTGTGATGTCGCCGATGAAACGATTATTGTCCTGGCTCAGGGTGTAGTGGTCCAAGGCGCTGATGCCGGGGATTTTATTTCCGGATGCATCCATGTAATAGTGACCCAACAATTGGTAGCCACCACAGATGGCCAACAAAACGCCATCGTTTTCGATATATTCTTTGATTCCTTCTGCCTTGTTCTGGATGTCTTTGGAAACGATGAACTGTTCGTAATCCTGGCCTCCTCCGAAAAAGACGAGGTCATATTTATCGGGATCGAACGGTTGGTCCAAACTGATGATTTCCGTCTCGAAATCGACGCCTTTTTCACGGGCACAGTACTGGAGCATCAATAGATTCCCATTGTCGCCGTATGTGTTCAGCAGGTTGCCGTACAAGTGGCAAATACGTAGTCGCATTTATTTCATCCTTTCCGCTATATAGCCTTGGTTCGCCAGCTCTTTACGGAGTTGCAGCACAGCGGTGTAAGTTGCCATCACGTAGATTTTTTTCGTCGGAGCCTGTTTGAAGGCTTTGATGACATCCGTGATTTCCGGCAAAACTTCAAGCTTTTCTTCCGGAATGCCGGCAACCTTCATCCGTAAAGTCAACTCTTTTTGACGGATGCCGCTGACGGTCACTTTGGGGATATCAAACTCCAAAAACTTCTCATAATTCCCGTCCCAGATCCAGCTGACATCGGTTCCGTCTGCCGGGCGGTCATTCAGGATTGAGACGACGCTGAAAGGCTCCTCTTCATAATGCAGAAGATCGATGACCTGATTCAGGCCGACCGGATTTTTGATCAGGTTCAGGATGATTTCCTTGTCGTCGACGGTGATCGTTTCTTGTCGGCCGAATTTTTGCTGGGCTGCCGAGAAACCGGCTTGGATTTCTTCCGGAGTCAATCCGAAATATTTGCCGACCGAATAGGCAGCCAAGGCGTTGTAGACATTGTACAGACCGGCGACATTTGTATGGAATGGATGGCCATCTATCTCAAAGGAAGAACTCTTGTGCGTCAGTTTGTTCACTTTGGTGACAGCGTAAGCCAATTCCGGACGTTTGAAATCGCAATGCGGGCAGTAATATTTCCCAAGGTTGCTGTAGGTATTGAATTTGTAGCGCAAAATGTGTTGGCATTTCGGACAGAGCACGCCGTCCGTGTTGTAATGCGCCAAAGTATCGCCATCCGGCTCATGGTTGAAACCGAAATAGATCTGCTTGTTCACCAACTCTTTGGAATTGAAGATTGGGCTGTCTCCGTTCGCCAGGATAACGGCATCAGGAGCCAAAGCAGCGCCATCAATCATTTTCTGATAAATCGTATAGATCTCTCCGAAACGGTCCATCTGATCGCGGAATACATTCGTGTTCACGATGACTTTCGGCTTGATGAATTTCGTCACTTTGACAAGGCTGGCTTCATCGACCTCAAGAACAGCAAAGGCTCTTTCCTTTTTGATTTTGCGCGAATAGCCTTCCAGGAACGTGGAGATGATGCCTTGTTCCATGTTGGCTCCGGTCGGATTCGTCAGAATATGCGGGTATTTTTGTTGCAGGACATGATAAGTCAACGATGTCGTCAGCGTCTTGCCGTTCGTGCCGGTGATGATGACCACATCAAAATTTTCGGAAAGGTGCTGTAGGACGTCGGGATCCAACTTGACGGCCAGTTTGCCGGGCAGACTGGTTCCGCCTTTGGTGAATGTCTGAAGACCCCACTGGGCGATTTTGCCGATATTGATTGCTAGTGAACCGCGGATAGTCAAATAAATTCGCTCCTTACTTATGTATCTCTTGCCATCATAGCATATAACAAGGCTTTTTTCGATAGCGTTAGTATAGCAGAATTTGCCGGGATTGAATATTTTTAGATTCCTCATCATGTCAGGAGTGGAGCTGCTGATTGCTGGGGGACAGCCAACGATCGTGAATTTTATTGACTTTGGAGCCATTTCCTACTATCATTATACGGGATGTTATTCAGTTTTTTTATCATTCGCTAAGCTTGATGAAGCGAAATGACGAAGGTGAGATAATAGCGGGTCGGAAGCAGGATGACATAAGGGCATCCTTTCTTTTTGCGGGGAATTCCGACCGATGCATGAAAAGTAGGCAAGGCTCTGCTGGAAAGGTGGACTAAATGGCACAGTTATTTTTTAAATATGGGGCGATGAACAGCGGGAAATCAATTGAGATCCTGAAGGTTGCCTACAATTATGAAGAGCAGAACAAGTCGGTTATGATCTTTACAAGTGCGCTTGATGACCGTGATGGCGTCGGGTATGTTTCGAGTCGGATCGGATTGAAGCGCGAAGCCATTCCAATCGCAGATGACACGGATACATTTCTGGAAGTCAGTAAAAACCCGAGAAAGCCAGCTTGTATCTTGATAGATGAATCCCAATTCCTGTCCAAAGCGCACGTCATCCAATTAGCGCGCATCGTCGACGAATTGGCAATACCGGTGATGGCATTCGGTTTGAAGAATGATTTCCAGAACGAATTATTCGAAGGCTCAAAATATCTGTTGCTTTACGCAGATAAGATAGAAGAAATAAAAACCATCTGTTGGTTCTGTCATAAAAAAGCGATCATGAACATGCGTGTTGTGGATGGAAAACCAATATACGCCGGCGAACAGATCCAAATCGGTGGAAATGAATCCTATCTCCCAGTGTGCCGCAACCACTACCACCATCCGCCATTGGCCTAGAACAGATACTCAGAAACAAAAAAAGAGGAGTTTGAAAAAGTTATGTATGATCAATTAGATGCATTCATTATCCGTTATGAAGAACTTTCCGAATTGTTGAGCGATCCGGAAGTCATTTCCGATACAAAACGATTTTTGGAATTGACCAAAGAAGAAGCGGGGCTGCGGGAAAAAGTTGCTACCTTCAAGCGTTATAAAGAGGTCGAAGGCGAAATTGCCGATACCGAAGAGATGTTGTCGGAGAAGTTGGATGATGATATGGCTGCTATGGCCAAAGAGGAATTGAACGACCTGAAGAAAGAAAAGAGCGAACTCGAAGACCGCATCAAAGTCTTGTTGCTTCCTACTGATCCGAACGATGACAAGAACATCATCATGGAAATCCGCGGGGCTGCCGGCGGAGATGAAGCTGCATTGTTCGCAGGAACACTTTTCACGATGTACAGCAAATATGCAGAAAGCCAAGGCTGGCGCGTTGAGATCATGGATGCAAACATCACCGGCATCGGCGGCTACAAAGAAATCATCCTGATGATCAGCGGAAACGGCGCCTTCTCCAAACTGAAATATGAGAGCGGCGCTCACCGTGTCCAACGTGTTCCGGAAACGGAGTCACAAGGACGTGTGCATACGTCTACTGCCACCGTGGTCGTCATGCCGGAAGCGGAAGAGGTCGAATTGAATATTGAAGACAAAGACATCCGTACGGACATCTACCATGCCAGCGGAGCCGGTGGACAGCACGTCAACAAGACAGCATCAGCGGTCCGATTGACTCACTTGCCGACAGGAATCGCCGTTGCGATGCAGGATGAACGTTCCCAAATCAAAAACCGCGAAAAAGCGATGAAAATATTGCGTACCCGTGTTTACGACAAAATTTCTTCAGAAGCGCAATCAGAATATGATGCAACGCGTAAGTCCGCAGTAGGGACCGGCGACCGTTCTGAACGCATCCGCACCTACAACTTCCCGCAAAACAGGGTTACGGATCACCGTATCGGCTTGACCTTGCAAAAGTTGGATACGATTTTGAGCGGAAAATTGGATGAAGTCATCGATGCGTTGATTATGGCAGATCAGACGCAAAAATTGGAGTCCTTGAACAATGGAGCAATCTAAGGAACTTAGTTACCAGCAAGCTTTGCAGAATGGTGCGCTTTTTTTGGAGCAGAACGAGAAAAGTCCGCTGGCTGCTGAAAGGCTGCTTTTGGACCGTTTGGGTTGGACCAAAACGGATCTGTTGATGCGTTTTGCCGATCCGATCACGGAGCAGGAATACAAGCAGTATTTCAGCGACATCAATGAGTACGTCGCGGGCAAGCCGATACAATACATCGTAGGCGTCGAATGGTTCTATGGTTATCCCTTGAAAGTCACGGAGGCTACGCTGATTCCGCGTCCGGAAACCGAGGAACTCGTGCAACGGGCACTAAAATGCCTGGATGGGAAAGGACCGCAGAAGGTTCTGGACATCGGTACAGGATCCGGCGCTATTGCCATTGCGATGAAAAAGGAGCGCCCGCAGGATGACGTGACGGCCACCGATCTTTCTGAAGAGGCATTGGCCGTCGCGAAAGAGAACGCGGATCAACTAAATGCGGACATCCGCTTCCTGCATGGGGATTTGCTGGAGCCCGTGCAGCTGGAGACGTTCGACTGCATCCTCAGTAATCCGCCCTATATCAGCGAAGATGAAATTAGCCTGATGGACAGTTCTGTTTTGGAGTACGAACCACATTCGGCGTTGTTTGCTGATCATGACGGATTGGATCTATACCAAAAGATGGCGTTTACGCTTCCGTTCCATTTGAAAACGGACGGCTGCCTGTTCATGGAAATCGGCTTCAACCAAGGCGAAAAATTATTGGAACTCTACAAAAAAGCTTTCCCGGATAAAACGGTCACGATCGAAAAAGACCTGTCCGGCCTCGACCGCATGCTGATAGTCAAATAAGAAAAGCTTCACGGGTTCGTTCGAGGCCAACCTGTGAGGCTAGCCGACTGGTTTATTAAGCATATTAGGATAAAAAGAGTCGCCTGTTATCCATGGGCAAAAAATGGCTGCGGGCAATTGCCCCGGCTATTTTTTTAACGTGAGCAGTGTCTGTGCCAGTCAAACCATTCAGAAAGGAGCATATATCATTATGGAAACAAAAATATACGACGCCACAACGATCGATGAGGCAGCTGATTTGCTGCAAGCTGGACAACTGATCGCCTTTCCGACGGAGACTGTCTACGGTTTGGGTGCCATCGCATCGAATGACGAAGCAGTAAAAAATGTGTATAAAGTGAAAGGAAGGCCCAGCGATAATCCGTTGATCGTTCATGTGTGCGATCGCGAGGTTGGGCAATATGTGGCTTTTGTTCCCCAACAGGCAGAAGCCTTGATGGAGGCTTTTTGGCCAGGGCCGCTGACTTTGATTTTTCCGATGAAAGAAGGCGTATTTGCGCCGACTGTCACGGCAGGGCACAATACAGTCGCGTTGAGGATGCCCGCACAAGAGCAGACGCTGGAATTGATCAGAAAAACCGGCTTTCCTTTGGTCGGACCGAGCGCGAATACGTCCGGCAAACCGAGCCCTACGACTGCCCAGCACGTGATGCATGACCTTTCGGGGAAGATTGCCGGCATCCTTGATGGCGGAGAAACGCAGATCGGTTTGGAATCAACGGTATTGGACTTGACCAATGCCGACGGACCAGTCATTTTGCGTCCAGGAGCCATCACGGAAGTGCAATTGGAGCCGATCATCGGCAAAATGGCAGGAAGTGCGCAAACAACAAACGAATCAGAGGCTCCAAAAGCCCCGGGGATGAAGTACCAACACTATGCCCCGGCTCAACCGGTTGTCCTGATCGATGGAACGGATGCTGATTGGGAAGCTGCCATTGATGAGTATTGCGGTAAAGGCAAAAAGATCGGCATTTTGGCTTCCGAAGAAAAGTTGGCTATCCATCAGCAGGCAGCACGATCCACCTATTCATTGGGAATGAAGAATGACGTGGTGGCTGCATCCCAGCGCCTTTATGCCGGATTGCGCTATCTCGATGAACAACCAGTAGATGTGATTCTGGCTGAGGCTTATGATCTTGCCGGGCTCGGGAAGGCATTCATGAATCGTCTGGAAAAAGCTGCTTCATCAAAATATCCGAAAAAAGAAGCGAAATAATCACCTAATATCCGTCTTTAGCTTACTTTTTATACAAATTATTCAAATCCAAGAGCTTATATGTTTTATTTCTGAATAATTATGATATACTCAACTTACATTTTTTTATGTTTAAAATTTTGGAATAATGTGATGGAAGGGTGCAAACATGGATAAAGAATTATTTGCAGCAATTGAAAAAGAACGCGAAAGACAAGAGAACGGAATCGAGCTGATTGCTTCCGAAAACTTTGTATCTGAAGATGTTATGAGAGCGCAAGGCAGCATCTTGACGAACAAATATGCTGAAGGCTACCCTGGACGTCGTTACTATGGTGGTTGCGAATTTATCGATGTCATCGAAAACTTGGCGATTGACCGCATCAAAGCAATCTTTGGTGCAGAATATGCCAATGTACAACCACATTCCGGTTCACAAGCGAATATGGCTGCTTATCGTGTTTTGGTTCAACCAGGCGATAAAATTTTGGGTATGGATCTGAGCCACGGTGGTCACTTGACTCATGGAGCATCTGTGAATTTCAGCGGACAGACTTATGAGTTCGTTGCTTACGGTGTAGATAAAGAGTCCGAAACAATCAACTATGACACAGTCCGGGAGATTGCTTTGAAAGAACAACCAAAATTGATCGTTGCCGGAGCGAGCGCTTACCCGCGCGCAATCGACTTCAAACGTTTCAGAGAAATCGCTGACGAAGTCGGTGCTTACTTGATGGTTGATATGGCTCATATCGCAGGACTTTGCGCAACTGGTCATCACCAAAATCCGGTTGAACATGCCCACATCGTAACTACGACTACACATAAAACACTTCGCGGCCCGCGCGGCGGCGTCATCCTAGCCAAAGAAGAATTCGGCAAAAAATTGAACAGCGCTGTCTTCCCTGGGATCCAAGGCGGACCTCTTGAGCACGTCGTCGCTGCCAAGGCTGTATCCTTCTTTGAAGCTGCAACACCTGAATATACTGAATATATCGGTCAAGTCATCAAAAATGCTCAAGCTATGGCTGATGTCTTCAATGCATCCAATCTGCGCGTCATCAGTGGCGGGACAGACAACCACTTATTGTTGTTGGATGTCACAAGCAGCGGCTTGAACGGAAAACAAGTAGAAAAACTGTTGGATACCGTTGAAATCACTGTCAATAAAAATACGATTCCTTTTGAAACGCTGGGCGCCAACAAAGCCAGCGGCATCCGTATCGGCACTCCAGCCATCACGACAAGAGGCCTTAAGGAAGCAGAAGCACGCAAGATTGCTGAATTGATTGTGGAAACTATCCAAAACCACGATGATGAAGCGAAATTGGATGAAGTCAGAGCGGCAGTCCATGCCATCACAAAAGCTTTCCCTTTGCACAAAAAAACGGCTTCTGTTGAAGCGTAAATAAATCATCGAAGAGCTGTCCCTGGTGGGCAGCTCTTTTCTTCGGCATGCGTACTTCTGATGCGCAACAGGCTTACAGTGGTGAGCGGGAGGCCAAAAGCAGTCCACTGTTTCGGCTAAACGTAGAGTGAAGAATACAGAACAGTCGACGAAAGTCCGCCATGTCAGCAGAACGTAGCGTGAAGAATTCCAAACAGTCAACGAATCGTTACTATGTCGGCTAAACAGAGTGCGAAAGTTACCGATCAGCCGACGATTCCATTCTTTATCCAGTAAAATTCGCGCGCTACTCCCGCAAATAGGGTGAAAACGGCGTTGGTCTATCTTAAAACATAGCTCTTGATGTTTTCTCATTGTTTTATTTCTGGTATTTGTAGCACTTTTCAATTACAATAGGTTGAGCAAAAATAGGAAAGTGGGGCAAAAGTATATGGGAGAATTCCATGTAATGAATCATCCGTTGATTCAACACAAATTAACAATCATCCGCGAAAAAGACTGCGGAACAAAGGTGTTCCGTGAAGTAGTAAGCGAAATCGCCATGTTGATGGCTTATGAAGTAACAAGGGACATGCCTTTGGAAGACATCGAGATTGAAACGCCATTGGTGAAAACGACTCAAAAAACATTGTCAGGCAAAAAAGTTGCCATCATCCCGATCTTGCGTGCAGGTTTAGGGATGGTAGACGGTTTCTTAGCGATGCTGCCAGCCGCAAAAGTTGGCCATATCGGCATGTACCGTGACCATGAAACATTGGAACCTGTAGAGTATTTCGTGAAACTGCCGACAGACATCCAGGAACGCCAATTGTTCATCGTTGACCCTATGTTGGCGACAGGCGGATCGGCAATCGCAGCTATCGAAGCGTTGGAAAAGAGAGGCGCAGCGCCATCATCCATGAAATTCATCTGTCTTGTGGCAGCTCCTGAAGGAATGGAAGCATTGCATGCGGCTTATCCCGATGTGGATATCTATGCAGCTTCATTGGATGAAAGATTGGACGAAAACAGCTACATCCTGCCTGGATTGGGAGACGCTGGTGACCGACTGTTCGGCACAAAATAAGCGTTCAGTACGGCGTTCAGGCAATTGTGTCCACAATTGTCAAAACATCAATATTATCATGAGAACGTTCTTGCGATTTACGTGATTTTGAAAAGCGAACATAAAGAGCTGAGCCGGAAATCCGATAGGGATTGCCGGCTCGTTTTTTTGGTTCAAGTTAAATTTATTATACTTCAATCCCTCAAGGTTACAGTATCGAAGGTTTTTCAAGGGGGCATGATGAGCAATAAATTTGCTTTTATTTCCTCAGCAGGATCACTTTTTAGGCAGCGTTCGGATTTTCATAACTCTATAAGTATATTTATATATTGAGTATCTGTGATTATGAAGGCGGTATCTTTTCATCATTTTCATGAAAAGGCCGAAAATATCCTTATAATACGTATATTTGCTTTGAATTTCGATAAAGTTGGTGTTATGATTAGCGATGTTGAACAGAT
>JASKKA010000060.1 GCA_030153215.1 Trichococcus sp.
CGGCAAAGCAATTTGCCGTTTTTTTGTACAAGAAAACCGGATTTACGCAAGAAAAGCTGAACGGGTTCGTTCAGCCCTGATTATGGTGAAGCACTTTTCAATCCGAAAAATTTTATACTTTCCTTGTATACCAAAAAGGACTGAACAGCGATCCCTGTTCAGTCCTTTTTGGTATGTCGCGGTTCCGCCTTCATCGGTATAATTCCATGCAGGCCCGATAGAGCGGTAGCAGTTCATGAAGCGTCTCCTCCATCACTGCCAACGTGTCTTCTTCACTAGCCAAACGCGGATCGGCTGGCGCCAACTTGCGGCCGATCAACAGCTCAGCTTTCTTCACATCCCGCAATCGGATCAGGACAGACTCCCAATTGACTGCCTCAATCGGAAGCACATCCGGCACGGTATGGTCGACCGAAACGACGTAATCACGCGGCAATCTTTGCAGTTCCGGAATCCGTTCCAATAAAGTGGCCGCCATTTCTTTTTCTTTGACTGGTTGATCGATCAGACAAAGATAAAAGCTGACACCTTCTTTCGCAATCCCGATCTGGAAATGCGGATATTTCTTGTAGCCCCTCGTGTCCCCACCGATGGCGCACCAGGTATTCTCAGGTGCATACTTCGTCCGGCGCAGGTGCTTGGCGATATGGACAGGCACCTCCGACTCAACACCCTCTTCCGAAACCATGAAGCGGGCGCCCGCTTCCGCAAAATACCGGAACTTGGGTTGGATCCGTTCGCGGATGGCCGCCATCCTTTCGTCGAGCCCCTGAATGTCAAAAACGTTGAAGTCTTCCTTATTGAAATGTTTTGCTCCCAAACCGTGCACCTCTTTCTGATTTCCTTCCATCATTATAGAGAAAAATCCATAAGAGGGACAATCTTTTGCTTACTGGAAGTCCGCTGCGAGCTCTTCGACCATCAGATGGATTGATTCAATCCCGCCGCCTGAAAGATACCACAAATCGGAGGACAGGTTGATGATTTTATTGTTCATGTAAGCATCGGTTTGATAGACGAACTCATTCTCCAATAGCGCCGCATTTTCATCGGAAGCTGTCCCGACAGCCGCCGTGCGATCGACTACAAACAAAATTTGCGGATTGATTTCCAGCAAACCTTCATATCCGATGGACTGCCCATGTGTAGAATCCTCGATCGCTGCATCCACAGGCGTGAAGCCCAATGTATCATAAATGAAACCAAAACGTGAGCCCGTGCTGAAAGCGGACATGCTGCCGTCGTTCAAAAGCAATGTCAATGTTTTCTCGTTGATTCCGGCTGTCGTCGTTTTCACGGCCTCTATCTCCTCGCCCAAGGTTGTGATGGCATCTTCCGCTGCTTCCTCCTCGTCAAAAATCGTCCCCAAGGTAGTGATGTTCTTTTGGACCGATCCCCAATAGTCCGTGTAGTCGACGCTGAGTACGACTACAGGAGCGATTTCCTCCAGTTGTTCCGCGAAGTCCGCCAAGCGGTTCGAAATGATGATGAGTTCCGGCGCCATAGCCGCCAACGCCTCCATATTCGGTTCCTTAAGCGTCCCTACATTCTCGAATTGATCAGCTTTATCCGCTAGATAAGCCGGCATGTTTTCGGTCGCAGTACCCGCAACCGCCTCCTGTTTGCCCAAAGCAATCAGCGTATCCAAATGTCCAAAATCCAAAACAGCCACGTTTTCTGGATTTTTAGGCACTTCTATTGATCCGCGTGCATCCTCGATGGTCACCGTTGCTTCAGTTTCCTCGGCGGATGCTGTTGTTGAGTCTGCCGTATCGACAGTCCCTCCCTGGGCTCCGCAAGCCGCCAAGGTAAACAGTGCTGCAAAACTTATGATTGTCTTTTGCCATTTTTTCATATGTCATTCTCCTCTATGTTAAATTGCTTGATAAGTGCAATGTTTTTTCCCATCGGCAGTCGTGATGACTTCCAAGGGCACTTCATATAATTCCTGCAAAACTTGTGTCTGGATGACTTCCTCGACCGTGCCGCTCCGAAATACTTTCCCATTTTTCATGGCGATGATGTTGTCCGAAAAGACGGAAGCGAAATTAACGTCATGGATGACGACAAGAATGGTTTTACCCAATTCATCAGCCAAGTTTCGGATGGTCTGCATCGTTACGATACTTTGCTTCAGGTCGAGATTGTTCAAAGGTTCATCCAATAAGATGTAATCGGTATCCTGCACCAGGATCATCGCAATGGCTGCCCGCTGGAGTTGTCCCCCAGACAAAGTATCCAAATAGCGGTTTGAGAAATCCACAAGGTTCAGATAGCCAAGAACCTTGTCGATCATGGCATGATCTTCATCATTCAGCCTGCCCTTCGTATAAGGAAACCTGCCGAACGAGACCAGTTCGCGGACCGTCATACGCACTTGATAGGCATTTTGTTGTTTCAGGATCGAAAGCTCCTTCGCCAGTTCATCGGATTGCCAGGCTTCGATTTCTTTGCCGTGTATTGTCAATATGCCCTCGTCCTTGGTCAACAGACGGCTGATGACCGAAAGGAGCGTACTTTTGCCTGCCCCATTTGGACCGATGAAAGCTGTGATTTTTCCTTTCTCGATCGCCAAAGAGATGTCATCCAATACCTTTTCATCCTCATAGGCTTTGCTGACGTTACTGATTTTCATAACTTGCTCCTTTCCTTCCATAATAACCAAAAGAAATAGATTCCCCCGAACAGTTCGACCAAGATACTCAGATTCGTCTGCAGCTTGAAGACTTCCTCCGCCAGAAATTGTCCAGCCACGACCATCACGAAACTGAGCAGACTCGCTCCTGGCAACAAGTAGTTCAAGCAATAGGTCCTGAATAGCCGATACGCAATATTCGCCGCCACAAATCCAAGGAACATCATCGGTCCGACGAGCGCTGCAGATACTGTCATCAACAGGATGACGTGCATGAAGGTGAGCTTCGTCTCCTTTTCCACAGCGACCCCCAGATTTTTGGCGGTTTGCGTTCCCAATCCTAAAACTTCCAATACTTTCCGCTTGCGCCACAGACTGACGATCGAAAACACGGCAATCGGAATGGCCAAGAAAAGCACAGAATCATTGATGTTCTGAAAACTGGCATAAAGCTTCGTCTGCAACTTGTCATACTCATTCGGATCCATCAGAACCTGCATGAAGGAGCTGATACTGTTGAAGAAGGTACCCATGACGAGCCCAATCATCAGAATGACCTGCATATCGTAATTTTTCCGATTCCAGGAAAGCCGGTACAGCAAAAAGTAACTGCCAAGCATCAGTAACAGCAGGAAAATGAACTGCCATTCCGCATTCATTTGGCTGCCCAGCAGCGAGAAACTGAAGAACATCAACACTGTCTGCAGAAGGCGGTAGAAGGATTCGACCCCTAGAATGCTGGGGGTCAAAAAGTTGCTGTGCACAACTGTCTGAAAGCTGACCGTTGCAAAAGCAGTGCTGATGCTGATGACGGCGAATGTCAAAAGCTTCGTGCTCCGCAACTTCATGATGAACGCGTTGCCGATTCCTTGATTCCAAAAGAAATATCCGAAAGCCAAAGCCACCGCGATCACAGCCAACCGTTTCATGATGATGCGGTTTTTCAACACATTTTTCATGCAGTCCGTCCTCCCTTCAGCAACAGCCACAGGAACAAGCCACCGCCGAAAACACCCAGAACCGTTTCCACCGGTATTTCGTATGGCGGGATGACCGATCGCGCAAAGACATCGCAGAGAAGCAAGAATATCGCTCCGAAAAGCGCAACTTTGCCGTGGGTATTGCGGATGTTATCACCGAAACGCAACGAGACAAGATTCGGGATGATGACTCCTAAAAATGGCAGATTGCCGACCGTACTCAGGATGACAGCGACAGTCAAAGAGACGAACAGCGTCCCGATGAACAGGACTGCTTCAAAAGGCAGGCCAAGGTTTTTGGCCGCGTCTTTCCCGAAACGTGCAATCGTAAAATGATCGGCAAAAAAATAGAGTGCCAAAAACAACAGGAAGATGATGTACATCCCCTCATACTGCCCTTTGATGACCAACGAAAAATCACCTTGCATCCAGGCGGAAAGGTTCTGCGTGACGTTGAAGCGGAAGGCAAAAAAATTGGCGATCCCTCCCAAAATATTTCCGTACATCAAGCCCAGCAAAGGGATCGTCATCTGGCTCCTGAAAGGCAAGCGGTTCACCACCACCAAAAAAAGGAAGGTCCCCGCCGCCGCAAAGAGGAAAGAGAGGGTCATCTTCCCCACAACCGATAAACCCGGAAAGAAAATCATGCCGCACAGCATGCCGACTCTTGCTGCATCTACCGTTCCGACTGTATCAGGAGCGGCAAATCTGTTCTGCGTCAATGACTGCATTATTAGTCCGGATAAAGATAAGCCCGCACCAGCCAAGAGAACCGTAATGGTCCTTGGCAGGCGTGACGACAATAAGATCAAACGGTCCGTGTTGCTCCCGACCCAAAACTGTTCCAGTGAAAACGCAGCTGTTCCCACGCCGAGGGAAAGTACGATTGCTACTGCCACCATCAGAACAAGCAATATTTTCTTCAACATCTACTCACCATCTTCCAAAAGAAACTACTTAATGATAACGATTCTAATTGAGAACCATTCTCAATTAGTGGTATAGGTGCTATTCTACTGGATGCGGAAATAAAACACAAGACCAAATATGAGATTTTCATGAATAAAAGTAAGTTATTTTAAGGATAGCGCCACCAATATCCCGGAATTTTAAACCTCGAAAAAACAAAGACCAGCCATTGCTGACAATTACGCAACTTAAGGGTGCTCACAAATTAGCAGCGGGAGAAAATGGGATGGGTTGGCAATCAGAAAGCAGAAGAAATGCTTAGCACGGTGGGCAAAATTGTCGAATAGGTGAGGTGGATCCGACAATTTGACATCCGATCAAGCCTAGATTATCGAATGTCGAGAAACATCCAACAATTTGGCCTCATGTCTGATCGAAATTTATCGAATAGCTGCTGAACATCCGATAATTTTACACTTTCCAAGTTAAGAAAAGCTGAACGGGTTCGTTCAGCCCTGAAAGAAATTTAGGAAATCTGGCCCTGAATGAGCATCGTAGAGCGCAATGGGTCAGATTTATCTAATT
>JASKKA010000007.1 GCA_030153215.1 Trichococcus sp.
GATCCAATAGCCTTTGTCGCGTGCGATGACCTCGGCATTCCCGAAGACATCCAACATTTTTTGCTCGGCACTCGGCGCACCTTGCTTCTTTTGGATGACTACAGTCAGCGTGCCACCCGGCAAGAGATGCATATGTGCTTCCGACAGGATGCGGTGAACGACCTGTTTACCGGCGCGGATCGGCGGATTACTGACGATAGCCGCGAATTGCCTTTCTTCCGGCACTTGGTCATAGGTATTCGATTCGTAGACTTTCACATTGCGGATGTTGTTGGCTTCCGCATTTCTGCGCGCCAAAGACATAGCCCGCTCGTTTACGTCCACCATCTCCACCAATCTTGCAGGATAAGCATACGCGAGTGCAAGCCCCATCGGACCGTACCCACAGCCGACATCCAGGATATCCCCCGCCACTTCCTCATTCAAGCGGAACGTTCCGATCAACAAGCGCGAACCGAAGTCGACCGTTTTTTTGGAGAAGACACCGCTGTCCGAGATGAAACGGAATTCACGGTCCCTCAAAGGAAACGTCCAGGCAGTTTCCTTGCTTTCGGTTTCGGGATTTTTTGTGTAATAATGATTTGACATATTTCCAACTCCTTCTGACGGAAGCCCGATACTGACTGCAGCGAAAATACAAGAAAAGCCAGGATAATTGCTTATCCTGGCTAGTCTATTTACACAATCAAGAATTGTGTTTCTGTAGAAACAATCTTTTGAAAAAAGATTATTTAACTGTTACAGAAGCGCCAACTTCTTCTAATTGAGCTTTCAATGCTTCAGCATCTTCTTTAGATACAGCTTCTTCTGCTGCTGCTACTGCGCCTGCTGCTGCTACTGGAGCTGCAGCTGTTACGCCGAATTCTTCTTCGATAGCTTTTACTAAGTCGTTTAATTCTAGAACTGTTGCTACTTTGATGTCAGCAATGATTGCTTCGATGTTTAATGACATTTTGTGTTCCTCCGTTTTTGGTTTAAGTTTTTTTGTGCCTCCGTTTAAGGAAGCTTTTGTTTCATTATTCAACAGAACTGCAGATTATGCAGCTTCGCCGTCTTTTTCAGATACAGCTTTAATAGCCAACGCAAAGTTGCGGACTGGAGCTTGTAGTACTGAAAGTAACATAGAAAGCATACCTTCGCGGTTTGGTAGTTTTGCCAAAGCTTCGATTTCTTCTTTAGAAGAAACGTTACCTTCAACGATACCACCTTTGATTTCTAGTTTATCAGCAGTTTTTGCGAATTCAGCCATGATTTTGGCTGGAGCAACAACGTCTTCAGAACTGAATGCAACGGCAGTAGGTCCTTTGAAGATGCTTTCCATGCCTTCCAAACCTGCAGCGACAGCAGCACGTACCATTAGAGAGTTTTTGATAACTTTCATTTCTACGCCAGCTTCACGCAATTGTTTTCTTAATTCAGTCACCTGTTCAACAGTAAGACCTAAATAATCAACAACGACTACAGATGCGGATTCTTGGATTTTTGTTGTCAGTTCTTCAACCAACAGTTGTTTTTGTGCAATAGCAGCTTCACTCATCTTATATTTCACCCCCTGGATTTTATGATAGAATTTCTTGTAAAAACAAAAAACTCTATGTCACCTAGACATAGAGGATCCATAAATATCTCATTGGATTCTTCCTCGGCAGGTATATTAAGGCTCGCACCCCCTGCTGTCTTCGGTAAGCATATATTAACCTCAACGACTATACCAAAGATAGTCGCTGAGGTCAAGGTTTTTTTATAAAGAGCTTGCGTCCACTTTAACGCCAGGTCCAAATGTAGTTGTTACACTTACATTTTTAACGTATTGGCCTTTAGCAGTTGCTGGTTTAGCTTTCAAGATTACATCGTGGATTGTACGGAAGTTTTCCATCAATTTAGCATCGTCGAATGATACTTTACCGATAGGAACGTGGATGTTACCAGCTTTGTCAGCACGGTATGTAACTTTACCAGCTTTGATTTCGTCAATAGCTTTTGTTACGTCCATTGTTACAGTACCTGTTTTAGGGTTTGGCATCAAGCCTTTAGGTCCCAATACACGACCCAAACGTCCAACTTCACCCATCATGTCAGGAGTTGCAACGACAACATCAAATTCAAACCATCCGCCTTGGATTTTTTGAACCATATCTGCGTCGCCTACGTAGTCTGCCCCAGCAGCTTCCGCTTCTTTAGCTTTTTCGCCTTTAGCGAACACTAAAACGCGTTGTGTTTTACCAGTTCCGTTTGGAAGCACGACTGCTCCACGGATTTGTTGGTCATTTTTACGAGTGTCGATTCCTAAACGGTAAGCGACCTCAACAGTTGCGTCGAATTTTGCAAAATCGACTTCTTTCGCTAATGCTACTGCTTCTTCTACTGAATATGCTTTAGTAGAATCTACTTTTTTCGCAGCATCTTGGAATTTTTTACTTTTCTTAGCCATTGAATTTTCCTCCTAGATTGTGGTTTTAACGGATTAACCTCCCACGTGTGGCCTGGAACACCTTTTGAGCGTTCGGAAGGCCACATGAGAAGCTGCCTTTTGAATTAGTCTTGAACTGTAATACCCATTGAACGGGCAGTACCTTCGACCATACGCATAGCAGCTTCTACGTCTGCTGCATTCAAGTCTACCATTTTTGTTTCAGCGATTTCTTTAACTTGGTCACGTGTTACGGTACCAACTTTTTTCTTGTTTGGTTCGCCTGAACCTGATTCGATACCTGCAGCTTTTTTCAGCAATACTGGAGCTGGAGGAGTTTTAGTAATGAAGGTGAATGAACGATCTTCATATACAGAAATGACGACGGGAATGATCATACCTGCTTGGTCAGCAGTACGTGCATTGAATTCTTTACAGAATCCCATGATATTTACTTGTGCTTGACCCAAAGCTGGACCTACCGGTGGAGCAGGAGATGCTTTACCTGCAGGAATTTGTAACTTAACTAATTTAACAACTTTTTTAGCCACGAGACATACCTCCTTGATTGTTCGTGATGTGGTTTAATGGGGTTAAGATTTCCCCTCCCACTCAATCCATACGCCTGAACGTACCGATATATTATATCAGTAAAATAGTCCTTCCTCTTAAAGCGATGGCTAGCTTCACGGGTTAGCCCTTCGGAAATTAGATAAATCGTACCTATTGCGCTCTACGATGCTCAGTCGGCACGATTTCCTAAATTTCTTTCAGGGCTGGATGAACCCGTTCCGCTTTTACTATCCTTTGTCGACTTGGTTGTAATCTAGTTCGGCAATCGTTTCGCGGCCGAACATTTCGATCATGACTTTCAACTTGCCTTTTTCGCTGTCCACTTCTTCAACGAATCCTGACAGACCGTTGAATGCGCCATCGGTGATGGTGACGGGCTCGCCTTTTTCAAAGTTCACATCATGCGTACGCGTGCTCATACCCATACGCTTCAGGATGACTTCGATTTCTTCATTCAATAACGCAGACGGCTTGCTGCCCGCTCCGTGCGATCCAACGAAACCGGTAACGCCCGGCGTGTTACGGACTACGAACCACGCTTCATCAGACATAATCATTTCAACCAACACATAACCAGGGAAGGTTTTTTGCGTAGTCGCCTTCTCTTTTCCGTCCTTCACTTCCACTTGCTCTTCTTCTGGGATAACAACGCGGAAGATATGGTCTTCCATGTTCATGCTTTGCGCACGTGATTCGATGTTCAGTTTCACTTTGTTCTCATAGCCTGAATAAGTGTGCAACACATACCATTGTTTTTCGTTTTCGATCGTTTCCATTTTTCGCATCTTCCTTCTTGGTGGATTTTTATTAGACTTCATTTATTGTAAACAAAAAAACCTTCCTGTCGTTGAAAGGTTCCTTCTGTACGGCGTTAACATTATAGCATCACGAAGACTGTATGGCTACAAATCTTCTTTTTAATTTAAGATTAAACTCATTGCTTCTGTGATCCCAAAATCTACTACGGCAAAAAATATTCCGAATAGAATGGTTGTAACGACAACCGTATTTGTATATTTTGCTAATTCCTTACCAGTCGGCCAAGTCACTTGCTTCATTTCATCCGCTACGCTCTTCAGAAATTTCATGCTTCTCCTCCTACTATCTGTTGCCAGTTTCGTCTTTATTTCGTTTCTTTGTGCAAGGTATGCTTCCCGCAATACCGGCAAAATTTCTTGACTTCCAAACGTTCTGTACGACCTTTTTCAGTAGGTGTGATGGTATAGTTCCTTGATCCACATACGGTACAGGCTAATGCGGCTTTTCTGATAGCCATATCTGAGACCGGAAACCTTTTTGTTGCGCTATTCATTTCTGCATTACCTTATCCGTGTTGAATCTTACTTCTTATTGAACTGTAACGATTGCGTCGCCAAGATCTACAGTGCCTTCTGCAACAACTTCAATGTTTTTGTAATTGAAAGTGTTTGTGATTACCATAGGAGTCGTTGTTTTGTAACCGGACGCCTTGATGAAGTCGATATCGAAATCAACCAATTTGTCTCCGATCTCAACAAGATCTCCAGCTTTAACATGGGTAGTGAAACCTTCACCCTTCAGATTGACTGTATCCAATCCGATGTGGATCAAAATTTCAACACCTTCGTCTGATTCAAGACCGATAGCATGCTTCGTGTCGAAAACCATTACGACTTTACCATTGATCGGCGAAACAACCTCTCCGACTGCAGGTTCGATTGCGACCCCTTTACCCAATGCTTCGCTAGCGAAGGCAGCGTCATCCACTTGTGTCAAGGGAATAGCGGTACCCGCGATCGGCGAACGTAAAGTAGTGGCAACTGTCGCTTTTTCTTCAACAGCAGGTGCTGCTGTTGTTTCAACAACTTTTTCTTCTGTTTTTTCAACAGCCTTCAGACCATAATAATCTTCTTTCGAAGGCAGTTTTGCGGCACTGCCGCTTTCGATGAATTCTTCCAGGTTTGATTTGATGACAGAAACTTTCGGTCCGTAAACAACTTGAACGCCGTTTCCTTTATGGATGACGCCGGATGCTCCCGTGCCTTTCAATAATTCCGCATCAACCAAATCTCCGTTTGCTACGGTTGTACGCAGACGTGTCGCACAGCTGTCAACGTCCACAATGTTCGCTGCGCCACCCAGACCATAAATGATGGAAGCGGACATTTCATCCGTCTCGTTCTTCACGACTGAGGCACCCTCTGAAGTACCTTCTTGCGTTTTCGCATTCATGTCGGCACGCGTATACAACTTCACTTCAGTCGAATCATCTTCACGACCCGGCGTCTTGTAATTGAACTTCTTAATCAAGAACGAGAACAAGAAGTAATAGATTACAAAGTAAGCAATTCCGATAAATACGATCCAAATCCAGTTCGTTTTGGCATTCCCTTGCAGGATACCGTAAAGGAACATGTCAATGAATCCGCCTGAGAAAGTCATACCGACGCCAACGTTGAACATATGCATCAACATGTAAGCAGCACCGGCCAAAACAGAGTGGATGACATACAACGGTGTCGCCACAAACAAGAATGTGAATTCCAATGGCTCAGTGATACCAGTAAGCATGGAAGTCAAGGCAGCAGACAACAATAGTCCGCCGGCTTCTTTCCTTTTTTCTGGTTTAGCTGTGCGGTACATCGCTAAAGCAGCACCAGGCAAGCCGAAGATCATCAACGGGAATTTACCTGACATGAAACGTGTAGCCGCAACGCTGAAGATGGTTGTTTCAGGATCAGCCAATTGTGCGAAGAAGATATTTTGCGCACCTTCGATCATTGCTCCGCCGACTTCCATCGTGCCGCCCACAGCCGTTTGCCAGAAAGGCAAGTAGAATACGTGGTGCAGACCGAAAGGAATCAACGCACGCTCCATGAAACCATAAAGCCATGTTCCAGCGTAACCAGAACCTTGTACCAAAGCACCGATTGCATTGATGCCTTCTTGCACTGGCGGCCAGATGTAAACCATCAGGATACCTACGAACAAGTAGACGATCGATGAGATGATCGGAACAAAACGAGTGCCTTCAAAGAATGAAAGAGCAGCTGGTAATTGAATTTTATAAAAGCGATTATGAAGTGCAGCAACACCCAAACCGACGATCATACCTCCAAAAACACCCATTTGCAATGACTCGATACCCAATACGTTTGAGATTGAACCTTCGATGAACTGATCTGCGCCGCCACGGGCTACGATCATAGCGCCGATGGATGAATGCATGATCAGGAAGGCGATGACAGCAGCCAAAGAGGCAGTCGCTTTTTCAGCTTTCGCCATACCGATGGCACAGCCGACAGCGAAGATCAACGGCAAGTTGCCAAAGACAACAGATCCAGCCTGGTTCATTACGTTCAGAACATCATAAATGAATGTCCCTTGACCCATCAGTTCTGTTAAACCATATGTTTCTAGTGTCGTAGCATTAGTAAATGACCCACCGATACCCAAAAAGAGTCCGGCTACTGGCAAAATGGCGATTGGCAGCATAAACGAACGCCCAACACGCTGCAAAATACCAAAAATTTTGTCCTTCATTTTAAATCCTCCAAATAGGGACAAGGAAAGCTCCGTTACAGGACAACTGACCTTGTTCTCTTTATTTAAACGGACGGATAATGCAGGAGATGAATATAGCGCTTTATTGATTAATAAATGAAGATTCTGAAAGATAAGGTACTTTGAATCCTCAGCCATTATAACGCAATTGCCTTTTCATTAAAAGCGTGAAGTAACATTTCAGACACAATTCCAAGGGCATTCTTAAGGAATTTTAATGAAAACGCTAACTTGTATAGTCATGTTAGTTCAATCAACATTGTGCAAGAATTTTTCTGGTTTTTCACAAGGGAAAATCCGTGCCGCTCATAGAGCTTGCGCGCCGGATTAGAGCGGGACACACTCAAGGACACTGCCTCCAAACCCGTTGCATGCAGATGCGTCAGCATCTGCTCCAACAGCGCCGTCCCGATACCGCGCCCGCGGAAGGCCGGCAGCACCGCGATTGCGAGTTCGGGCACATCTGAGCGTACGAAACCGTAGCCTTTTTGGGCCGTTGTCGCAAGCCGAACCCACACCGCTCCGACGGCTTTATCATCCGATAATGCTATGAATACCACGTCGCCTTCTCTGCCGAAGTCCGCATAGTAGCGCCGGATTGCAGGTTCTTCCAATATTTTGCGCGGCAAAAAGCCCCCGCCTTTGGGCGAATAAATCGCCTGATAAGTCATTTCCTTCAGGAAAAACTCATCCGCAGGGGCTCCGTTTCTGATGGTGATCATTTCAGGATCAGAGACACGATCAACAGGATGATCTCCAACCCATGATAAAGAATCAGGTTTTTGATTGCCAAGTCAAAAGTCGTCGCTTTGTCCTGTTTAGCTTTGAAACGGTTGATGTTGCGCTGAACAATCGGGAAGATCGCCCAAATGAACAGCATCCAAACTGGATAGATTCCGAACAATACCGAAAGGGTCGTTGCGGCGAAAGCCCCATAGTACAACCAGGCGTAAAGACGCACTGCAACCGGCTTCCCGATATAGAAAGTCAACGTATAGCGGTGATTGGAAATATCCGTTTCATAGTCGCAGATATTGTTCGCTAACATGATGTTGGCGATGCTGAACACCAGCGGCGCCGACTGCAAGAGAATGATCAGCAGATTCGCGATGCTTCCAGCCAACGTAAAATTCGGCCATTGCAACAGAAGCGACGCCAACGTTCCGGCCGGCACATTCACGAAAACAGCGATGAAAAAGATTCCGAAGCCCATCGTCAGCCCTGATGCCACTTCACCTAAGGGCATCCGCGAAATCGGAAAAGGCCCGAATGTATAAAGAATCCCAATCGCAAAGCAGAGTGCCCCAATCATCACCAGCAACAGATCGGTTCTCGCAGTCAGTATCAATCCCAGCAGCGCCGCAAAAGCAATCATTGAAACGATGATTTTGGCTGCTTGTTTGACGGAAATCCCAGCTTTTCCGAGGATGTTTTCCTCATCACGGTAAACCAGGTTCTTCGCCTTTACATAATCCATCGTGTTATTGATGGCCGTCGTCGCCATATCAAATACGACCATCGCTATAAAGAATAAAATAGTGTTCAGCGCATTGATGCTGCCGAAATGATAAAGCGTAAACAAGGTACCCAGCACAAACGGAAACAAACTGGCTAACTTAGTCTTGATTTCCACAAATTCCAAAAATACAGGTACAGTCATCTCTTTCACCCCTATTCATTTTCCCAAACATAATCGTCGTTCGTCAGTTCAAAATTATCAATCAATCCATCCGAAACGTAGACTTTCTTGTCCTTAGTCACAAAAACGGCTTCGATATCATCCCGTTCGTTGACATAGGCCAGACCAGCTTCCAGCCCGAGGCCAAAGACAAGCGTCGACAAGGCATCGCCATCTATCGATTTATCGGACAAAATAGAAACACCGGCGATATCGTTATCGAACGGATAGCCCGTTTCCGGATCCATCAGATGGTGATAGCTGACACCCTCCACTTCGATATAGCGTTCGTAAATGCCTGAAGTCACGATCGAACGGTTTTTTTGTTTCGTTTTGCCGATCGTTTCCCCACGCGCAGCCATCGGATCCTGGATGCCTACATTCCAAGACTCCCCTTCACGCAAAGGCGAACCGCCCATGACATAAACGTTGCCGCCAAGATCGATGATGGCAGTCGTAACACCATTCTCCGCCAACAAATCCTTCACTTCGTCGGTGATATAGCCTTTTGCGATGGCACCCAAGTCCAAGCGCATCGCCGCATCAGCCAACTGAACCGTCCGCGCTGCATCATCCAGCACGACGCGTTCGTAATCGACCAACGCCAGCGCCGCATCGATCTCACTCTGCTCCGGCTTCCTAGCATCCTCGAAGCCGATGTGCCACAGTTCCGTGATTGGCCCAATCGACAGGTCGAAATTACCATCGGACGCCTTGCTGTAATCCCAAGCACTCCGCACCAACGGGTAGATATCCTCAGATAGTTCAACCGCTTCCGTCCCGGCAACAGCGTTGATCGCATCGATCTCAGATCCAGGTTCATTCACTGTAATCTTGTCGGCCAGTTCCTCGACACGAGCGAAAGCTTCTTCCAGCACCGCCTCTTTGCCTTCATCATAAACGCGCACCGTCACATAGGTGCCCATCAAAAATTCCGTTTTCTCGTACGGCTCTTTGCGTATCGCCGTTTCTTCCTGCACGCCGCCGTTGCCGCATCCCCCGATAAGGAGCGACAGCAACAAGGCGCCGGTCAAGACGAGCTTATTCATATATTTTCTCATCGATTCACCTCATATTCCCATTTAAAAAAGACAGGCAGGAACAAGAACGCTGTCCCTACCTGTCTATAATAATCTTTTTTCTTGCTGAATCCACCTAAAGAGGCAGAAAAACAGCTTATTCTTCGACTACGTTGTCGATTTCGATTGTAGTTGTGTCGCCAGCTTCAGCTGCTTCAATCAACAATGGTGCATACTCTTTGAAAGAATCATAAGAGCTTGTAGCGCCAGTAACGACTTCCACCGCTTCAGGATCTTGTTTTTCAACCAATTGGCTGTTGTATGCCGGGAAGTAGTCAGCAGGACCTACGCCAACTTTTTCTGACATGTTCGCTTGGTATTCTGCATCTTCGGATTTTTTCACGCCGGCTTCGTTCACGTTGTCAAAAGTTGACTCTGTGATTTTGCCGTCCACTACAGTGATCGAGAATTCAGTTTTCCAGCCACGTGTGTCGAAGTTCTTTTCAACCAATGTGTATGTGCCGTCTTGTAATTCAGCCATTGCTTCTGAAGCAGCTTCTGAAGAAGATTCAGCCACAACTTCTGATGAAGCCGCTACTGAAGATTCCGTTTCAGTTTCTGTGTCCGTTCCGCCGCAAGCCGCTAATACGAAAGTTGATGCCAGCAAAAGAGTTGCCGTAGATAACGTTTTCTTTAATTCCATAATCTATCCACTTACTTATCATACCATTTGTTACATCTTTAGCCAAATAAAATTCATATATTTAACAAAAAACCCATTATTTTCTAATGTTTTGTTTTAAAGCGACTTGCTATCCATCCGTATAACACGTAGCAAAAGCTTTGCTACATATTGCGATAAAGCAATTGCTCAGTTAATTTCGTTAGCGTTTCCTTTGCCGGATGATTCGGCAATTTTTTGATCAGCTTCAGCGCTTTTATCGTGTACTTCTTGGCAAGTGCCTGCGCGGCGCGGTTCCCGCCGTATTTTTCCACCAAAGCATGGATTTCCGCGAGCTCCATGGCGGTCACATCCGCCCCCTTGGCGATATAACCAGCGAAAGCTTTACGGTCAACCTGCATCGCATACAGCACAGGTGCCGTGTAGATGCCGTTACGGAAGTCGCTCAGAGCCGGTTTGCCCAAAGTCTCTTCATCCTGCGTGTAGTCCAAGATATCATCCATGACCTGGAAGGCCATGCCGATGTCGTGCCCGATCCGATAGGCCAGCCGAGCCAACTTCTCATCCTCATCCGATCCATAGGCCCCTGCATAGCAGCTCAAGGCGAACAGTTGGGCCGTCTTGCCTTGGATCTGGCGTAAATAATCACGCATGCGCATATCCGGATTGTAGCGCATATCCATCTGATTGAGCTCACCGATCAGGATGCTCTCCATCCCATTCGTATCAATTTTTAGCACCGCTGCGTCACCCGCATATTCGGACAGCAAGCGGAAGCAGACCGTGAAGAGATAATCCCCCGAATAGACAGCGATCTGATTGCCGAATGCCCGGTTCATCGTCTCCTGGCCGCGACGTGTGCCGGCTTCATCGATTACGTCATCATGCATCAACGTAGCCGTATGCAACAACTCCAATGCAGCCGCGATTGCCTGCGCCCGTTCCGCATCCCGCTGCGGGGAATAGTACGAAAACAAGAGACAATAGGCCGGCCGCAGCATTTTCCCACCTGAAAGCAGGCGCGCGAGAATCGCTTCCCTTACCGCCTGGTTTTTGAGCGTTATATTTTTTTTCAACAGCTCATTGGTGGCGACCAATTCCCCTTGCAACAGCAGATACTGGTCCCACATCGAATGAATTTTCATACTGAACTCCTTTTTGTTCTGCCCTTAAGTAATTATCAGGAGATGATGTCGAGGGCCTCTTCATCTTCATCGGTCGCTCCTTGAGTACCCCGCACCTCCACCAGTACGCGGTTCGGCAGACACACGATCGTCTCCCCGATGCCATCCTTCGCGCCCATGCGCACACATAATTGGTCGTCGCAATCGGCGGAATCAATCCGGATTTGGGTTCCTTCGCGCACAATCACGTTCTCGTGCCCATCGTCGTCCCGGAAAACATACGTCTCCGTTTGGCCGTCATCCTTCAAGACAAATTCCTTCACCACGTTGCCGTCCACACTGATGACTGCAATATGATCGGCACTCTCTGCGTTGGCTTGATGATAGCTGAAGACCCCCAACGGCAGGAAGGAAGCCGCCATCAAAAAAAGAATGATGAGCAGATCGCCCCTGCGGATCATTTTCAGGTATTTCCTCATTTCCCCATCCCTCTCTTTCGAAAAGAAAAGGGTTAAGGCAAGTCTCCCCACCTTACCCTGTTAGATCGTTATTATTGTCCGATACCCGGTCTATAGATTGATTTTGTCTTACCATACCACCAGTTGTCAAGTTTCTTCTGGATCCAAGGAATCACATAGTAGTCCAACCCAAAGGCTCTGCCTGAACCGTTCATCAAAGCGATAGCCACTGGAATGAACCACATGTTCACCCAGTAGAACATGCCGGATAAGGAGAACGAGACCACCAATGCGATCGTTGCAGCATTCGCCAAGAACGTAAACAAGCCCGCGATGATCGCCAAACCGATCAGTAACTCGACGATTGTCATGAATTTTTGGAAGAACAAAGCCATTTCCACGTTCGGGATCATGATTTTCATGATGCTGTTGAACCACTCAGGTGCTTCTTTGAAGATCATCATCGGTTCTTCACCGTATGCATAGCTCAAACCGAAGACAGGATTGCTGACTGTTTCCGTTACTGCTTCGGACGCACCAGTCGTCGCTTCCTTCAGCCAAGTGAAAGGCAAGACGACATCATCGCCGAACCAAGAAGTCGTACCGTACAAGCCGAAGATCTTCTTGAGCGCTTCCCATCTTTGATATGGAAGAATTCATGATAGATGTATTGTACAAAATAATAGCCCGATCCGATTGTCATGAAGTAGAACAAGTTCACGATGTGCTTCACGAGCATCGCGAAGAAACCGCTCAAATGGATTTTGTCCATCAAGTAGGCCACACCATAACGGGAACCGATCGAAATCATGAACCCTTGATACGTACCTTTGTGTTCGTGCTTCTCAGTGCCTTCAATAGAAGCAATGATATTGGCGGCCGCTGTGTGTCCCGTCTGCTCGGCGGATTGCACAATTTGCGGTACCGGCGCATTGTTTTTGTCAGGCTCTTCGTAGTAGACCAAATCCCCCGCCAAGTAAACGCCATCGGAATCTTTCGCTTCCATGTATTAATTGGCTACCAAACGACCCGCTCTTGCTTGCTCGATGCCGTAAGCTGCTGCATCAGAGTTCGCTTTTACCCCTGCCGTCCAAATCAACGTGTGTGTCGGAATGACCGTTCCATCAGACAACTCGACGCTGTCCTTCTTGACGTTGGCGACCCCATTGCCTTTGATGATTTGGATGCCTTTTTTCAGCATGTACTTTTCGGCTTTTTGTTGTTCCTTTTCGGTAACGACACCTAAAATCTGTGGTGCAGCTTCAACCAAGTAGAGGCTGAATTCAGCCGGATCCAACTTGTTGGCTTTTGCCAGATGGTCTTTCCATTCCATCAAGTCGCCGACCAATTCCACGCCGGTAAAACCAGCCCCACTGACTACTGCCGTCAGCATTGCTTTGCGTTTCGCATCATCATGTTCATTAGAGGCTGCTTCGACTGTATCCTGGATATGACGGCGAATTTTGTTCGCATCTTCCCAAGACCACATCGTGAAGGCATGCTCATCGACACCTGGGACGTTGAACGTATTCGGCTCGCCACCCATTGCCAAGATCAGGTAGTTATAGTTGAAGCTATGGCTGCTGGTCGTCACGACTTTCTTCTCACGGTCCACGTGCGTTACTTCATCTGTGACGATATCCACATTCCGGTTACGGCTGAATAGGCGTTGCAGATCGTATTGGATTGCATCGGGCTGTACGCGTCCCGCCGCCACCTCATGCAACTCGGTCATATAGGTTTGGTAGGAATGTCTGTCGATCTAAAGTGATCAAGACATCCGGATTCTTCTTGAAATGTCGGGACAATTTCTTCGCGGCAGCCACACCGGCGAACCCTGCTCCGACAACCACAATATTCTTCTTACTCATTAGGTAGTCTCCTTTTTTCTATGTTCAGCGCCTTACAGCGCTCTTTCACTTATTTAAAATAACCACATTTATAATGTATAGTGGATTTGTGAATAATTGTCCATGCAAAATCTGATAGTAGTATGAAAAAGTTCCTCTATGAGCATATTTTCATATTTTTCACCTTGTTTTCTTCCTCACGCACCGTCGTAAAACCCTTCGCAATAGAGAGGTTACCGCAATAAAATGTTAGTCTTGCTCTTTCCGATAAACCAACGAAGCCTCATACCAAGCTTTCGTTAATTTGCTTTTTGCGGCCTCCTCCGACTGGAACTGACGGATTGTCGCGACGTGCTCCAGCAAATAGTTCGCCGCCACCCCGACAGCGACCCCCGAGAAGATACCGGTTATGGATAGGATCGGCAAGTAGAGCATGACGCTGAACGATTACGCGATCAGACTCGCCATCGCCAACTGCCCGACATTGTGCAGAATCCCACCGGTCGCACTGATGCCGATCACGCTGACTCGCTTCGGACCCAAAAGCCGGACCAAAAGCATCCCACCATAACTCAAAAAAGCCCCCGCAAAACTGTACAGGAAGGTAGATAATGTCCCACCCAACAACGTTGAGATCAACAACCGCATCCACACGACCTTTAAACTATCTTTGTACGGCAACGTAAAGATCGCCAACAAGGTGATGATGTTCGCCAACCCCAGCTTCGCACCCGGCGCAAACGCGAACGGAAACGGAATCGCCCGCTCCAGCAGCGTGATCACCACTGCAGACCTGTTTTTTGGGAAAAGAAAAAAACGGGAATACCTCGCAAAGAGACAGACCCGTTTTTCCTCTCCTCCGGCGAACGGAAGCTTCGCCGGATTTCGCCCAACATTTCATCTTCGTTCTCCGATTAGGCTCGGCTTCGCAGGAGTAGCGGCTGAAAGTTACCGCTGTCCTCCGACGAGCGACCGTTAACCGGAGCTATGTATTAATCCCATTGCTCTCCTCCGGTTAGCGGCCCGACCTTTTCTTCGCTCCGCTGCTGCTTCCACGAAGAAAAGGCCGTCTCCAAAGTGAGACGGCCCCGCATGATTTGGATATCATTCCAACAATCGTTTCATCTTTCGGTGGCATCTATCATAAGCGTTCTTGATCGATGTCACCTCACAATTCAATTCATCCGCGATAGTCAGGAAGTCCAATCCATTGAGGAAACGGATGAACACAGCTTGCTCGAATTCGGAAAGACTTTCAAAGTAACCAGATGCGCTTTCTTTCACCATCACGATTTCTTCTGGCGAAAAGTTCATCGAAACCACTCCTTCAAACGAATGTTCCGTATGGTTACTGTACTGATTTTCCAGAATCGCATCCAACGACACCGCGCCTTTGTCGATTCTTCTCTTAACGGCGCTTTCTTTCCTGATCAAGCTGAAAATATGATGCTTTAGCGTCAATTTGTAAAAGCTCGCGAACTGAAGACCTTTCTCAGGCTCATAAGATTGGACCGCCTTATGCAATACCATCCGAGCCTCCTGCCAGAAGTCATCTTGTTCCAGAGACTTTAAGTAGTAAGCTCTGTTGAACTTCTTCACTAGGGGTAAAAACCTATAAAAAAGCTCTTCAAAGTACATAGGATGCCCTTGTTGGATCAGTGTCACCAACTGTTCCGGACTGTGTTCCGTTAGTTCCATTTCTTCGTTCATTTTAAAACCCCCAAGACAATTTTTGGCAAATATATAGTACATCTCTAGAAAATGCATTACATATTGCCTAACACTTATTATACCAATCAAGAAAGCGCTGTCAAACATTAGTTTGATTTTTAATTCACAATTTTTTCTAACGCATCTTGGAGTTGAAATCAACAAGATTCAACCTTGTCACTGCCGTTTAGGCGAATAGTTTTTTGGTCTCTACTTCTATAAGTAATAGAATCGGAGGAGATTGTAAATGTCCGCCCTGCCGCGTTTCATACAATGAATAAAACGTTCACCCCATCCAAAACAACTTTATGGATGGGGCGAACGTTTTTTTACAAACTATCAAAAGTGGTCACAACGTTGTCAACTGTAAACCCAAACTCTTTCAAGATCCTGTCCCCCGGGGCTGAAGCTCCGAAGTGGTCGATGCCGATGACTTTTCCGCCAAAGCCGACGTAGCGTTCCCAGCCGAATGTGGCTCCTGCTTCTACCGCTACGCGTTTGGTCACTGCTTGCGGTAGAACTGTTTCTTTGTATTCGGCAGTTTGTCGTTCAAACAAGTCGAATGACGGAAGCGAAACGACACGGACGTCTTTACCTTGTTCCTTCAGAGCTTTTTGGGCTTGGACCGCCAACGAAACTTCGATTTTGCCGGCTCAGAACAAGGATCGTCGGTCGATCCGTTGTCTCCATAGCCAGTTTCCAGGCGGCAGCCGTTTCGTTGCCGTCAGCGGGACGGATCACTTGGACATTCGGGATGCAGCGTACGCTGGCGAGTTGTTCGATTGGTTCGTGCGTCGGGCCGTCTTCGCCGACAGCCACTGAATCATGGGTCAGCACATAGGTAACCGGTGCCTTTTGGATGGCCGAGAGCCGGACTGCCGGACGCAGGTAATCTGTGAAGACGAAGAACGTGCCGCTATAAAATTTGCTACCGCCGTGCAGCTGGATACCGTTCATGGCGCAAGCCATGGCGAATTCACGCACTCCGAACCACACATTCCGGCCTTCATATTGGCCAGCTTCGAAGTCTTTTTCTTCAGCGACCATTGTGTTGTTGGAAGAGGATAGATCAGCCGATCCTCCCCAAAAAGCAGGGACTGCTTTCGAGATTGTCTGGATCATTTCTTTGCTGGAGACACGGCTCGCTTGGCTGGATCCCAGTTCATATTTCGGCAAGGCCGCTTCCCAATCTTCAGGGAGTTTCCCTGAGAAAGCCTCTTCAAATTGTTGGGCTAATTCCGGATAAGCCTGTTTATATGCGGCAAATGTTTCGTGCCATGCTGCCTCCGTTTGCGCCCCCTTCTCTTGAATCGTTGCTTTGAAACGAGCCGCGATTTCTTCGGGAACAGTGAATTCTGGATATTCCCAACCATAAATTGCTTTTGCTGCTTTTATTCCGTCTTCGCCAATCGGTGCTCCATGCACGCCGGAAGTACCGGCTTTCGGGGCGCCATAACCGATGACCGTCTTCACTTCGATAAGCGTGGGTTTTTCTGCCTCAGCTTTGGCCGCTTCAATGGCCGCACTGATAGCTTCCAGATCGTTGCCGTCTTCCACGAGGATATGTTGCCAGCCGTAAGCTTCAAAGCGTTGCCCGACATTCTCCGTGAAGGCTTTTGAGGTCGGACCGTCCAAAGAGATGTCGTTCGAATCATACAGCATGACTAGCTTGCCCAGCTTCATGTGGCCGGCCATCGAGGCCGCCTCTTGGGAAACCCCCTCCATCAAATCGCCGTCGCCGCAGAGCGCGTACGTGCAGTGATCCATGATTTTGAAATCCTCGCGGTTATAGACAGCCGCCAGATGCGCTTCCGCCATTGCCATCCCCACAGCCATCGCGATCCCCTGACCCAGCGGACCGGTCGTCGCTTCGACCCCATCCGTATGGTGGACTTCCGGATGCCCTGGAGTCACACTGCCCCATTGGCGGAACTGCTTCAGGTCGTCGATTGTCACTTGGTATCCCGCCAGATGCAGCAAACTGTACAGCAGCGCCGATCCGTGCCCGGCGGACAGCACAAACCGGTCCCGGTCGGCCCAGTTGCGCGAAGTTGCCGGATTGATTTTCAGATGTTTCGTCCAAAGTGCATACGCCATCGGAGCGGCCCCCATCGGCAGCCCCGGATGCCCGGAGTTTGCCTTTTGGACAGCCTCGATGCTCAGTGTACGGATTGTGTTGACGCCTAATTGATCAATTGTATCAAACATGTTTTTCCTCCATTGAAAAACGGAGAAACAAGCGTTTCCCCGTCTGTTTTTTATACTAAAACCTTGCCTGTCGTTTCTTCGTAGTCAGTCACCATGATGTTCCAGGCTTTTTCGATGTCCTCATCCAGACCGAACAGACCGCTTCTGCCGATAATGTAGATATCAGGATTCGCTTCATCAATCCGTTTGAATGACTTCCGGTTCGAAGAGCCGTCCATCTCGATGACGTACTGGTAACCGTTTTGTTCACGCAACTCCCTCAACGCCACGATTTTGTCCAACGCGCCTTCGATGAACCGTTGTCCGGCAAACCCAGGATCGACGGTCATGATCGTCACTTTATCAACCAGATCGATATACGGTAAAATCACATCAATGGGTGTTTCAGGATTGAGCACAACACCAGCTTTCAAACTGGCATCATGGATTTGGTCGATGAGTCGGAAAGCCAAACCATCCAGCACTTCCACATGCATGCAGATCCATTCGCATTGGATATCGATCAGCTGCTGCACCCAAAAAGCCGGGTTGGTGACCATCAGGTGTGCCGAAACCGGCAGCGCGCTAATTTTTCTGATCTCTTGGATGAACCACGGGGACAGTGTGATGTTAGGAACGTAATGACCATCCATGATATCAATATGATAGGAATCCGCGTGCTCGTTCAAGAAAGTAATCTGTTCCTTAAATTTATCCAAATCCATCGTCATCAAAGATGGAGAAAATTCTACTTTATTCATATGCACGACTTCCTTTACTTGTTTGATTTTAAAAAGTGTTCCGGATCCACTAATGTATCAGAAGATTTGGATGTCGGCCAAATCGAGTTCTTCTTCCTCTACCTCTCTTTGCATGTCCAGTTCCTCTTGCGGAATGTGTTTCTTGATTACTGCCAAGACCACTGCTGTCACGATGATATTTGCCAGCAAGGCAAGCGCGCCGGCCCATGGTCTGGACATTGTCGGCAACATCAAGACGCCGCCGAACGGCACCGTTGCATCCGCCCCCAAAACCATCGATACCGCACCACCGACTGCCCCTCCGATAGCGGTAGCGGTCACGCCACGAACCAGATCATTCATGACCAAAGGAATGACACCTTCAACAATATTGATGACACCCATCGGGACCGCCGACTTCAACGTTTCTACTTCTATGGATGAATAGATATTTTTTTTGAATAATTTCGCATCAAAGTAAGCCAAGCCAAAACCAATCGGTGTCGCTGTATTAACCAATTGCAAGGCTGTAATCGGGCCGTTCAGACCTTCCGCCTGCATCGTCAAAACGAATGCGAATACTGTCTTGTTGATCGGACCACCATAGTCGACACCGCTCAAGATACCCACAACCGCTCCGAACACCAACAAGGAAGAAGAGCCCAAACCGTTCAACAAATTCGTCAATAATGCTGTAAAAGCTGTGATCGGTGCACCGATAATCTATACCATCACGAGACCGCCGATGATTGATGTCAAAAACGGAATAATCAAAGTCGGCATCAGCCCTTTAGCCCAGCCAAGGACTTTGATATGTTTCAAAGTAGCAATCACAAGATAACCTGCCAAGTACCCACCCAAAAGTCCACCAATGAAGCCGGCGCCGATGGCATTGGCTGTCAGCCCGATGATGAAACCGGGCGCAATCCCCGGTTTACCTGCAATCGAATAAGCAATTCCGGTGGCGATGACTACAGGCAACAGACCTAACCCAGCCCCGCCCATTGTTGCCATGGCATCCCAGATGGAAAACTCGCCCTGCACCAAAGCAGCTTGGTAAGAACCGCCGAACGCCATACCAATGGCGATCAAGAAGCCGGCACCGCAGACAATCGGTATCAAATATGAAATTGCTGTCAACAAATGGCCTTTAAGGTCTAATTTTTTAATTGCATCCATTTTATTTCCTCCTTGTTTATGCTTTTTAGGCTATGACTTCTGCGGCTTTTTCAATCAATTTGCCAGGGGATTTGACGGCTACTTCGGTTGGTACCTGGATAATCCGTTTGCCTTCAAAGCGTTCGCGTCCGTAAATTTTCACATCGACCGCCAAAATGACGATGTCCGCATTTTTGATTTGTTCGTCGGTCAACGCATTTTCGATTCCGATTGTTCCTTGCGTTTCTACATGAATGTCATGTCCGGCTTTTTTTTGCGGCATTTTCCAGTTTTTCCTGGGCGATATAAGTGTGTGCAATCCCTACTGTACAAGCGCATACTCCAACGATTTTCATAATGTTTTCCTCCTGAATAGTTTTTTATATTGCAAATGCTTTGATCACTTCGTCAGTATTTTTGGATAACAATAAGTTCTCCGTCACTTCATCATTCCCCAATTTGCGGGCGAACAAGGACAATAATTTCAAATGCTGTTTGGCTGCCGCCGTATCGTTCCCTACCGCGAAAAGGATGATCCCTTTGACCCCTTTTCCATCCAGCGTCTCCCATGGAATTTCCTCCTCGAGGACACCGATCGCTACACCTATTTCCTTGACAAAGGCGCTTTTCCCATGCGGAATGGCGATATAGTTCCCGATGCCAGTCATCCCTTCGCCTTCGCGGGCGTAGATGTCCTGAATGAAGCCATCCACGTCTGTAATATAACCGCCATCAAGCAAAAGTGTTGTAAGCTGGCTCAGCGCATCCCCTTTGCTTTCGGCTGTCATATTGGTTTTTATGAGCCTTGGATCTATGATCGTAGTGATTTCCATAATTTTTCCTCCCTCAGGTCTCTTCCTGGAGTTTTTGTAAAACGCTCTCAACACGCTGCAGTCCGGCTTGTTTCAATAATTCAATGGTCTCTTCATAAGCCAAACTCTTGATGATTTTTTTTACATTTTTCAAGATGTCCTTCTCTTCGTCCTTTTTGATCAAAATGAAAAGGGCTGTGTTGACCGAATAATCAGCTGTCCAATTAAAAATCGGCGGTATCAATCTGACGAGCACGATGCTCGTCTCATTCACATGGCTACTTTCGATATGCGGAACAGCAAAATCTTCTTCGATCAAAGTATTTCCCGCCGATTCCCTCCATTGGAGTTCTTCGACCAGCGCTTCAGCGGAGTCGATCTTTCCCAATCCATGAAGGTAACCGGATACAAAACGGAACAGCCCGCTTTTGTCATATTCTTCTTTAAGTTCCAGCAAATCGATTTTGATAGGCTTATTTTCCATCCCGCAACTCCTCCACCCGCGTCAGCAATCGTTCCTGATCATCGACGGTCAACATGGCGCTGATTACGATGGACGGAACTTCAATAGAAGCGTCCAGCTTCACGGTAGAAATGATCAAGTCGACATTCGGGAACTTTACCAAGACGGAGTGGATATTCCGGGTGGAAATCACATCTAAAATCTCGATGTCCGGTATTTTTTTGCCGATTTTGACTTTTCAGCAATTCCGAGGTCCCGATGCCTGTCGTGCACATAATCAGCGATTTTATCTTATTCGGATTCTCCTCCAGGACCTGCGCGAAATACAGCGTGATAAAACCGATTTCGTCTTCATTTATTTTGGGCAGTTGGAACTGCCTGGAAGCTGCCTCGGCAATTTCCTCTACATCCAGAAAGCTTTGCGCATACTCGAGTTTGATTTGTTCCAGCAGATTGTTCCTTACGCGGATGCCATGTTCCAGCCTGTTGAGCAGCGGTTTGATATGGTGCGCCAGATTGGTGAACAACTTTCTGCTGGACAAGCGGCTGCCTGATTTCTCTGCTATTTGATCGATGAAAAATTGTGTGATTTCCTGAACCGTATCCGGAAAAATTTCTTTTTCCTCTTCTTTTCCTTGCAGCCTTGATGAAATCAAGTATTGGAAGAGGAAATACACTTCGTAATCGGGAAGGGTTGTAATCAGGTATCGCTCGATATTCTTCACGATTTTTGCGGACATTTCCTTCAAGCTCGGTTCCGCATCCATCTTCTTCAATTCATCCTTTGAAATATTCACTCCGTAATTGAAGGAACGCAGGCCGGCTTTTCTGAACCTGCTGATCAAAATATAGATGTGCGAAAAAAGATTGATGTTATAAGGGTGCGGCAACACGATATGGAAGTTCTGCTCGATATCCCGGATTTGCTTCAAAACAAAATCCGCATCATATTTATTAAATTTTTGGTCTTGCTGCATTTCCAGCTGTCCGAGATCGACCATTCCAGCAGATTGGATCAAATCCTTGATTGCGGTCCGGATATTTGACTCGTCCCCGTTCACCCGCAAGGTCCTGTTTCTTCTGACCAGCCTGATGGAATATCTTTGCAGAATGTCAGAAATGATCTTTTCATCCGATGCCATGACATTCTCGCTGATGTAGAACGGTTCATAGATTTCGCAGACACCTCGTTCACGTGGTGCTGAAAACAGCAGCTCTTCCATTATCCTGTTCCTGCGTTCAATGGGTGTTATGCTGGCAGGTTTGGAATCGGTGCTAGGTGTGTGGCTTTGCTGATACTCTAGTTTGAACCCTCTCCCTTTCTCGGATGAAATCACAACCCCATCCCGTGATTCTTCATTTATTTGCTTAATGAGTCTGTAAACACTTTTCGTAGAAAGTTCTAAAACTCCGGATAGCTCATTAGCTGTAACAAAATCTCGATGGTTCGAAAGCGTGTATAGTAGTGCCTGTTTCCTTCTCTCCACTGGGCCCATAAGTTCCCTCCTTTCTACATTTTTATCTTAACACCTCAAAAAGAAAGCGTTTCACCTAAAAATGTCCATTGCAATGGACATTTTTTACGTGAGCTTGAATAGCGTACACACATTATAGCCCTTTGAGGGGACCGGGTGGCCGTCAATTTTGTGAACTTGACAAGATAGCAAAAAAAACTGCCCCAAATCCAGAAGTGAATCACACTGGATTTGAAGCAGTAGCTATTTTATTTTCTGCTGGTTATTGTCCACTGAAAAAGCCAACTGCTGAACCCCATACACGTTCCTGCCGAATCTCCCATTTGCGGCTGGATCCTTTTGGATGGTCGGGTAGCCTTTTGCCAGCAGAAGTTTCTTGTGCTTCCGGAATGGTACCGTATCCCATAGCAAATACATCTATCTCGATTCCCATATTCAAGTCTTTACAGATGCCCTCCACCGAGGGGAATTGCGTGTCCCCGGCTCCGATGCAGGCGGCAAAGTACCCATAGATTACCTTCGCCTCGATCGTCAGATCTCTGTCCACCATCACTAGTGTAACCTCAAGAGCAATATTTTCCAAAAAACACTTGCCTTGAAGTTCAGTTTAAGCTGTATACTATATTCAGATGCGGTAGGACTGTCCGAATTTCCGGTGCGGTTTTTTGCAACCGCAAACATTATTTGGATGAAAATCCCTGCCTGAAGGAGAATGAAATGAAAAAACCAAACTTTATGTTACTGGTGTTCAGCTTGATGAGTTTTGTGCTGGCGATGACGGCTTTTGTGTTCAGCGGTATTCTGGACAAAGTCGCCGTTTCGCTCGGCATCTCGGTGGCCGAGTCCGGTTTGCTGAACACGATGTATTCCTATGGGGCTGCTTTCGGGGTTCCGATCACTTTGATTTTGTTCCGGAAGATCGAGCGCAGCAAGATGCTGAAAATCATGTTGTTTGTGACAATTTTGACGACATTCGCGCTCATCTATGCCCAAAATTTTGTGCAGCTGCTGCTCACTCGGCTGCTGATGGGGATTTCCGCGAACAGCTACGGCATCTTGGCCATTTCGACGGTCTTGGCGCTCTCCCCCAAGGATAGGCAAGGCCGTTCGCTGGCTTTCTACATCATGGGCAGCTCGATGGCGCTTGTCATCGGCATCCCGTTGACGCGGGTCTTGTCCGCCGTTCTGGATTGGCGCAGCATTTTTTGGATTTTGAACGGCCTAATGATGCTGTCTCTGGCTTATTTCCTGAAATATTTGCCGAAATCGGATCACGAGGCCACCAAACTGAATCTGAAAAACGAGTTGCAGTTCTTTAAGGACGGGAAAACGTTGCTGCTGCTTGCCTATACGTTGACCATGTTCATGGGGTACAATGCGTTCTACACCTATGCGACCCCGTACTTGTTGCTGCTTTTCCCTTCCATCGAACCGCTGATGAGCCTGGTACTGGTTGCCCTTGGCCTCGCCAGTTTTGCGGGCAATCTGATCGGCGGTCACGTATCGGATGCCATCGGATACGCCAAGTCCATGATGCTCGGGGCGGTGCTCCAAACGGCAGCGATCCTGCTGATCCTGGTTTTCCAACCGTCGAAATGGTTAAGTGTGCTCTTCATCATCGTGTGGCTGATGAGCGCCTGGTTCACCGGCCTGCAGCTCAACACCGGCATCGCCCAAGTGACCGATAACAAATCCAGCTTCATGCTCAGCATCAACGGTTCCTTGATCCAACTGGGCGGTGCGTTCGGTGCCAGTCTGTCTGCCGTCGTCATCAACCTCAACGGCATCCACAGCATCGTCTTCGTCACCCTCTTGACCAGCTTGGCGATTGTGCTGATTCAGATGGTTTCGATGAAGAAATATGTCTGAGACTGGTCTGATATACGCTGAAGAATCCGATATCAAATGACCGCTGAAACAGGCAGGAACGACCCCTAACAGATCGGGGGCGTTCCTGCCTGTTTTGTATAATCTCATATGTCTGTTGAGCGGCGTAAGCCGACGTGGTACGCACTATTATTGCTTTAGGCCATTCATCCGGGGAGGGGTGGTCGGCCGAATTTGTCGAATGCAGGCCACCTATCCGAGAATTTTATTCTTGTTCGGGCCGAAATACGTGAATGTGAAAGGACATTCGGCAATTTCGCGTCTGCGTGAGGCGAAATTGCCGAATGCAGGAGGTGTATTCGATTATTCGATCCCATCGGCCCGATAATTCTTAACGCAACACCCCCGTTTGTTGCCTTCGGAGGCGCGGGATGGATCGCTTAGGCAGCATTTGTTGAACGCCATCAAAAAAGAACGCAAATGTAAGCTGTCATTTGCGTTCCTATGCTGTTTTATCTAAATTTAACAGCCGTTCCATATACTATCACTTCAGCTGCGCCTTGCATGATTGCAGAGGAAGCATACCGAATGTTTACAACTGCATCCGCTCCTAGTGTGGTCGCTTCGTCAACCATCCGCTTTGTTGCTATGGCCCTGGCTTCATTCATCATTTCGTTATAGGCTTTGAGCTCTCCGCCGATCAGGGTTTTGAGCCCTTGTGAAATATCGCGCCCGATGTTTTTGGATTGAATCGTACTCCCTTTGACTAGCCCTAACATTTCAAATTCTTTTCCGGTTATGTAATCAGTATTTACTAAGATCATCGTCATCATCCTCCTTGATTTCCTTCATTCTTTCGATTAACAGGTACACCATCAGCACGATTAATCCGATTGGGATAACAATCAACAGTATTCTCACAAGTATAGGGAGCTCACCAGAATCAGCAAGTCCCAACCACATGTAGAAGATAAAATAGGAAATGACTAAAACTGAAATCACTATTGGTGCTATCATTTTTTTCGTTTGTTTTTTCAATAGCATTACCCACTTTCTGCATCTTCGAAAAATTATTACATTCTCTGTACAGTATACCTTATCCAAAGCGAGCATATCCAATATATACTGCTTCTGTTAAAGATTGCGCGTATACGAGAAAATTAATGTTAAAATTGAGAAAAGCACTTGCTATGGTCTTACCTTCAGGGTTTAAGATAAACTTATCATCATGAGCAAGAATGAAGGCCATCGACCAAGTTTTTCTCCCAAGACCGTGACCATGGTTAGCAATGACAGTGGCGTTCAGGAATACATTTACAATATGCTCCCGCATTTTTCGAAGATTAGCGGCGCTTTCACTAAATAAGGAGGAAACAATGAGATATACAACTTTAAATAATAATGAGATTATTCCTAACCTCGGGATCGGTACTTATCGGATCCGTCCAACAGATGCAGAACATTCCGTGGAACACGCCTTGAAAAACGGGTATCAATTGATTGATACAGCAAATATTTACATGAATGAAAAAGCTGTGGGTCGTGCTATCAAAATGTCAGGTATCAATCGAAGTGAAATTTTCCTGACCTCCAAAATTTGGCCGACAGAATATAAATATGAAAAAGCTAAGCAAGCAATTGAGGATACCCTAACCCGCTTAGGAGTGGATTACCTTGATCTCATGTTTTTACACCAACCAGTAGGCGATTATCTAGGCGCTTGGAAAGCTATGGAAGAGGCTGTAAACACTGGGAAGATTAAGGTTATTGGTCTTTCTAACTTTACAGGACGTGAATTGGACAGGGTGATAGCTGAAGGAACCATCAAACCTGCTGTTGTGCAGGTGGAATGCCACCCTTATTTCCAACAAAAAGATTTAAAAGCAAAACTCGCTAAAGAAAATATTGCGCTTGAAGCTTGGTATCCACTTGGTTCAGCCGACAAAGACTTGCTTGCCGAGCCAATCTTTACAGAATTGGCAAGCAAGTACAATAAATCCGTTGTTCAAATCATTTTGCGTTGGCATGTCCAAACAGGAAATATTGTCATTCCAGGCTCTAAAAATCCAGCTCACATAGACAGTAATCTGGCTATTTTTGATTTTGAACTGACAGCAGCTGAATTGGCGCAAATAGCCCAACTCGACAAAGATAAACGCTTCTTCAATATGCCAAAATGGATGCAGCGTATGTTCTTACTGGCACGTATGAACTACGATAAGCAAGCCTAATTGGATGCGACAAACGGAGCGATGAGCACAAAAATATATGAACGTTACAATTGCAAAAAAAGGAATCAAAAAAGCACGGGTCTGTGTCTCTTTTGATTCATTTTTCACTATAAGGAATGCGTTTTTTATACATGCGAATCACTCACACTACGTTTTTGCCAATCCAATTTAACAAATTTGTCGGTTCCAACTTTACATTTTTGTACCCACATTCTCTATCGGCCATGACGCTGACAGAAATGAATCGTCCACACTTTTTACGTGCACAAGAGAAAAATACAGTTAAAACTGAGAAAAGCGCTTGCTATGGTCTTAACTTCAGGGTTTAAGATAGGCTTACCATCACGACAAAGACTTAATGCAATTCTGAATCGTGATTATTCTTACTAAAAAAGGAGAATGAATATGACACACGACGTTCAACGCATTTCAGCACAGACTTGGGATGCAAAGCAAGCAAATGATATGACCGGAGTGGTGGATTTAATTGCAGACAACGCGCACTTTGTTCATATGGGCATCACTTTTGATAAGACAGGTGAGCTCGCAGTCTTTAACGATAAAACTTTTATCTTCAAAGCGATTGAGATTGCAGAGGAATACGTCGAGGACTACGGCAGCACCGCAATCATTTTCAAAAAACTGATTCTGACAGCAGTCATCGGGGGAAACGAAGTACAAAATCCTTTTGTCATCTCGGAGGTCTTCACAAAAGCGGACGCAGGCTGGAAATTAGCTGTCGAAACCTATACCCGGATAGCAACTGATTTTGATGCTTATCAAATGTGACAAAATGATAGGACCGAAGTGAAGGATGAATTCGTTCCTTTTTGATTCCTGTGTCAATAAAAGCAAGCTGTGTCCTTCCCAACATAGCAATCGAAATCTGCACTGTTCTCCTCCGTCGAACGGAGGCTTCGCCGGAGTTTGGCCCATATTTTGCTTGTCTACTCCGATGACGCCAGCTTCGCAGGAGTTGATGCTTATGATTACCGACGAACTCCGGTGTACGGCCTCTTCTCCGGAGTTGAGGAAGGATTTCGGGACCGCTATTGTAAACTCAATTCCAAATAAAGAGGTCGTCTCGAAAACGAGACGACCTCTTTATTTGTGTTCTTTATGTGCGAGACTTCACTCTAGCATATCCTTATAGATCTCGCGCAGGATCTCCAGTTGGTCATCCGACCAGGTGCCGCGTTGGCGTTGGTCGCGGAAGCGGCGACTTTCGGTCTCCAAGGCTTTTTTGGAGCGTTTGATGTCCTTGTAGAGTTCCAGGGCGGAGATGCGCTGGGCGCCTTTGGAGAAGACGAGCTGCTGTTCGGCCAAATCGCTGGTGGCGACGTAGACTTCGGTCAGCACGTTGCGCAGTTTTTTGACGACGCCTTCGATGTAGGTGTCGGCGGTCTCGCCTTGCGCGGTGAAGATAACCTTCACCTTGTATTTGGAATATTCCTTCGTGATGCCGGGCACGAACTGGGCGTCGAAGACGCACCAGACTTCGTTGCCTTCATAGTTCTGGTAGTCGGACAGCGCCTGCAGCAGTTGATCCCTGGCCTCTTCGATGAGGTCCTGGTTCTTCAGCTTGACCAGTTCCGGCCAGGCGCCGATCATATTGTAGCCGTCCACGATCACGATTTCTTTCTTCAACACGGCCTTCACCTCGCTTTTTCTGGTGCGCAGACGCCGCAGATCAAATGTGGCGTTTGCGGAATACTTCGTACATCATCAGTCCGGCTGCGACGCCGGCGTTCAGGCTCTGGACATGGCCGACCATCGGGATGGTCAAGAGGCCGTCAGCGGATTCCTTCAACAGGCGCGAGATGCCTTTGCCTTCGTTGCCGATGATCATGGCCAGCGGCAAGGTCGTATCCCATTGGCGGTAATCCTGCCCTTTCATGTCGGTCGCGTAGATCCAGACACCGCGTTCCTTCAGTTCTTCGATGGTGCGGTGCAGGTTCGTGACGCGCACGACCGGCACATGTTCGATGGCGCCTGTCGAAGCTTTGGCGACGGTTGCCGTCAAGCCGACTGCGCGGCGTTTCGGAATGATGACCCCGTGCGCGCCGCAGGCATCCGCGGTACGCAGCACGGAACCCAGGTTATGCGGATCCTCGACGCCGTCCAAAATGATGAAGAAAGGATCTTCATTCTTGGCGGCAGCCGCTTCGAACAGATCATCGAGGACGGCATACTGGAAAGCAGCCGTCGCGGCGATGACGCCCTGGTGAACAGCATTGTCTGACAACGTATCGAGCTTGCTTTTCGGCACCGCTTGGATCTGAATTTTGCGGTCCTTCGCCAGCTTGATGATGTCGCCCAATTTTTCTCCGCCAAGTCCATCCTGGATGAACAGTTTGTTGACGTCGCGATCGGAGCGCAGCAATTCCAGCACCGGGTGGCGTCCAATCACGAAGTCTTCGTTTTCGGGTGTTTCTTTTTCTGCTTCATCGCGTCGCTTCGGGTTTAGTTTTGGTTCCGGTCTGCCTTTTTTCGGGGCATTGCGGCTGTCCTTGAACGCGCGGTTCGGTTTATTTTTCATAGTTGTTTTCCTCGACTTCTTGGATACACCAACGGATCAGCTCTTCCAGACGTTCCTTCTGGCCGGAGAGATGCAGATAGCCCATCAGCGACTCGAAGCCGGTCGCGATGCGGTAGGTCGTCACGTCCGCATTTTTGGCTATCGTATGGCTCTTGCTGTTGCGGCCGCGACGGTACATATCCATTTCTGCTTCACTCAGGAAGCCTTCTTTGGCAAGCATCGCGTGCATCAGCTTCGCTTGGGCTTTGGCCGAAACGAAGAAAGTCGCCCGCCGATGGAGCTGGTTGGGTTTAGTATGTCCTTTTTCTAATAAATGCGTTCTGATATAGGTCTCATAAGCGGCATCGCCGACGTAGGCCAAGGCGAGACCGTTCAGTAAGCTCCAATTTTGTTCTGTCACTATGCTCTTCTCCATCTGGTGCCCTGCGAAGTGTCATCCAGGATGATGCCCTGATCCTTCAGGTAATCACGGATTTCATCACTGCGGGCAAAATTTTTGTCTGTTCGGGCTTGTGTCCGTTCATCGATCAGCGTTTGGATGGCATCATCCAGCAAAGCTTCTTCCCCCAACACGACGCCGAAGACGCCAGCCATCGCTTTGTACAAAGTCAAGGCTGCGGTGATGACTGCTTCGGAAACGGCCTCGCCTTCCGCGTAAATGTTCAATTCCTTGGCGAACTGGTAGACGACCGACATGGCGTTATCCGCTTGGAAATCGTCATCCATTTCGGTGACGAACTGTTCTTGCAGATTCTGGAAAAAAGCCAGTTTCTCGGCATCATCCGGCAGTGCCGCAACGGCATCCTGCAGGCGGTAGTGTGCATTCTGATAGGCGATTTTCACCTTCTCCAGGTTGATTTTCGCTTCTTCGATGGCTTTTTCGCTGTATTTTACAGGACGGCGGTAATGCGCTGTGCCGAGGAAGAAACGCAGCACTTGTGGATCGACTTCCTTCAGGATATCATGCACCGTCACGAAGTTCCCGAGCGACTTGCTCATCTTTTCGGCTGTTTCGCCGATCGTGACGAAGCCGTTGTGCATCCAGTAGTTCGCGAACGTTTTGCCGGTTTTGGCTTCGCTCTGGGCGATCTCGTTTTCGTGGTGCGGGAAAGTCAGGTCATGGCCGCCGCCGTGGATATCGATGGTGTCGCCTAAATATTTGGTCGCCATCACCGAGCATTCGATGTGCCAGCCCGGGCGTCCGGGACCCCAAGGCGATTCCCAGGAAACTTCATCCGGCTTCGCTGCTTTCCAAAGCGCGAAGTCGAGTTGGTCCTCTTTTTTGACGTTCTCTTCCGCATCCAAGCGTTCACTGGCGCCGACGATCAGGTCCTTGATCGATTGATCGCTCAATTTGCCGTAGTCCTTGAACTTGCCGGTGCGGTAATAGACGTCCCCATCAGCTTCATAGGCATAGCCTTTATCAATCAGGTCGCCGATGAAGGCGATGATGTCCGGGATGTTTTCCATAACGCGCGGATTCAGCGTCGCTTTTTCGACGTGCAACGCAGCCGTGTCCTCATAGAAGGCCGCGATGAACTTTTCGGCGACTTCCTTCGCGGAAATGCCCAACTCTTTGGCGGCGCGGATAATTTTGTCGTCCACGTCGGTGAAGTTGGAGACAAAATTCACGTCATAGCCGCGGTATTCCAGATAGCGGCGGACGGTGTCGAACGCCACAGTGCTGCGCGCATTGCCGATGTGGATGTAGTTGTAGACGGTCGGACCGCAAACATACATGCCCACCTTATTCTTTTCGATCGGTTGGAATTCTTCTTTTTCGCGCGTCAGGGTATTGTAGATTTTTAACATTGCGCACTCCTTTCCAGCTTCCAAAAAAGGGCTCGCGGCCCTTTTTAAAAGCTAATCATTCGGTTGTTTTGTCTTATTTCAGCTTATGGTTATGGTAGCGGACGATCTTTGCCGGTATGCCGACTGCCGTCACATCAGGCGGAATTTCGCTGACGACGACTGCGGAAGCCCCGATTTTGGCATTGTCGCCGATTTTGATCGGACCAAGCACCTGCACATGGGCGGACAACAGCACGTTGTTCCCGATGGTCGGATGGCGCTTGCCGGTGTCTTTCCCGGTGCCGCCCAGTGTCACGCCATGGTAGATCATGACATCATCACCGACTTCGGCTGTCTCCCCGATGACGATCCCCATACCGTGGTCGATGAACAGGCGCCGGCCGATCGTTGCGCCCGGATGGATCTCGATGCCGGTCAAGAAACGCCCGAGATGCGAGATAACCCGGCTGAAGGTATACCAATTACGCTTATAAAAAAAATGAGCGATATCATATACAACGATGGCATGTAGCCCCGGGTACGTCAGAATGATTTCCAACGTACTCCTTGCGGCCGGATCATGATCTTTTATGGTTTGAATCGTTTCGCGTATTCTATTCAAGTCATCTCATGCTCCTTTTTGGATTATCCATCCATTATATAGAATCAGCTCATTTTTGCTATCCTTTTTTCTCTGTTTTACATTTTTTCCAATACGCTGTTCAGGTGAGCCAAGCTCTTTTCTCTGCCCAGCACTTCGATGGTCTTGCCGATTTCAGGTCCGTGCATTTGGCCGCTTACGGCGACGCGGATGGCCATGAACAGGTTCTTGCCTTTGATTTTGGTTTCTTTTTGGACTGCCTTGATGGCGCCCAGGATTTCAGCTTCTGCGAACGGCTCAATGGCAACCAATTGCTCTTTGAAAGCGGCAAGCACAATCGGCGCCGTTTCGGCAGCCAGGATTTCCTGCGCTTCTGCATCCAAGTTGAGTTCATCCGCGAAGAACAGTTCGGAAAGGGCGACGATTTCAGCGGCATAGCTCATTTGCTCGTGGTAAAGGCCGATCAATTTTTTCGCGTAAGCTTTGTCGTCCTCGCTAGGATTTTCCGGCAATTTGCCGGCAGCAACCAAGTGGGGTGCGGCTAATGCCACAATTGTGTCCAAATCGGCGCTCTTCATGTATTGGTTGTTGATCCATTCCAGTTTCTTCTGGTCGAAGGCGGCAGGTGATTTGCTCAAACGTTCCGGATCGAACATCTTGATCAGCTCGTCTTTCGAGAAGATTTCGTCTTCTCCTACCGGTGACCAACCCAACAGCGTGATGAAGTTGAACATTGCTTCCGGCAAGTAGCCCAAGTCTTTGTATTGTTCGATGAACTGTAGGATCGTTTCATCGCGTTTGCTCAGTTTTTTGCCGGTTTCGCTGTTGATGATCAGAGTCATGTGGCCGAAAACAGGCGTCTTCCACTCGAAGGCTTCATAGATCATCATTTGTTTCGGTGTATTGGCGATATGATCATCCCCGCGCAGGACGTGAGTGATGCCCATCATGTGGTCATCCACGGCAACCGCGAAGTTGTAGGTAGGGAAGCCATCGCGTTTGCGGATGATGTAATCTCCGCCGACGCTGCTGGCTTCGAACGTGATCGGTCCTTTAACGATGTCGTCAAATGTATAGGTATTTTCGATCGGCACACGGAAACGGATGACCGGCGTGATGCCTTGCGCTTCTTTTTCAGCTTGCTGGGAAGCCGTCAAGTGCGCGCATTTCCCTGCATAATGCGGCATTTCGCCGCGGGCACGTTGATGTTCGCGTTCCGTCTCCAGTTCTTCCTCGGTGCAGTAGCATTTATAGGCTTGGTTCGCAAGCAACAACTGGTCGATCAAAGGATCGTAGATAGGCTGTCTTTCGGATTGACGGTATGGGCCGACTTTGCCCGGTTTGTCCGGACCTTCATCCCAGTCCATCCCTAACCATTTCAGGTTTTCCAGTTGGCTCGTTTCGCCATGTTCAAGGTTGCGTTTTTGGTCCGTGTCTTCGATACGGATGATGAACTCGCCATCGTTATGGCGGGCAAACAGATAGTTGAACAATGCGGTACGGGCGTTTCCGATATGCAGGTTACCGGTTGGGCTTGGTGCATAACGTACGCGGATTTTCTTTGTCATATGAAGTATCCCCTTTTCTGTGAAGCTGGTTATTTCGTGCTGGATTTCTTATTTGATGCCTTTTTGTGAATGCGCAGGCTTCGCGAAAATCATGCGGCCTGCTGCTGTCTGCAAGGCGCTCGTGACGACGACTTCGATCGTCTCGTTCATGTAATGCTGTCCCTCTTCAACGACGATCATCGTGCCGTCGTCCAGGTAAGCCACCCCTTGATTGCGTTCCGTTCCGACTTTTATGACCGTGACGACCATGTATTCACCGGGTATGACGACCGGTTTCACGGCGTTGGCCAAGGCATTGATGTTCAATACCGGTACATTCTGGAACTCGCAGACTTTGTTCAGGTTATAGTCGTTCGTGACGACGATGCCGTCGATCAGTTTCGCCAAACGGATCAGCTTGCTGTCGACTTCGGGAATCTCTTCGAATTCGCCGTCGTAGCTTTCAACGACGATGTCTTCTTCTTTTTGGAGTTTGTTCAGGATGTCCAATCCCCGTCTGCCTCTGACGCGCTTCAGGCTGTCCGAGGAATCGGCGATGTACTGCAGCTCGCGCAACACGAAGTTGGGAATGACGATGACGCCTTCCATGAAACCGGTCTTGGCGATATCGTAGACGCGGCCGTCGATGATGACGCTCGTATCCAAAATTTTGTATTTGCGGAAAGTATCGTCCGCTTTACGATCAAGCATCTGCGGTTCTTCCTGCTTTTTCGGTTTCGCTGCGAACAGTTTCCGGAATTCTTCAGTGCGGGTAGTCCCCACGCGGAAACCCAAGTAAGCCAAAATCAAGGACAGGATTGCCGGCAACACATCGTTGATGACCGGAATCCTCAGTGATGTCAACGGGATGCCGATCAGCCAAGCCAACACAAGCCCGATGATCGTTCCGATTGAACCGAACAGCATGAAGCTGACCGATAAGGTGCTGAAGTAGTTCTCAATTTTCTGGATGACATCCAAAATGAATTTCATCAACAGAAAGGATAATAATAAAAATATAAGTGCTCCAATTCCAATATTAACAAAAACATTGTTGAAAAGATTATTCTGTATGCCCGCTAATCCCCACAGGTAAGGCATCGCTGTAACACCAGCGCTTCCGCCCACCAAGAGGAAAACGGCCGTTATGATTTTCCGTTTCAAAGGCTTCCCTCTCTTTCCATTTGTCATCAATTTTTATTCGGAAATACTTTGCGCAGCGTTTCTTGCAGTGTCGCGACAGGAATGATCTGGATGCCTTCCGGATGCTTCCAGCCGGACAGGTTGTTCTTCGGCAAATAAACTTTCGTGAAGCCCAATTTTTGGGCTTCGTTGACGCGCTGTTCAATCCGGCTCACCCTGCGGATTTCACCGGTCAGGCCGATTTCGCCGATGAAACACTCGGTCGCGGAAGTCTCGCTGTCCCAATAGCTGGAAGCGATGCTGACAGCCACCGCCAAGTCGATGGCCGGCTCATCCAGCTTCACGCCGCCTGTCGATTTGAAATAGGCATCCTGGTTCTGCAGCAGCAAGCCCGCGCGTTTTTCCAGCACGGCCATGATCAGCGAAACCCGGTTGTAATCCAATCCGCTCGCGGTCCGGCGGGCATTCCCGAAGACTGTCGGCGTAATCAGGCACTGGATCTCAGCCAGAATCGGGCGCGTACCCTCGAGCGAGGCAACGACTGCCGATCCGGACGCTCCGGCAAGCCGCTCCTCCAGGAATAGTTCGGATGGGTTGCGCACTTCGCGCAGGCCGCCTTCGATCATCTCGAAGACCCCGATTTCGTCGGTTGATCCGAACCGGTTTTTGACGGCACGCAGGATCCGGAAGGCATGATGGCGATCGCCTTCAAAATACAGCACCGTATCCACCATATGCTCCAGCATCCGCGGTCCGGCGATGGCGCCCTCCTTCGTCACGTGGCCGACGATGAAGATGGCGATATCGTTGCTCTTCGCGATCCGCATGAATTCGGCGGTGCACTCGCGCACTTGCGAGACGCTGCCGGCCGTGCTCGTGTTGTCCGGATGGATCATCGTCTGGATCGAGTCGACGATGACGAATTCGGGCTTGATCCGCTCAATCGTATTGCGTATCGCCTCGATATCCGTTTCCGGGTAGATATAGAAATCGGTGCCCTTGACCCCGAGCCGTTCCGCCCGCAATTTGATCTGACTCGCGCTTTCCTCTCCGGAGATGTAAAGGACACGGTGTCCGCCTTGGTTGATCTGCGCCGAAACTTGCAGCAATAATGTGGACTTACCGATTCCCGGGTCGCCTCCGATCAGAATCAGCGAACCTGGTACGATCCCTCCGCCCAGCACATGGTTGACTTCTTCCATCTGCGTCTTGACGCGCGGCAGATTCTCGGTCTTGATGTCCTGGATGGCGATTGCTTCAGGAACGTTTCCGCTGAAATTGGAACGTTGCTGTTGCTTGACTGCTTTCGTCGCTTCCCGTTCTTCCTCCATTTGGTTCCAAGTGTTGCAGTTCGGGCAACGTCCCAGCCATTTCGGCGACTCGTATCCGCAAGCCTGACAAACGTATTTCACTGCCGTTTTCTTTGCCAAATGAATCTCTCCTTCAAGTATGAATCAACTTATCTTATTTTATCACAAAAAGCCTACTCTACGTATAACAATCCGCAAATACCCACGGATTCGGCTTTTCTTTTTAAGCCTGTCCTGACGATCCGAAACCGCCTGTGCGTTCCGATCCTTCCGCTTCATCCTGATCGGCTTTCAAAAACTGCAGGAAGATGCCCTGGCCGATGCGGTCGCCCTTGCGGATGACTTTGTCGCGTAACCCGAAATTCAGAAACTGGAAGTAGATGTGGCCTTCATTCCCCTCATTATTGTAGTAATCGGCATCAACTATGCCCACGCCGTTCGGCAGCACGATGAAATTCTTCAGCGGATTGCTGGAACGATTCGTCAATTGTAGGTATTCATCTTCCTGCATGTAGGCTTTGATTCCGGTAGGCACCAAAAGCGGCCGCAAAAGCTGCTCTTTCTTTTCGATCGCCTCATCGTTGTCGCTCCCGAACAGTTCCCCAAGCTGCAACCCCGCGCTTTTCACGACCGTTTTCCAGATAGCCGGCAGCACGATTTCTTCAGCTGCTTCAAAATCATATCCCGCTGCATGTCTCGTTGCACGCTTAGGCAATCGGATGTTTTTGTCGGCATAACTGCTGATGACTTCAAACCCTCTTTTGTTCATGGATCAAAACTCCCTTTTCTCTCGAATATGACTGCATCGATCTTTGATGCATCAAAGAACCATTTTACCAAAACAACGGCGCTTTTTCACGGTTTAGTTGTGCTCTTGCCTGTTGTTAAGGTTGCCGGAGCGAGCGCTATGCAAACTATAGCAAGGAATTGAGACTTTTTTATGACCAATTCCTGAGATTTTTCTAAAGCCTTTCCGCACCAGGAAAGCGCCTTCGGCAAAGTGCACAAAACGATGGCGGTTTTTTTGGGCAGTTTCCCGTGGTCGTGGAATCCGCTTTCAAATAGAATAAGGACATAAAGAAAAGCCCAAAAAACCAAAAAGGCAGGTACAAATAAATGGTAGAGATCCAATTGAACAGCATCCACAAAAAATATGACAATGCCGCTAATTATTCGGTTACAGATTTCAACTTGCACATCCAAGATCGCGAATTCATCGTCTTTGTCGGTCCTTCCGGCTGCGGAAAGTCGACAACGCTCCGTATGATCGCCGGTCTGGAAGACATTTCCGAAGGCGAATTGATCATCGGTGACACAGTGATGAACGACGTGGCGCCAAAAGACCGCGACATCGCAATGGTGTTCCAGAACTACGCGCTCTATCCGCACATGACTGTATTCGACAACATGGCTTTCGGTCTGAAGTTGAGAAAGTACGCAAAAGATGAAATCAAGAAACGCGTTGATAACGCAGCCGACATCTTGGGCTTGACGGAATACTTGGATCGCAAACCGGCAGCATTATCCGGTGGACAAAGACAACGTGTCGCTTTGGGTCGCGCAATCGTGCGTGATGCAAAAGTCTTCCTGATGGATGAGCCGTTATCCAACTTGGATGCAAAATTGCGTGTGGCCATGCGTGCCGAAATCGCAAAATTGCACCGTCGCTTGAACACAACTACAATCTACGTAACCCATGACCAAACTGAAGCGATGACAATGGCAGATCGCATCGTCATCATGAAGGACGGTTTTGTGCAACAGATCGGCAGCCCGAAAGAAGTCTATGATACGCCAGTGAACGTATTCGTAGCCGGATTCATCGGTTCGCCTGCCATGAACTTCTTCAACGTCACTTTGCAAGATGGCGTCATCACGAACGGCGAAGGTCTGAAATTGACATTGCCTGCCGGAAAACGCAAAGTCCTGGAAGAAAAAGGCTACAACGGCAAAGAATTGATCTTCGGCATCCGTCCGGAAGATATCCAAAGTGAGCAGATCGTTCTTGATACCAACCCGACTTGGGGCGTCAAAGCAGAAGTGGTCGTATCCGAATTATTGGGTGCTGAAACCATGCTTTACAGCAAAGTCGGCGGAACAGAATTCATTTCCCGTGTGGACGCGCGCGATTTCCATTCGCCAGGCGAAGTCATTGATTTGGCCTTCAACATGAGCAAGTCCCACTTCTTCGACAAGCAATCTCAAGATGTGATCGCCATCCCTTAACCAGAGGATGGAGGCATCACCTTAATTACGCTTTCCAGTTCTAACCTACCCTCCCCCCAGAAAAAGGCGAGCCGCTAACGGTTCGCCTTTTTCTAATGGTTGTGTTTGTTTGGGTGATCTCGACATTCCGGAACGCTGTCCTGGGCTGATGCCCGACGCAAGGGCAATCCGTCAGGTTTGTTGGGATTTTCGGTAATCGTTTTGTGGACACATGATAATGAGGAGGCTGGGACAACATCCCAGCCTCCTCATTGTATAACTATTGTTGTTTCTTCAGCAGTTTTTTACCACACGCGTTCGGTAAAAGTTATTCTTCAACCGCATCCGCGTCAAAGGCTTGCTCTGGGGAGATCGCGTCCTTGACCCAGACCGAAATCGAACCGGCATTGACCGGGAAGCGGCCGTTGCCGTCTTCGCCGATTTCGACCTTGTCTTCACGGTTGCCTGTATAGTCCGCAAAAATCTGGCCGGCGTACTGTTCGCCGACATACATGTCCTTGAAGCCTTCTTCACTGTTGGAAATGACCGTCGCCAAACCGTAAGGATGCTCCTCATTGCCCAGACGTGTCCAGCCGACGCAGTTGCCGTGGTCGAAGTAGTCGCGCTGTTCGCCGTAGGCATGGTTGGCGCGCAGATAAAGCAGTTTGTCCAGGAAAGTCTGCTGGCCGTCGACCGGATGCGGGCCTTTGATGCCGTAATAATCGCCGTAGAACAGGCACGGGAAGCCTTGTTCGCGCAACAGGATGACGCCGTACGCCAACGGGGTGAACCACGGCTCGACGTAAGACTGCAGCGCTTGGGCCGGTTGCGAATCATGGTTGTCGACGAAAGTGACCGCATGGGTCGGATTCTTGGCGACCAGCGTCTGATTGAAAAGATTGCGCAGATCGTAATCCTTGCCTTGCTGGGAAGCAAGGTGGAAATTCTGATGCAACGCCACGTCGAAAAGATCGAAGGTGAAATCCGTTGCTTCCAGATATTCTTTGATCGCGCCATATTTGTACTTCCAATATTCGCCGACCACATAAAAATCATCGCCGTGCTGCGCGCGGATCGTCTCCACGAAATCCTGCACGAACTGGTCGTTGATGTGTTTGACGGCATCCAAGCGGAATCCGTCGACACCCGTCTCCTTAATGTACCAATCTGCCCATTTCTTGATTTCCTCAACGACTTCAGGATGGCTGTAGTCGATATCCGCATACATCAGGTAATCGTAATTGCCGTATTCGCTGTCGACGCTCTCGTTTTCCGCCCAACCTTTGTCGAGGCCTTTGATCATGTAGATGGCTTCTTTGCCGGATTCGTTATTGAAGTCCGTCCCGGTGAAATGTTCCCAGGACCATTTGAAGTCGGAATATTTGTCACCGCGGCCGGGGAAAGTGAATTTCGTCCAGCCTTCGATTTCGTAGGAGCTTGATTGTTTCTCTTGCCGGTTGTCCGGATCGACTTCATAAGCAAGGAAGCGTTCGGTCTCGTCCGCGCCGGCTTTGTGGTTCAAGACGACATCGGCATAAACGGAAATGCCTTCCGCGTGCAGCGCTTCGATCGCGGCCAAATACTCTGCTTTGGTGCCGTATTTGGTGCGGACGGCTCCTTTTTGGTCGAATTCGCCCAGATCATAGAGATCGTAGACGCCGTAGCCGACATCATTCGTTCCGGTGCCTTTATAAGCCGGAGGAGTCCAGACAGCCGTGATGCCCAATTCCTTCAGATGCTTTGCATCCTCCTTGAGGCGATTCCATAATTGACCATCATCGTCCAAATACCATTCAAAATATTGCATCATCAATCCATTTCCTGCCATTTGATCACTGCCTTTCATCCTGTTTCGTTTTTTGTTGTAGTCCATAAAATGCTTTTTGATACCCTTATTATACATATTTACTTTCCGATTGCCTTTCCGGACGCCTCCGGATCGGCCGTTTTCGTGCTTTTCCTGCTCACGGAGCGAAATGCTTGCATCTTGGGTCGGACGCCGGTATACTCACATTAAGTTAGCTGATTGCTGATTTCTTTTTTTGGCTATATATCTCGAATTAGGAATATACGAAACAGAATACACAATGAAATGAGGAAACGAACTATGAACACATTAAGAGGAATTCACCACGTCACCGCCATCACCAGCAGCGCCGAGAAGAACTATGCTTTCTTCACCAACATCCTGGGTATGCGCTTGGTCAAAAAAACCGTAAACCAAGACGACATCCAGACTTATCACCTTTTCTTTGCTGATGATCGCGGGAGTGCCGGTACGGACATCACCTTCTTCGACTTCCCGGGCATCCCGAAAGCCGTCAGAGGGACAAATGAAATCTTCAAGACTGGCCTGCGCGTCCCTTCCGATGAAGCCTTGGACTATTGGGTGAAACGCTTCGACAAATACAACGTCACGCATTCCGGCATCCATGAACAGTTCGGCCGCCGCGTGATCGACTTCCAGGATTTCGATGAGCAACTTTACCAATTGGTTTCGGATGAGGCCGATGCCGGCGTGGCTCCCGGGATTCCATGGCAAAAAGGGCCTGTTCCGAACGAATACGGCATCCATGGCTTGGGCCCAATTTTCGTCCGCATCGCTGATTTCAATTTCTACAAGCAAGTATTGGAGACCGTATTGGGCTTCCGCGCCGTCGCTTCCGAGGGTGCTGTCCATCTCTTTGAAGTGGGAGAAGGCGGCAACGGCGGCCGCATGATCGTGGAGCACAATACTTCGCTGGGCCAAGCCCAGCAAGGCTTCGGCAGCGTCCATCATATGGCCTTCCGCGTCAAGGACCGCAAAGAGTTGGAGGAATGGATCGAGCATATGGGCTCTTACCGCTTCCCGATTTCCGGTTACGTCGATCGCTTCTATTTCGAATCGCTTTACGCCAATATCGCTCAAGGCATCCTCTTGGAATTTGCGACGGACGGCCCCGGCTTCATTGATGATGAAGAGCCTTACGAGACATTGGGTGAACGCTTGGCATTGCCGCCTAAATTCCGTGATTCCCGCGAAGAGATCGAAGGCTTGGTCCGCCAATTCGATACTGTGCGCAGCACGAAAGTGTTCGAAAAAGAATATTTGGAGTGACAGAACCATAATCAAATGAATCAAGCAGAATCACCGTCCTTCTCCGGCGAACGGAGGCTTCGCCGGAGTTCAGGACGCATTCCGATTTGTGTTCTCCGATGAGCACGGCTTCGTCGGAGCTGAGCCCGATTGTTACCGGTGTGCTCCGGTGAGCGGAGGCTTCGCCGGAGTTGGGGACGGATTACTGGATTACACGCACTGCTCCGATCCACGCACGCAAAATAAGAGAGGGGACGTCTCGTAATGAGATGGCCCCTCTCTTATTTTGCTTCAGTGTTTCACAGCTTGTGCTTCCTTCAGCACCAGACAGACACTCTGGTAGTCCCCTTGCAGGGCATCCTTCAAATAAAGTCCACGGTTCATCAGCTCATCGCCGCCGATTGTGCCTTCGTACCCGCTGACGGTGTAGAATTTGGCGGGATCCAAGCCTTTGAGCAGCACTTTTTTCTTCTTCAGGTTGGCCCGGTCGAGGACGCGGTAATAGAAGTAGAGCGCCTCGTCCTGTTCCGGACTGACGAAGATCCAAGCGGCTTCGTTCTGGGTTTCGAAAGGACTGAGGATGCGGTGGAAAACGCCGTATTGGACCAGTCCGCGGTGCTCCTTGTAGAAGCTGATCTGCTCCTTCATCTCCTGCTTCTCGGCTTCGGACAGCGTCGTGACATCGAGTTCGTAGCCAAGATTGCCGGCCATCGCCACATCGCCACGCATCTTCATTGAAGCCATCCGATGCGTTTGATGATTCGGGATAGCTGAGACGTGCGAGCCCATGCTCGAAATCGGCATGATCAGGCTAGTGCCGTACTGGATTTCCAGTCGCGCCACTGCATCGGTGTTGTCGCTGGTCCAAGTCTGCGGCATATAGTAAAGGATACCCGGGTCGAAGCGTCCACCGCCGCCTGAGCAGCTTTCGAAGAGGATCTGAGGGTATTTCGTAACCAGCGCCTCCATCACTTCATAAAGACCCAGCATGTACTTGTGCAGCACTTCCCCCGGCAATGCGCCTGGAGCCGCCGTACCGATTTCGGTCATGTTGCGGTTATAGTCCCATTTGATGTAGTCGATCGGCACCTCATCCAGGATCGCCATCATCTGCGCCAGGATATTGTCGCGGACTTCCTTGCGGCTGAAGTCGATCACGTACTGGCTGCGGCTGAGCGATTTTTCCCGGCCCGGCGTATGGATGCACCAATCCGGATGGGCACGGTATAGCTCGCTGTCTTCAGAGATCATTTCCGGTTCGAACCAAAGCCCGAAGAGCATGCCTTTTGCCTTGATGTTCTCCGCGAGCTGCTTCAAACCGGACGGCAATTTCTCGGTGTGGACATGCCAATCACCCAGCGAAGAGTAATCATCGTCACGTTTGCCGAACCAACCATCGTCCAGCACGAACAGTTCGATCCCCAAAGTGGACGCCTCATCGGCCATCGCCTCGATCTTTTCGGCTGTGAAATCAAAGTAGGTGCCTTCCCAGTTGTTGATCAGGACTGGACGCTCCGCAAATTGGTGTTGGCCGCGGATCAGGTGTTTCTGGTAGAACGGGTGCAGTGTCTGCGACAGGCCGTTCAACCCGTTTTCGCTGTATACCAATACGACTTCCGGCGTCTGGAACGTCTCTCCAACAGGCAAATGCCATTGGAAGTGGGTTGGATTGATACCCATCTGGACGCGTGTCTGCGCGTAAGTGTCAACTTCGACATTGGCACGGAATTCGCCGCTGTAGACGAAATGGAACCCGTAGACCGCTCCTTGGTCTTCCGTAGCCGTTTTTTCGGCCAAAGCCACGAACGGCTGATAGGCATGGCTCGTGGTGCCGCGCTTGCTGTCAAGCGTGTGGATGCCGCGGACAAGCGGCGTGCGCACGATTTGGCGTTCTCTTCCCCAGGCACCCGGCAATTGGATCATATCGAAAGCGTCATCCGGGAAATCGATGGACATGCTCAAGGCTTTGTTCAGATGGATGTCTTCGGCTCCGTTGTTGCGGAAACTTGCCGAACGCGTCAGCACCGGATAGTCACGGAACAAGGTGTAGCTCAAAACAACTTCAACTTTTGTGACGGTATCTTCCAGCGTCAGCAACAGCGTATCCGCCGGCTCTTCCTTTGTTTCATAAGTCTGCGGCAAGCCTTGCAATGGCTGTTTGCCGGTCACGATTTCATGGCTCTTATAAGTCAGCAGGCTAACAGTCGTTTGATCCGGATACAGGCACTCGAATGCTGATTCGCGGAAATCGCCGCTGCCGTTGCCCGGAAATTCCTGCGGCAAGGTCGCCAGCGAAAATACACGACCGGGCACCTCGAACGGATTGGGCGCAAAGGCATTGTCCTGGCGCGGATAATCAGCCACTTGCGAAAAGCTGTTGATCCGTTTCCCCCAGTACTGATGGGACACATATTTTTCTTCTTCCAGTGAAATCACATAGCTCACTGATTCATTCTGCAAATGAAAATATTTCTTGCTTTCATCGAATGTTATCGTCACAGTCATCACTCCTTGGCTCTCTTCATTTTTCTAAAATATTTGTTCTTCTCCTGCCGCAGTCCAGTGCAGGATTGAGAAGGCATTTTTGGTCAAATCGACCGTCAGACTGGCCGACTCTTCAGCAGTAGCCCACGTCAAGGTGAACGCACCTTCATCGTGTTGGGTTATTTTAAGGTCTCCATCGAACGCTTTCGCCGTATTGCGGAAAGCCAGCAGACGGAAGAGGTCTTTCACGACCGGACGTTCGATTTCTTGCTCGATTTCTTCCAGGCTGTAGTAGTGACGGTTGATGTTGCGGCCTTCTTTGCTGTTCTCGAGTAGCTCCAGGTCGTTTTCGCCCGCCAGCAAACCGACATAATAAATCTGCGGAATCCCCGGCGTAAAGCACTGGATCGCCCGTGCCAACAGATAAGCGGCATCGTTGTTGCCCAAAGCTGAATAGTAGGTGCAGTTGATCTGATAAATGTCCAGGTTGTTGTAGGCTTCCGAACTGTAGATCCGCTTCAGGTTGGCGCCTTTTTCGTAAAGGGATTCGACCGCGAAGTCCACTTCTTCTTGGGTCAGCAGGTCCTTCACATCGACGACACCGATGCCGTCATGCGTATCCAAGGTCGTGAACTGGTTGCGCGGACAGATCTCCAGCCAATGCAACAGTTTTTCGGCTTTGCCGCTGTATAGGGCATGCAGCACCAGCATCGGCAAAGCGAAATCATAGACCGGATAGCCTTTGTCGGCGATTTTTTGTTGGATTGTGTAATGCTCGTGGATTTCGGGAAGGACCGTCACACCATATGGCTTCAGAATTTCCACTGCGTATTCCAACATTTCCCAAATTTCCGGTTCCACGAAGAAGCAGTTCGTATCCAATTGCTTGATGGCATAGGCGAACGCGTCCAAGCGGATGATCGAAGCCCCTTTATCGGCCAAGAAGCTCAAGGTGTCTTTGATGAACTGGCGCGTCGCTTCGGTCTTCACGTTCAGATCGATCTGTTCTTCCGAGAACGTGCACCAGACTTTTTCGGTCGTGCCGTCTTTGAAGTGGGCGTCCACAAACGGTGCTTTCGGTTTGCGTTTGTAGATCAGATCGATGTCCGTTTCCGTCGGCCGGTTTTCCGGCCAATAGTCGTTGTAGCGGATGAAGTAGTCCTTGTAGGGAGACTCTTCTTTTTTCTCCAGAAAATCCAGATAATAGGGGGATTGGGCGGAAATGTGGTTGAGCATGAACTCATACATCATGTAGTACTTTTCGCTGATGCGTTTGATGTCCTCCCAGCCACCGAACCTTTCATCGACTTTGGTGTAGTCCATCGGCGAAAAGCCGCGGTCACCGGATGATGGGAAGAACGGCAGGACATGCACGCCGCCGACTACCCCTTTCAGATGGGTGTCCAGCACCTTTTCCAGATCCTTCAGGTTGTTGCCCAGACTGTCCGGATAGGTGATCAGCATTGCTTCGTTTTTGATTTTCATTATCGGTTACCTCATTTTCGATGTCATTAGCTGAACAAATACGTTCGGCTTTTCTTACTTGCCTCCTGTGGTTGCGATGCCTTCGATGAATTGTTTTTGGAACAGGATGTACAGGATGACCATCGGGATGATCGCGATGACCGAACCGGCCATCAGTTGCGGATAATTGGTCGTGAATTGTCCTTGCAGGCTGGCTAATCCAGCCGATAATGTCATTTTGTCCTGGGACATGTTGACAACCAATGGCCACATCAGATCCTTGAAGGCAAAGAGCGACGTGAAGATGCCCAAAGCCACCAAACCGGAACGCGCCAGCGGCATGTAGATGCGGTAGAATACTTGCCAGGTCGTTGCACCATCGATTATCGCGGCTTCCATCAATTCATCCGGCAATTTTATGAAAAATTGGCGCAGCAGGAAGGTCCCGAAAGCGGAGACGATGCCCGGGATGACCAAGGCCGAGATCGAATTCAAAAGTCCCAAATTCTGGACCAGCAAATATTGCGGTGTCAGATAGATCTGCGAAGGAATCATCATCTGCGTCAGGACGATGCCGAAAAATAAGTTTTTGCCGGGAAAATCCAGTTTTGCAACCGCAAAGGCAGCCATCGCGCTGAAGATCGTTGAGGTCAGCACCCTGAAAGCGATCATCAACCCGGTGTTGATGTAAAAACTGACGAATGGCAAGGAATTCCATACTGCTTTGTAGTTCTCGATCTGAAATACTTTCGGGAAAATTTGCGGTGGAATCTGTGTGGATTCGCTGATCGTTTTCCCTGAAGTCAGGACCATCCACAGGAATGGCACAATCATCAGCAAAGATCCGATGATCAGCACGATATGGATTATCGCTGTCGTTTTATTCATTTTTGTCTGCATATTTTATTCACTCCTAATCGTAGGTGACCCATTTTTTCTGTGCCAACAGCTGGATGCCGGTAATCGCCATGATGATCAGCACCAACGAGATGGCGATAGCCGAACCGTAACCTTTGTCGTTAAGCACGAATGATTCATTAAAGAACATGTACACCAGCGACTGCGTACTCTTCAGCGCCAGGTTCGTCCGGTCGAACATCATGAAGATGATGTCGAACACCTGCAACGCACCAATGACGGCCGACGATGATGATGGACCAGATCGCCACTTCCGGATCTGTGATCCATAAGATGTTCCCGGAATAACCGAGTTTATCCAGCACCGCATTCAGCAAGCCGTATTCCGAGTTGAACAGCCAGCGCCAAACCATGGCCACGGCAGCAGGGGCTGCAATCATCGGCAAGAAGAAGATCGTCCGATACAGTCCGACCGCTTTGATCTTCGTGTTCATCAATACCGCAAAGAACAGCGACAAGATGATTGTGATCGGCACTTGGATGGCGGCATAGAAAAAGGTATTCTTCAACGATTGCCAAAATTCAGGATCCTGCAGCATATGCAAGTAGTTGTCCAGCCCGACGAAAGTTGATGTCCCAAAGGTACTCACACTTTGGAAACTCATGTACAGCGACTGGAACAAGGGGATGACGTTCAGGATCAAAAGCCCGATCAAGGTCGGCGCGATGAAAAACCAGCCCCATACCGCCGTTTTTCTTTTGCGTTGCGCAGGTGTCACCGTGCGCACCGTTGTTTCTTTAGGGATTATTACATCCGATTTCATTTGATTCACCTCTATATATTTGAAAGCCACTTACGGAAGTGTTTCCCGTAAGCGGCCTTCTATTTTTTTATTTTTCGTTCGCCAATACTTCTTCAACACCTGCGACGATATCGGCAGCGACATCCTTAACGGTCGTTTCCCCATTGAATACCGGCATCAACGCATTGTTTTCGACGTCTTCCCAACGCGCAGTGTCATTTGAATAAGGTTTGATGTAGGCATTTTCCATCTGATCCACATACACTTGTATATTGAATTGGCTGTATGCATTGACGAATGTTTCTTCAGTTCCTATGTAAGCAGGGATAGCCGCGCCGTTCTCACCTTGCAGACGCATCGCTTCCTCAGTTCCCAAGAATTCGACGAATTTCAGGGCAGCTTCTTCATTTTCAGTTGAAGCGGCAACCGAGTTTGCCAAGCCATTGAATACGGTTGCTGCTTGTTTGCCTGAAGGTAATGGAGCAACATCAGCATTGGCAGCCGTATATTCATTGTTAGCCATTTCTCCAGTCATCCAAGAGCCGAAGAAGCCCATCGCGCCGCGTCCTGATTGGAAGAAGGACAAGTTTGTATTTTCAGCAAATTGGCTCTGTGTCGGTGATACGCCATGTTTCACACTTAAATCCGCATACCATTGTACTGCTTCGATCGTCTCGTCCAAACGGAAACCGGATTCGGACTTGTCATCGGACAACACGTAGCCACCATTCTGGAAGATGAAGTTGTGGTAGCCTTCTTGTCTGTTCAAAGGAGCCAGAATACCGTAGACACCATTGTCGGGATCATTCAAGGTTTGAGCGGCTTCCAGCATTGTGTCCCAAGTCCAGGTTTCATCCGGATAGGCCACACCCGCTGCGTCGAACAATGTTTTGTTGTACCAAAGCGCGATTGTGTCATAATCTTTCGGAATTCCGTAGAGCGCGTCATCAGCGGAATACAGTTCGACCAAGTCCTCCGGGAAGTTATCGTGTGAAGTCAATTCGCTGTTTGCATAGGTTTCCGACAGATCCATCAGGACACCGCCCGTAGCGTATTTTGCGATTTCGTTGGAATGCATCCAGAACACATCCGGCATGCTTTCACCTTTTGCACCCGCTTCCAGTTTGGTCCAGTATTGATCCCAAGGTGTCACTTCGACTTTTACGTCAATGCCTGGGTTCTCCGCTTCGAAAGCTTCCGCTATCGCTTCCATGCCGGGTTGTTGGATTTTGTCCCAAATGCTGTAAGTGATCGTAACATCACCTGAAGCATCCCCACCATCGGAACCATTTCCGCAAGCGCCTAAAACCAATCCTGATAACAATACTGCAGCCAATGATGCTTTCTTCCAATTCTTTACCATTTCTTCTCCACCTTTTCTTTTATCTATAAAATTGTATGCTCGAAAACTAAGGAACTATTGGGTCATAGAGAAATTGCACCTAAACCATTCAAAAACAACCACTTTGCAAACGGTTACTTGTTTTGATGAGCTAATAATACCAAATACAGGAGAGGGCTGATAGATATTCAGCCGTACAAAAACATACTTTTTTGTTGATTTTAAAACTCGCAACTTCAAAGCATGCCCAAAGACGTTCCGCTACCTTTTTGGATGCTGAATACGGCTTCCCTCCAGCTAGATCACTCCTGTCTTTTTCGTGTGCTGTCTTGTTTTAAAGTATAGGCGCATGTAAGCGTATTCCAAATAGGATTATGTTTTGCATATCAGTCAAAATGTTAGATTCTGGGTTTATGGGTGCTGTCCACTTCCATAAAAAAAGCATCGGAAGTTCCCGATGCTTTTCTGTCTTTATCACGCTTATTTGGTTTTGACTTTCTTTGCATATTGCCTTGGAGACAGCTGCATCTTGCTTTTGAAGATACGCGTGAAACTCAACGGGTTTTTGTAGCCGATTTTTTCTGCAATATCGGCAATGCTGAGGTCCGTCGTCTCCAGATACTCCCGGCTTTTCTGGATCCGGAAATCGATCAGGTATTCATGCGGCGTCCGGTTCGTCGTTTTGTGAAAAACGGCAGTCAGGTAGGAATCATTCAGTGCCAACTCCTTACTGATGTCACCGATGAAGAAATCGCTGTCCTGATAACGTTCTTTGATGATTTCGATCGCCCTTTTCGTATATTCAACACCTTTGTTGATTTTTTCGATCTGTTTGATTTCGGTGCCGTCCAAGTCGTGCCCCAACACACTCAGAAAAAGATAAAGCTGCCCTTGCAGCCGCAGCCGCGACAGAACATCGAATGGGTTGGCCGCCATGATTTCCTGCAGCATCTCCTTCACTTGCCCGAAGTTCTTCACGTTCCCCACCGGATGCGAAACCTGGAAACCGATGGCCGTCAGCAGCGCTTCCAGGTGTTCGCCCCTCATGCCGATCCAGTAATATTCCCAAGGATCCTCTTCATCCGCTTGATAGTAGGTCATCACATTCGGGTAGATGATGAAAAATTGGCCTTCTTTGAGATTGAAGCGACTGTTGCCGATTTCGAAGTAACCCTTCCCCTTCATGATGATGTGGATCAAAAAATATTCCCGGACGGTCGGCCCGAAACTGTGGTTGGGAGCACACGACTCTTTGCCTTTGGTTGTGTAATACAGATCCTTATAGTAGATTTCTTCTTTAAAAAAATCCTCATCCATTTTCATCACCTCGGTCTTTATTTCCTGTTGTACCCGCTGCTTCCATTATAGGATTGTATTCCCGCCATAGCAAACCTTCTCTTTTAACGAATTCTCTTGTACAATTAGAAAAGATTGCCCGCGTATCGGGCAGATTCCCCATGACCTGTACAATCCCACACTTTTACGATAGATTTGGAGGCACCACTTTTGAAAAAAATCATCCTTTTCGCGCTGCTGCTCCTACCATTTTCTCTGTTTTCAGCTTGCGCAGCCGCATTACCAGGAGAAGAAGTCCTGCAAAACCTCACCAATCGCTCCGCTGACCTCGAGAGCTACCACCAGTTCGTCGCTTTCAGAACCACAACCACAAAAGAAGACCTAAACGGTGCTACAGCGGTGAACGAACAGTACGCAACCGCCGATGCGACACTGTTCCCGGAAGAAAAGATCGGTTACGGAAAACGGATAGACAAAAACAGCGCCTATCCCGCAACAAAATCCGAATTCTATGTGACTCCGGAAGTGGGTTACACCAGGACCGACGATGCTGATTGGACCGCTTATGCCACACCTGATGTTCCCTTGGCCAGTCTGCAGATCTATCCGCTGGAGACGTTTATCGAATTGAGCCAAATCATTGAAGCATACGGCACCCTCGAACTGAGAGGGGACGAGTACCTGCTCAGCTTTTCCGGCAGCGATGATGCGTTGAACAAAGAGATCAACTATCTGTTCCAGACCCTGCCTTCCGAGCAGACCGAGTACGACATCGAAATCCGTCTGGACGCCGAAACCTTCTATCTGACAGCCTTCTCCTATCTTTCCACAGTCACGCGCACGGATCAAAAAACCGTTGCTACGACTGAACTGACTGGCGAATTCGACCTGTATGATCAGGCCAAAAAGTTGAAGACTGTGCCTGACTTCGATGCCGCGGATACGACTGCCGAGACGGCTGATTCATCATTTTGATCATCCTTACCTCAGTAAGTCAACCGGCACCCTGTCTTCAGGGTACTGGTTGACTTACTGGTGTATTACCCATATAATACACCTATACATATATTTTTTACCTCAAGTGTATTAATCGATTAATACACTTGATAGGAAAAGGCAGGTGGGAAAAGTGATTTTTGACAAAAGAAGTCCGGTCTATGAACAGATTATCGAAATGCACAAGCAGAAAATCGTCAGCGGCGATTTCCAACCCGGACAAGAAATTCCGTCGCGCCGGGAATTGGCTACACAATTAAAAGTGAATCCGAATACGGTACAGCGTGCTTATAAGGAAATGGAGGGGCTTGGTTTGATTTATACAGATGGAAATTCTCTCAGCAAAATAACGGAAAGTCAATCGAAGATCCAGACATTAAGACAAGAGCTATTGGACGAGGCCTTGCAAGGGTTCATCGAAACGGTACGGACAATCGGACTGGATGATGACGTGGTACTGGACTTGATCAAAAAGCGCTTGAAGGAGGTGCATGCGAATGATTGAAATCAAGAATCTGGGAAAAAAATACGGCAAACGAACCATTTTGGAAGATGTCAGCTTTACCATCAAAAAAAATGAAGTGACTTGTCTGACCGGAATGAACGGTACAGGCAAAACAACCCTCATGAACTGCATTATGGGTCTGGTTCCGCGCAATAACGGTTCGATCACGATTGATGGGGAGGACATCCAGCAGCAACTGTACCAAACAATTTCCTATATCCCTGACTCACTGACGATGCCACGATGGATGACAATTGCGGAGTCGATGACGTTTATGAATACTTACTACCCGAATTGGAATGCCGCCAAAGCGGATGAACTGCTTTCGTTTTTCCGTCTGGAATCGGATCTGCAACTGAAAAATCTCTCCAAGGGAAATAGCGCAAAGGTGAATTTTTTGCTGGGACTTTCCCTGGACGCGGATTACTATTTGATGGATGAGCCGTTTTCCGGCATCGATGTCTTTGCCCGCGAGGATATTCTGGAGGTCTTCACGAGCAAATTCGTGACGGACAAGGGCGTCCTCATCGCCACTCATCATATGGATGAAGTCGAAATGTTGTTGGACCGGATTGTCATGCTGCGCAGCGGCCGTGTGGTCAAAGATTTTTACGCAGAAGAAATCCGCCAAAACGAAGGAAAGGCAATCATTGATGTGATGCGGGAGGTGTATCAACCATGAAAAAATTTTTGGAACTATGGATTTTCGAATGGAATCGCGCGAAACGGTTCTATGGCTTCCTGTTGGCTTTTGTGACGGCTTTGCAGGCTTATGCGGTCTTCCATGAATATAACTTCTGGAAAGATGGGTATGAAAACTACCGGCAACAGGGCTACGCTGCAATGCCCGAACAATATCTGCAGGACTATGGGCATCTTACGTTGGAGGATGTAACAAACAACTCATTCTTCGGTTTTTCGATCCTGACAGCCATTTTCGCATTGCTCTTCTATGCCGTCTTTATCTGGTATCAGGATTGGTCTGGAAAAAACCGTTTCTCTTTCCGTTTGCTCAGTCTGCCGGGTAACCGTTTCGCTGTGTATGCAGCAAAATTCGCGACCATTTGGCTCCTGATTACAGGACTGCAAGTTTGGCAAATCGGGCTTTTGTATCTTGAGGAGCTAGTCTTTTCCGGACTTATTCCGGCGGACATCTATCGGGAAATCCCTTTGCAGATGGCAGCGACTAACACTTCTCCATTAGGCCTAGCTTTACCAAGTCTCTTTTCCAATTATCTGCTCTACTACACTATCGGCTATACAGCGCTCACTTTAGGGTACACGTTCATCCTGATGCACTTGAGCGGACGTTGGAAAGGGGTATTCTTGGCAGCTACTCTCGCAATCGTCCTCTTTGCCGCAATGCTCCTCTTCCTGAGAACAGGCATCACAACGCGTTTGTATGCGGAAGAAAAGTACTGGATGACGATTGCCGTGAGCCTTATGCTTTGGCTGTCCGGGACATGGGCTAATTATCGGTTGCTTGAAAAACGCATCAGCGTATAGAAGGAGGACTAAAATGAGAAAACAAACGATTTTATTGCTGAGTCTCCTTTTGCTTGTCGTTCTCGGAGGATTCTACACACAGCCGCTGGTGGCAAAAGAAGAACCTTTGCGCATCGGCATTGAGACAGTTTCTGGTGATGAAGCAGTTTTGGATGGCTTACTCTATTACGGAACAGCACACTCGCAATGGGAAACGACTACCCTAAGCTTCGACCGTTCCGGCTTGCGCCATTCCGAAACGCAACGTCAGGACGCATTCTTCCAAGATTACGCAGAAAGTGCTGTTCAGATTTGGCGCGATGAGTATAAAGCGTTTATGCGCGGGAAGCGGCCTTTTGAAGGGAATTATGCCGAAACCGAAGGAAAACTCTACTATTCAGCAGCGGAGGATGACGGCTTCCTGATAGCAACACTGGACAAGGCTGACGGAACCGTTACGGAAACGCTCCTCGCTTATCCGGAAAAAAAAGAAAAGACCTATTATAACCTCAATCGCACGGACTTTCTGGAGGGCAAGGTGATTATCTCGTACAGCCGTTATGATGAATATTCAAATAATCGTGGCACGGACATCCTGATTTGTGATCCGGTCAGCGGTATGCAGGAGGAACATTTTGCTTTCGATGTGCCTTCGGATTTCACGGGTTATCAGAGTGTTACTACATCCGTGTTGACACAAGGCGATCAAAAAGCAATCTTCCTCATGGAGCGGCTCGAAGAAGCTGATCGGGATGCTACAGAATACGTTGCACCGGTTGTTTCACTCTCCTTCAAGCGCTATGATTGGACAACGAAGGACTGGTCAACACTGGCTGCTGAAGCATTGGTGGATGATCTATCTTACGCAATTAAGGACGGCATCTTCTATCAATTGCAGCACACGGATCAGGAATGGTCAATCCAACCGCTTGACCTGATGCAGGATCAAGCACGCGATAAAATAAGCCTCCAGAATACTGCTGATTGGGAACAGACCACTGATATGAATTGGCAAATCCTCATTTCCGACAACCGCATCATACTGACGGAAAATTATCTGGAGCCTGACCGGGCTTCTAAACTGGCTGTTTTCGAACTTCAGACTGGGGAAATGCTCTACAGCGGGGAAATCAACGCCACGTTCGCCGATACAAAAAAAATCGATTTGCTCTATTTTGATAAGATTATTTACGAACCATAAACCGAAAAAAGAACAAGATTCCAATTGGAGTCTTGTTCTTTTTCTTTCGCTTTAACTGATGCTGCCTTTCTTTAAGGCAATTTTTTGCCCGCAGCCATGTAGAGTTCATACCACTCGGTACGGCTCAACTCCACATCGGAAGCTTTGCAGATGGCCGCAATGCGCTCTGGGTTCATGCTGCCGACGATTGGCTGCATTTTAGCCGGATGGCGCAGCAACCACGCGATTGCGATCGCTTCACGGGATACGCCCTTGTCTTCCGCAATTGTGTTGATTTTTTCATTCAATTCCGGATAATCGGGATGATCGAAGAACAACCCTTTCTTGCCGTTGCCGGCTTGGAACGGCGACCACGGTTGGATCGTCATGTCCGAAATGCGACTGTATTCGAGGACGGAGCCGTCATGCATGAAGGAAGGCGTGTTCACCATATTCACGTTGAAGCCGGCATCAATCATCGGCGCATGCGTCAAACTCAGCTGCAATTGGTTGATCAATAATGGCTGTGTGACAGCCTTCTTCAGCAATTCGATCTGCATCGGGTTTTGGTTGCTGACCCCAAAGTGGCGTACTTTCCCTGCTTTGTGCAGTTCATCGAAAGCTTCCGCGACTGCCTCCGGTTCCATCAACGTATCCGGGCGGTGCAGCAACAAAGCATCCACATAATCGGTCTGCAGGCGTTTCAGGCTGCCTTCCACCGATGCGATGATGTGCTCTTTGGAGAAATCGAACATGACACCCGGTACGATACCGCATTTCGTCTGCAGCATCACGCTGTCCCTCGCGATGCCGAGTTCCTTGAAGGCTTTTCCGAAAATTTCCTCCGAGGTACCCCTGCCGTAAATATCTGCATGATCGAAATAATCGATGCCGTTGTCTACTGCCGTGCGGATGACCGCTGTCGCCTCTTCATGTGTCAGCGCGTTCATGCGCATGATGCCGAGCGAAATTTCTGATGCCAATAGGCCTGAGTTGCCGATGTTTATTTTTTTCACTTGTCATACCAGCTTTCTTGTCGGGATTTTTTGAAAACGTTTCAATAAAACAAGTATAGCATTTTTGATAGGCTTTTGGGTACTGAAGCGCATCAATAAAACCGCTGGCGGATACCCCGGGGCGCTGAAATTACCGGCGAGAGCTGTCTCACCGGGTTTTCGGTCGGCCGCGGAGTGCTGTTTCCCGGCGAAGGCCGCGAAAGCAAGTTGGGATCCGGTCTCCAGAATTTCAGACATAATAACGGCCATGCGCATTTCCTTTAGGCTGATAGCTTTCTCTGAGAATCCGATATATGCGGTCCTTATCGCCTGAACCGCACCAATCCAGCATACGATTGGTAGTCACCTTTTCATCAGGGAACAAAAGACGAAAATCCTCAATATTTTTTTTGATTGCTTTTTTGACATTCATTCTTTCACCACATGTTTGACACTTTATGAAGTGTCCATGAAAAGCTTCCGCAACAGTCCCGCATGCCGGACAACCGATCCCTTTACGTAAGTCTTCATAACAATATACTGGTTTCGTGTGCGGTGGATAATCCGGATTATGCAACTGCAGCAATCGCTCAGCCAACCGTCGCTGCTCAAAAGATGGTGTCTCTTTCATTGGCAAACTCCGAAAATGAAGGGGAAGTTGACTAGGCAAAAGATAATTCCCGTCACCTTTCGCCTCCAACAAAGTGAATTCAGGATTGATATAGACAACATAAGCCTCCACCTTCATTTGACACGACAGGGACTGAAGCAACAATTCTAATTTCACTTTAGTCCGCTGCAATTGTACCCACGGGTTTTCGAGATATACACCGGTCGATTTAAGTAATTTATCATCCGCCCATGTATGAACGCCCTCGTAGTTCTTAACTTCGTACAGTCGTATTATGTCAGTACAAATCAAAAGTGTATCGACTTGAAAAGAAGATTTTCTGAATTCCAACTGCAAATCATTCAGTACCAAACAGTATTAAGATAACGGTTCGGTAAGTCCATCTAATCCCTATTCCCCATCGAAACCTTTAGCTAGATGAAGGTGGTAATAATGGTCATCACTACTTAGGATCATGCAATTGGACAGTACCTCATAGATGCGGAGAAGCTTTGGTTTCGTGCGTTCCTTGTATGCGATAGCGCTCACTCCATTATAGTTATTTACTACCATAAACATACGCAGATTTTGGATAATTGCATCACAGAGGACGATTGATTCCTAGTTTTGATTTCTTCCTGGGTCAAAATAGCCGGATTGAAACAGTCATTTTAGAAAAATTCCCGATGAGGGCCGGCTCGCCGGGAATTCGCCACTCCTTTCGCCTTTCCGACCTCGACTGCTCTAAAAGGAGGGATAACTCGCGTATATCCATCTTTCCTGCCACTCCGGAAAAAATCAGACGCACAAAAAAATGCCGCCTCAAAGTGAGGCAGCACGATATGTTTTAACATTCAAGCGTACGCATTGGCCCAGAGTACTTTTTCCCCGGCTTCCAGCGATTTTTGCACATCGATGATGGTCTGGTTGGAGCTGCCGCGGAATTTCAGGGTCAGATCCCGTTTGGACAGCTCGAAGCGGCCGTCGACGAGCACGTCCATCAACCGCAGCAGTTCCCGTTTATCTTCGGATTCTGCAGCTAATTCTTCCCAGTAGTAGCCGGTCCAGCCCCAGATGTCCTTCGAACGACCGAACTCCGCGCGGATGCGCCGCGCCAACTGTAGCGCGACTTTCGTGTTGAGGAAAGGTTCGCCGCCCAAAAGCGTCAGTCCCTGCACGTAAGGCTGGCGCAAATCGGCCATGATCTGTTCCTCCAACTCGTCCGTGTAGGCGATCCCATAGTCAAAATTCTGGACGATCTTGTTGTAGCAGCCTTCGCAGGCGAACAGGCAGCCGCTCAGATAGATGCTGCAGCGGACGCCTTCCCCATCGACAAAGTTGAACGGCTTGTAGTCTGCCACCTTGTCCTTGCTGTACTTCTCTGCCAACCATTCTTGCGGTTGCGGATTCTTCACTTCACATCACCTGACTGTTCTGATTATTGTTCTGACTTGCAATCCGCATGCAGATGTTTGACGCGGGCGGAAATTTCTTTATGGCGGCCTTTCACCATCGGGCGGATCTGCGGATTGCCGAGATAACCGCATGTGCGTTTTACGACGTCGCAAGTCTGCGGATCAGTATTGCCGCATTCCGGGCATTGGAAACCGCGCTCGGTCGGATTGAAGTCCCCTTCGAAACCGCACTCCAAGCAGTGGTCGATTGGTGTGTTCGTTCCCAGGTAGCCGACCTTGTCATAAGCGAAGTCCCAGACTGTTTCCAAAGCTTTCGGATTTTGCTGCAGGTTCGGATATTCGCAATAATGGATAAAGCCGCCTGAGCAATATTGCGGATATTCCATTTCGAAGGCGATTTTCTCGAAAGGATTCGGATTCTTGCGGACATCATAGTGGAAACTGTTTGTGTAGTACTCTTTATCCGTGATGTCGGCAATGATGCCGAATTTCTCTGTGTCCATGCTGCAGAAACGATCGGTCAGGCTCTCGCTCGGTGTCGAGTAGACGCTGAAATGATAACCGTATTGGTTGCCCCAAGCATCCGTCTTTTCCTTCATCTTCTTGACGATGTCCAAAGTGAAGGCTTTTGCTTCCGGATTCGTCTCCCAATCTGCTCCGTAGAAAACGGTAGCCGCTTCATACAATCCGATGTATCCCAGAGAGACTGTCGCGCGTTTGTTTTTGAATAGTTCATCGACCTTATCTGTTTCACCCAGGCGTTTCCCAAAGGCTCCGTGCTGGTACAGGATCGGTGCGTTCGTAGGCGTTGCTTCCTTCGTACGCTCCACACGGTAGACAAGCGCATCCTTACAGATCGCCAGGCGCTCCTCGAAGATATTCCAGAATGCTTCCGGATTGCCTTCGGATTCCAAGGCGATTCTCGGGATATTCAACGTTACGACCCCAAGGTTCATCCGGCCGGAATTGACTTCATTTCCGTTTTCGTCTTTCCAGCCTTGCAGGAAGGAACGGCAGCCCATCGGTGTTTTGAAACTGCCTGTCAATTCGACGATTTTATCGTACATCAGCACATCCGGGTACATCCGTTTCGTGGCACAAGTGATCGCCAATTGCTTGATGTCATAGTTGGGATCTTGCGTCTCCAGGTTCGTGCCTTTTTTCAAAGCGAAGATCAATTTCGGGAAGATCGCTGTGCGTCTTTCCTTGCCCAAGCCTTTGATGCGCACTTGCAGGACGGCTTTTTGGATTTCACGCGCAAACCAATCCGTGCCCAAGCCGAAACCGAGCGTGGTGAACGGCGTCTGTCCATTTGATGTATAGAGTGTATTGATTTCGTATTCCAGACTTTGCATAGCATCATAGATGTCTTTGCGGGTTTTTTCTTCGGCATAAGCGATCTGTTTCGCTTCACCTTCGACCCAATTTTTGGCTGTTTCCAGATGCTTCTCATAGTTCAGACGGGCATAGGGAGCCAACACTTCATCGACACGGTCAGCGCTGCAGCCGCCGTATTGGCTGGAAGCGACATTCGCAAAAATTTGCGCCATTTGGGCAGTCGCTGTGTTGACCGAACGCGGGCTGTCCACTTCAGCATTGCCGATTTTGAAACCTTCACGGAGCATATTCTGGAAATCGATCAGAACGCAATTCGTCATCGGTGAATACGGCTGGTAATCCAAATCATGATAATGGATATCGCCTTTCATATGGGCATTGGAAACGTGTTTCGGCAGCATTCTCAAGCCGATCGCTTTCGCAGCCACACCTGCCGTCAAGTCACGGATCGTATTGAAGACCCGGCTATCCTTGTTGGCGTTCTCGTTGACGACGCTCTGATCGGCATTCATCAGGCTTTGGATGCGCAGTTCGATGTCCTGTTGCTGGAGTTTTTTGACTTTTTTCGTCAGTTTGTAGGTATTATAGGCTTCCGCTAACGGTAAATTCCCCATCTCAGCAAGCGTTGCTTCAACTTGATCATGAATATCATCGGTCGAAACGCTGTCCGTCTCTGAAGCAATTAGTTTGTCCACGACCAATGCCACGACAGCATCCACATCGTAATCTGCAGCCCCTTCGTTCTGTTCAGACAAGAAGCGCTCCGCTTTCTTGATCGCTTTATATATTTTCTTAGCATGAAAAGGAACAACCCGTCCATCAGCCTTCAACACTTGGATATTTACTTCCGCGTCATCGACTTGAAGATTCGTGCTCTCATTTAAGAAATCCGTTGGTAATGAAGCCATATTTTTCCCACTCCTTAGTTAAAAATTAACCGAACATGCAAAAAAAGCTAATAAAAAGTAAGAGGTCGTTACAAAATGAGCAAGCTTTCCTTGCAGGACGCGCTTCTCAGATAGGTTGCCTCCACTTAATGTAGTCTTTGTTTCGATTTACTGTATATACTATATATCATCCACACACAAATTTCCACCACAATATATAGTGTTTTGAAATGAAATATACCTAGAGCAAGCAAACACATTTTGTCCCTCTGGTCAATAAGAAAATGACCTGAAAATGGTTTGCATGCTATTTCCTTAGCAGACTTCCGTATCCACAGTCAGAACAGAAACAATAACGAAAAAATCCATGTAATCCCTTTCTATTTCCGAACAATGCCCCTAAACTTAAAAAAATGTTAAAAAACATATAAAGTACATAAAATCAATAGAATCTGCTGTACTTTGTAAAAAAAAGCAGTTATACTATGACTTATCAGAAATGTAAGCGATTCATTTTTATTTTCGGATCTGTTATCCGGCTTTATGCCGAAGTGATGTCAAAAGAATAAGAACTTAACAAAGGGGTGAAATGATAGTGTGGAAGAACAGAATGTTGCCTGAAATATCCAGAATTGCTAAATTCAGAATACCGGTCGGAGAAGACCTATTTTTGAGACAGTGCGCTTCTTGGCAAAACCTTTTCCATCTGCCTTCATCTTATCGCTACCCGACCGGAAGCATCCAGGGCTACATTACAAGATTGAATTGGACCGATGAATTTATCATTCTTGAAAAAGAACATAATGAAGCATTCGAATATTTTATTATCGATAGAAGAATTGAATCTGTAAAAGGCCCTTTTTCCAAAGAAGGGTTCGAGAAGGCATTGAAAGAGGAAGCGATCGAGCTGCCGCTGATTGAATTATCAGAAATGGACTGGATCATCAACTTTTAGCAATTAAGCAACAAAATACATCTAGCCGTGAGAAAAACATGTTCTGCATGTTTTCCTCACGGCTTTTTGCTGCAGATGTCCATTCTACAAGAGACCTTCCGGCTGATGTGACCTATTTCTTGTCAGCGATTCTGACATGCCTCCTATTCGCTACTCGCTCATGTCAGATTTATTTTAATCATATTGACCAAAAAAACACAAACGCATCCAACATTCCTGTAATTCAATGAGATTTTGCATTAAAACTCTCACCTATTTGACATTTAAACGCTTGCAAACGTTGATTTAGATGAGTTGTTAGATTTTATAACATAGAGCGTAAGCAGGATATAGCACCAACAAAATTATTTCTATACACTAGGACTATGCTAAAACAAAAGGAGGAATAATTTATGTTTTCATCAGTAGATACATTATGGACCTTGCTGGGAACGGTATTGGTATTCTTTATGCAAGCCGGCTTCGCGATGGTCGAGACGGGATTCACCCGCGCCAAGAACGCGGCGAACATCATCATGAAAAACCTCATGGACTTTGTGCTTGGATCATTGGGATTCTTCCTTATCGGTTACAGCATCATGTTCGGTGATGATATCGCCGGCATCATCGGAACGCCTGCCTTATTTATGGAAGGACTTGATTCCACCATTCCCGGAACCGTGCATTTCATGTTCCAAAACGTATTCGCGGCAACTGCAGCTACTATCGTATCCGGAGCTGTTGCGGAACGGACAAAATTCAGCTCTTATCTCGTGTACTCCTTCATCATTTCCCTGCTGGTCTATCCTATCTCCGGACACTGGATTTGGGGCGGCGGTTGGTTAGCTCAAATGGGCTTCATTGATTTCGCTGGATCCACTGCTGTGCACATGGTCGGAGGCGTCGCTGCCTTAGTCGGTGCGGCTATCGTCGGTCCCCGTATCGGAAAATACAAAGACGGCAAAGCGCAAGTCATTCCTGGCCACAACTTAACACTCGGCGCACTTGGGGTATTCATCCTTTGGTTTGCTTGGTTCGGATTCAACGGCGCTTCCACAGTGGCCGCAACTGGCGACGAAACACTTGCATTGATCGGAACGATCTTCCTGAATACCAATCTTTCCGCTGTCACAGCAACTTTAGTCACACTCTTGTTCACTTGGAAAAAATACGGTAAACCTGACGTTTCCATGACACTGAACGGCTCATTGGCAGGCCTTGTCGCCATCACGGCCGGTTGCGCTGTCGTTTCTCCTTTCGGCGCTATTGCCATCGGATTCATCGCCGGTTTTGCCATCGTACTTGCGGTTGAATTCGTCGATCAAAAAATAAAGATTGACGATCCAGTCGGCGCATTCAGTGTCCACGGTGTGAATGGTGCCTTAGGAACAATCTTAGTCGGTATTTTCGCAACGGACGGCGGTTTATTGTACGGCGGCGGGTTGAACCTGCTGGGTATCCAAACTTTGGGTGTTGCTTCCGTAGCTGCCTACACAGCCGGCTCCATGTTCGTGGTTTTCAAAGTCATCCAAAAAACGATGGGTATCCGTGCCACTGCTGAAGAAGAAATTGTCGGTATGGACATCGCTGAACACGGCTTGACTTCAAGCTACCATGACTTTGTCGCAACGACGGCATTCGAAGATTACGTAACAGACAGCAGCAAGCCGGCAGCAGCCCCTGCCATCCAAGAAGTGGACCTGTCGAAAGTCGGATCCTTCAAACTGGCCGATTCAGGATTCACGATGAATAAAGTGGAAATCATCGCAAATCCCGACAAGCTGGAACGCTTGAAAGCTGAATTGAACGCTATCGGTGTAACCGGCATGACGGTCACATCCGTGCATGGTTACGGTCTGCAAAAAGGGCAACAAACCTTCTATCGCGGTGCAAAAGCTGAGGGCAATCTCTTGCCGAAAGTCCGCATCGAGACAATCATCAGCGAAGTGCCTGTCGAAGAAGTCATCCGCGCTGCCCGCCGCGCATTGTACACGGGTCATGTCGGGGACGGTAAAGTCTTCGTTTCCCCGATTGCCGATGCCTTCCGCATCAGCAACAGCGATTCCGGCCCTGCCGCTCTGAAATATTATTAAACCGAATACCGAACAGCTAAAGAAGCCAAGCAGCCGTCTCATCATGGGACGCACTGCTTGGCTTCTTTTGGTAAGGAGCGATTTGCCGGTTTTTTGTTTGCCTGCGCTTTGCTATAATGGACTGTGAGGGTGGCACGCCACCAAACGCTGAGGAGGAAACCAAATGTGGATCATCAAACCTTTTGAAGAACTGTCACTGAGTGAATTGCACCTGATTTACAAAGAACGGACAGCTGTTTTCGTTGTGGAGCAAAATTGCCCCTATCAAGAGGTGGACGACACCGACCTCGTCAGCATACACTTTTTGAAGCAGCAGTCGGGTGATCAGCTGCTGGCCTATGCCCGACTGATCCCGGATCCGGATCATGTGCGCATCGGTCGTGTTTTGGTCCCGCAAGGCGAACGCACCAATGGCTACGGCCAAGAATTGATGCAGATCGTGTTGGAGTATGCAAAGAGGCATTTCCCTGAACTTCCAGTGCACGCACAGGCGCAAGCCTATCTGCAGGCTTTTTATGCCTCTTTCGGATTCCGGCCTGTATCGGATATCTATCTGGAAGATGATATCCCGCACATCGATATGATCTGCGATCCGCAGAACAGCCAAACAGAATAAAAAGACCGTTAGGAGGAAAAACGTGAATAAATACCTTACAGCCAGCATACTGGGCATCATCAGCATCGCAATCAACGTCTGGATCATGTATCAGACACGCTACGATAAAGGCCTGAACCCGATCACAAAGAAAAATCTGGAGAAATTATCCTATGCGCTGATCGTCGCCGCAGTCCTGTTCATGACATTCGGTTAGAGAGTGTGATGGATCCCGCTCTAGAAATCGAGCACTAAGAGGCTATTACGAGAACGGACGCTTTTTGTCCGTGACGTAATAGCAACTTAGGCACAGATTTCTGGGATTCAGAACACGTTTATGAAGAGTGTGATGGATCCCGGGCAGGGCATGAGCACAGTTCTTCTCTGGTTAGCGCACGCACAAGAAAGAAGAGGCTGACTCATTGTGAGATAGCCTCTTCTTTCCTGTGCAGCTTACTGCGCGCTTTTAACAATATTCTATACTACACTTGGATCCGCAAGTCTTTCCGGCCGTAGATCAGATAGCTCAATCCCAATACCAGTAGGCTTCCAACGACACAGATGACCATGTACTCCCAAGAAACGCCCTCTTCCAACAATGCCGCCGGATGTGCGTATTCGATCGGCGAAAAAACCCGCAGGAATTCATAATCCTCGACCATCTTAGAGACGAGACCGATCATGTACGTCCCGAACACCAGCAACAAGGCAACCCCACTTGTTGAACGGCTACTCGCGATGATCGTCGAGAAAAGAAAGCCGATTGAATAAAAAAACAACAGCACCAGCGACTCCGCTCCGAACATCAGCGTGACATCCTTTATGATTTCCACAAAATCGGCTCCATCCTCCTTGAACAGGTAGATGAAGAGCAAAGCGGCACCGTACAGGACGATCCAAAAAATCAGCAGCAGCACCAGGTTAGCGATGTATTTGCTTGTGACGATGGCTTTCCGGCTGATCGGCTGGGCATACAGATACTCGATCGTCCCGTTTGTTTCTTCCTTGATCAGCGCCTGTGCCCCTTTCATCGTTGCAAAAATACAGGCCGCCAAGAAGAGGTACTGAAAAATATAAGCGAAAAAGCCTACAGCCTGCAGCAAGCTGGCTCCATTCGTAAGCGAGAAGGCCTCCAGCATCTCAGGAGGCATCGCATCGAGCTTGGTCGTCAGGATATCCTCCATCCCCTGATTCGACATGACCGGGAACATGGCCATCATCAGCCCCATGATCAGGACCATAAAGAAAAGCCATACGAATAAACCGTTACGTTCCTGTTTCCACTCCAAACGGATGCTATTCATGGGATCCACCTCCACCATATAACGTCATGAATTTTTCCTCCAGATTCTGGTTGCGGATTTCAATATCCTCCAAATCCAGGGGTGACATATCAGCCAAGATTTGTTTCACGTTATCCTTGTACAATAAGGAAACCACCCTGTCTGTACGGGAGAGCACGCGGTAGCCTTTGGACTCGAAATCCTCCGTTCCAATGGTTGGACCGGTCAGCGTCACCACTTTTCCTGGTTGATAACCGGATGCCATATCTTCCACAGAAATGATTTTGCCTTCACGGATAAACGCAGTGCGCGTGCAAAATGATTCCACTTCCGGAAGATTATGCGTAGAAATGAAGACGGTCGCCCCCTCATTATTATGATACCTTAATTCTTCAAACAAGCGATGCTGCATCAAAGGATCCAATCCATTTGTAGGCTCGTCCAGGATCAAGAGTTCCGGATTAAAAATCAGACTGTTCACGATCGCTACTTTTTTCCGGTTGCCCAAGGAGAGGTCCTTCATTTTCTTTTTAGGCTCCAACGCAAACCGTTCCACATAGTAAGCGATCATTTCCTTTATGTTATGGATTTGGTGGAATTTTCCTGTCATCATCAAAATTTCTTCAACGGTAAGATTGCTGTAGTAATGCACATCGCTCGGAACATACCCAATGATGCGTTTCAGGCTCTCGGAGTCTTTTTGGGCATCCAACCCGAAAACTCTGGCACTGCCTTTGCTCGGCTTGATGAAATCAAGCAACAGTTTGATGGTTGTCGACTTTCCGGCCCCATTCGGCCCGATGAACCCGAACCGTTCGCCTTGCTCAACTGTGAGGTTGACATTGTCCAAAGCCGCACGCTTGCGGTAAATTTTCGTCAAACCTTCCATTTCGATTGCTTCCACTGTAACCCCTCCTCTAAAGAACTTTGTATACATCCATTATACTTTTTTCCGGCTGAAGAATACAACAAACGCACGATTTTTCTCACCTGAACGGCACGGAACGGCGCGGAAAGCCTGAAGCGTCGAATACATAAGGGCCATTCGGCAATCCAAATTCAGAATATGGCAAAATTGTCGAACGTTCTTCAGCATTCGGCAATTTGCTTCCAAAGCGTGGTGAGATTGTTGAATAGGTGACGCCTATTCAACAATCTCACCTTTCAACCAAACAAAAGGCCTGAAGCGAGCACATTGCCGTCCAATTCTGCGTGAGGTTTCAGCCAGATTGATGCAGCATATACGAAAAAAGGAAGCTTCCTCGTGATGAGGCAGCTTCCTTTTGCAAAAGTGCTCGATTCCTAAACGGGATTCATCACACTCTATCAAACGTGTTCTGAATCCCAGAAATCTGTGCCTAAGCTGACTACCACACACGGACAAAAAGCGTCCGCTTTGTGGTAGTCCTCTTAGTGCTCGATTCCTAAACGGGATTCATCACACTCTATCAAACGTGTTCTGATTCGCAGG
>JASKKA010000061.1 GCA_030153215.1 Trichococcus sp.
TGCAATTTTGAGACTCTACTCATTTCACATACTTCCTTCCAAAATAAATATCCTGTTTGTCTGCAAACATACCTGTTCAGTATATCAAAAAAGTGCCCGCATAGATAGGGGAATATCAGCCTTGCGGACTACAAAATGGCTGCTCCTTCCATACCAAAACGCCGAACTTAACAAAAACGCACAAACACTCCGGCGGATTGTCGGCTTGTTTGTGCGTTTTGTTCAGGCACTTCATTTCTTGCTTATCACTCCGGAGATAAAATTTCCACGATCAGCGTTTCGCTGTAGGCATTCTGCAGTGTCACAGTCGCAGAGACTTTGCCGCTCGCATCCGCCACACAGCGTACGATACCTTCCTCGAAAGACAGGAAAGCCGGCACAATCCGATTTTCCGCAGTTGATGCTTTGTTCCGGTCCTGTAGCCAATAGTCGGTGTAAGCCAACAAGGTTTGAGCTTTATAATGGTTTTCCGTCAACTTGTAGAGGTAGAGCTGATTCTCGTACACCCGGATGAGTCCGAAAAGCATCATTTGTGAAAAGAACAGATAGAAAATGGTGATCGGCAAGATGGAGCCGCTCCTCTTCCTGGACGAGTTCCTGTCAAATAGGTGCTTTCGGCAAGATGAGATGTGCACTGCGCGCCCGGTTGTCCGAAAGCGTAGCCTGGATAAGAATACCTTCATTGGTCACCTCGTATTTCAGCGCTTTGACCTGCAGCAGCATCGGATGATAGCCGGTACCGTCTTTGTACCGAAGAACTTTGTTGATCCGGAACTCATAAGTGTATGCAGCCGTATCGGCGGGATTCTGCGATTTGGTTCGGATGGTCGTACTTGTCTTTTGAACAAGAAATTCATCATCCAATTCGTGTTCAAGTTGAATCAGGAAAAGATGCCATTCTGCTTCTTGTCTCTGCTCCAGCTGTACGTTCGCAGTGCGGATTACTCCCATGCCTCCAACTATCAGCAGGAGCACCAACGTATTGACAGTCAGCGCAAACGCCGCTTCCAATAAAGTGAATCCGGCTTGCGATTGTTCAGGGTTCTTTTGCATCGATTTCGTCGGCATGCACCGTCACCCTTTCTGGCCCATCATCACCGCTCACTATAAGTTCTGAGGTTTCCGGATTCCAAGTAGTGGTGAACAGTATACCTCCGGAAGCCTGACTTTCGATTGGGTTTCCTCCTTTGGCGATGACCTGCATCTGGTCCTGCGCGACCCGCCAGTAGGCAACTTCCGCTCCCGCCGCTTTTAAAGTCGTGAAAAATTGAACGGAATGCGGCATCAGCACATAGATTGAGATGCTGACCATGGCCAAAGCGATCAGACTTTCGAAAAGCATATATCCGCTGCTATCGTTTAGCTTTATTGACTTCATAACGACCGCTCCCCAATTGGATTGTGATGGTATAGCGATATCGGGCCGTTTCCATGATGATGGTATTCGGCTGCAGATATCCACTGCCTCCTTTGATGAATCCGGTGTAGCCTTGAATCACTTTTGATCCTTCAGGCAAAAGCAACTTCCGATTGATATAACGGTCCGATCCGGTACCGTCTTTAAAAACAGCATAATGCGTTGCGCCGATTGGTCGCAGGACATCCATATTGACACCATTCCCTGTGATGACCGCATAACTCTGAGCTGTGTGAAGTTCCGTCAAGAAATCGTCCAAAAACAGATTGAACGCGAGTTCATCCGTTGCGGTTTCAACTTGCGGGGTCAGCAGCAAAATCATGGAGGCGATCATCAGTACCAATAGGCTCTCCAATAATGTGAATCCGCTTTTATACATTATTCAAGCCTTCATTCAAATCACTCGATTATGGAAACATTACCGCCTGCTATTGTGAGCTTGGCGGTTGCTTGGGTCACTTGATTATCGTTTAGATAACCACCAGCCCCAAGGACGGTAAAGCTGGCCGCTTCCGTCCCTGTATCCAATTCATACATGTCAGCCTGTGTCTGCACCACAACCGCCAAAGCATCCGTGCCTTTAGTCTCTACACTAGTTTTCGTGTTCGCCACATTCGGGATGATCATCAGCATCAGCACAGAAATAATGAAAAGGACGAGTACCATTTCCATAAGTGTAAAAGCTTCTTTATTTTTTAGTGTTTTTTTTATTGATTTCATTAATACATTCCTCCTAATGAACTTAGCATCGGCATCAACAATATGAGATAGATTGCCATCACGATGACGGCGACCATGAGGAACAAGACAGGCTGCAACCAGCCGATTTTCTGTTCGATGTCCGCTATCAACAGCCGGAAACATTCTTCGCTGTACATGCTCAATTTGATCGGCAATTGGCTGGTTAGCTCGCCGTGATAGATGATCCAGCCCATCTCCTCTTTGAAAACGGGATAACGTTTGATGATTGTCGTCAGGCTATCGCCCTGCATCAACCCTTCCTCCACCAATCCGGATATGTCCTTCATCCAGGCAGTCCCTTCATCGCCTCGCATCAGCGAAACGATCTGGTTCAGCTGCATGCCGTTGCGGAAGAAATAAGCGTATTCCCGGCAGAAAAAAAAGGAATAGTAGAGCTGTACCCATTTGCTGAATAGCGGAATCCGGCAGAACAGCAAAGATTTTTGGAAAGCTGATTTCTTTTTCAAATAACTTTTTGCCAACAGGACTAAGCTGGCGGCTAAGGCTAGCGTACCCAGTATGATGAGCGGCAGGTTCTCCAGGTAAAGCAGGATGATGCGGACCAGCAAGCCGGAACCCTCTTGCGAGGGCACCAGCATCGTCTCCAAACTGGGCAGTAGGACCTGTCTGATCGCAATCAGCATTACGTTCGCGAACACCAGCAAAAACAAGGGGTAGATTAAGACTTTTCTGAGCTTATGCAGTTGTTTATCCTTTTCAGTCAGGAAATCGGAACAAAACAGCAAGGTTTCCGTCAATTTTCCGTGAAGGAAGGATAAGCGCAGCTGCGATACGACTTGTTCCGAAAATCCGCATCCAGCCAATGCATCCGCAAGATTGATACCTGTTTCCAGTTTGACCAACATGCGCTGGATATCGCCCGAGCGCTTCGGCTGCATCACCTTCAGAAAGGCAAGCCCTTCCGACAACGAAAAACCTTCCTTCAGTAATTCACCTAAGCGCCTCAAAAAATAAGCCTGCTCTTTTGCCAGCCAACGTTTTTCAGACGAGATTCTCCAAGTAATTTTTTTCCGTAATGTATCCACACGCATAGGCTTTTCGCAATTTATCATTCAGTGTGACAAACCGCTTTCCGTCCTCCTTGTTCTGCAGATGGTTCTGCAGTTCCTTACCTGCCAAAATTTCATAGATAGCAGCCGACTTTTCGTTTACATGATAATGGGCGCAGTGAATGGTGCACTTACCGGAGCACAGTGGACAATATTTTGCGATCAAACGTTGGGAAACGACAGCGAGCAACGTCTGCTTTATTTGTTCGGAAGAAATCGCCAATTCCCGCAGCCTTTCCAATACCCCGAATGACTCTTTGGCATGGATTGTCGCAATCACCAAATGCCCCGTCAATGCGCTTCTTACGACCATTTTAGCTGTTTCCTGATCCCGGATTTCGCCTATGACGAGAATATCCGGATGATGACGCAGGCACTGGCGGATGAGCAGGTCGTATGTGATACCTGCCGCTTCATTCACTTCGGCCTGCAGAAACAGCGGCTCCTCAATTTCGACCGGATCCTCCATCGTAATGATCTGCAGCGGTTCATCGGCATATTTCCTGCGCAGCAAGTGATAGATCGTCGTTGTTTTGCCGGATCCGGTAGGGCCAGAGAACAGTACAAGACCGCTCTTGTGGTCCAACAGTTCGAGCAACTCCGCCTCCTGGGCCGGGAAAAATGCGTGCAAACCCGGTTCAAAACCCGGATTGGCATAAAGCAGGCGGATGACAAGCGACTCCTGGTAGCGGAAATTTGCGATGGTGGACAGCCTCAGTTCAATTTTTTTGCCGTCCAGCCTGTACCTGACAGCACCGGATTGCGGTTTCCGCCTTTCACCCACATTCATGTTCGAAAGAAATTTGAAATAAGAAATCAGCCGCTCACCCTTTTCGATTGAATACACCGCTACTTTCGATAATCCGGTACTCACGCGGAAAAAGAGTTCATAGTGGTCTTCGTAAGGGAGCAGATGGATATCGGAAACACCCAGTCGCATCGCATCGGCCAACAAGCTCTCTGCTTTTTCTTCCATATTCATCACCTCATTTCTATTTTGCCGTCACTTATAGCTTCTGCAAAATCCTGGCTTCCGCTCTTTATCCAACGAGAAACTTAGTTAAAAATATGTTATATTGGCATAAACAGCGGTCCTACACGCGAAAAACAAGCGGGATCACTCAATATAAGGGAGGTGAACTTTTTTGAAAAAGAACGTTGTTGGTTCGATTCTTCTGATTGCAATCGGAACATTTCTGTTCGCGATGGGCATCAATATGTTTTCCGTGGCGAACCATCTTGGCGAAGGCGGTGTCACCGGCATTAGTTTGTTGGCCTTCTATACCTTGGATGTCCCTGTAGCCATCACGAGTTTCGTGTTGAATGGCATCATACTGGTCATCGGATTCCGATTTTTGGAAAAATCGACCATGAGGCTGACGCTTTTGGCCACACTGTTGATGTCGGTGTTTCTCCATCTGACGGCTGCTTGGCGCTATCCGATGGAAACAATCATTCTGGCTCCGCTTTGCTCCGGGTTTTTGGTCGGCACAGGCTTGGGACTCGTGATGCAGGCAGGCGGTTCAACGGCCGGGACCGACATCATCGCCTTGATTTTCAATAAATATCTCGGTTGGAGCACCAGTATCGCACTGGTCGTATTGGACCTGTTCGTCGTTGGACCCTCCATCTTCGTCATCGGGCTGGAGAATGTCGTTTTGACTGTCGTGCATCTCTATGTGCAAACGAAAGTGCTGGATTTCATCCTGGAAGGGTTCAATCCGAAAAAACAAGTCCTGATCATCTCGGAGCGGCATCAGGAAATCGCTGATGCGATCGATAAAAAAATCGG
>JASKKA010000062.1 GCA_030153215.1 Trichococcus sp.
TTTTATCTGTTTCAAAAATGTCGGAAGGAACGATAAAAATCCCCCAACCGGATTCTTTCAGATAGTTCACATTTTGTTCAAACATTAGGAAATGTGCAAAAGAATTTCCTTCCGAAAAAGCCGTTTTGTAGTTCTTTGCGCGCTCATTCACCGGATAATATCCGACCGGAAAATCCGATACTACGATATCAGAAGGTGCAATCAATAGTTCCTGCAGGCTGTCTGAATGGGTGTAATGAATTTTTTCCGACAAGCCCATCAAGAACCCGCTATTGGCTGCGACACTGATTAACAGGTCATCATTTTCGACCGCTTCCGCAGTCACTTCATTGCCCCTGTTGGCCAAATGCGCCAAAACGATATTGAGAAGGTTCCCTGTCCCTGCAGCCAGATCTGAAACATGCAGTTTTTCTGTCTTATCTTTTTTTATTTCTCCAATAAAATAAGCAATCAGATAGGCAATCGTGTCCGGAGTCATTTGATGATTCATCTGGAGCTTATCTACCTTTGTCGCCTTGATGAAAGTCAATTGGATGCTCTTGCGGATGATTTCCTTGTCCAATGCTTCCAAATTCATTTTTTTGTAGAGATTGTTCAAGCGTTCGACTGCCTCGTTTGAAGGCAAGCCTCCCACTTGTTGTGCCTTTCCTCCAAAGGAAAGATTTTCCAGCGTTTCGGACAACGCTTCTATATATGAAAGTTCAGCTTCCGTTTGAAGTAATATGATGGCTTCATCCATCAATCCGAAAAGACTCTCAACATTTGTTGCTTTCAAGTCGTTCACCGTCCCTTACTTTTTGTTGGTATGTAAAATACAAAAAAACCTGCGAAGGAAGTGACTGATCATTTGCCCCCGCAAGGTTTTTTGTGTGTATGTAATTGGTTGATCGGCAAAAGTACAAGTATTATTTAGCTGTAGGGTATACAGAAACTTGTTTTTTGTCACGGCCTAAACGTTCGAAACGAACGACACCGTCAACTTTTGCAAATAGAGTGTCATCTCCACCGATACCGACGTTAGTACCTGGATGGATTTTTGTTCCGCGTTGACGGTACAAAATTGATCCGCCAGTTACGGTTTGTCCGTCTGCACGTTTAGCTCCTAAACGTTTAGATTGGGACTCACGTCCGTTGGTAGTAGATCCGCCCCCTTTTTTGTGGGCGAACAATTGTAGATTCAATTTCAACATGTGGTTTGCACCTCCTTATTAAGTAGTACAGTTTTATTGCATTTTTATGGCCACATAATCCGGATATGTCTGGGCGACATCTTCCAGCGAATAGAATAGATGCTTCAGTAAAATCTGCGTAATGTATTGCTGCTCCGCTTCCCTCTCGGAAAGTATCTCCGCATAGAGATACCCGCCTTCATCATCCGCTTCATCAACAAGCATCTGATACCCGGCTAAACGTTCAACGCTATTCACAGTTTCGATGGCCAGCACAGAAACAGCGGCGCAGATAATATCTTCACCTTCCACTCCGTACCCGGCATGCCCCGTAATCTCGAAAGAAAGCAGGTTGCCATGGTCATCTTCTTTAAATTTCACTTCAATCATGATTATTCACACTCTTATGCGTTGATTGCGTCAATGATTACTTTTGTATAAGGTTGACGATGACCTTGCTTGCGGTGTGTATCTTTTCTTCTCTTGTATTTGAAAGTAGTTACTTTCTTTTCTTTGCCCTGTTTTTCAACAGTGCCTTCTACAGAAGCACCTGTTACGAATGGAGCGCCAATTTTAGTTTCTTCTCCACCTACAAATACGATTTCATCAAAAGTTACTTTGTCACCAGCTTCAGCTTCTAATTTTTCAATGTAGATTGCTTGACCAACTTCAACTTTTAATTGTTTACCACCAGTTTTGATAATTGCGTACATATTCTCTGCACCTCCTTATTTTACTTAGACTCGCCAAACGGAGTGCCCTTGCAAACTGATTATACTTGGTGGAGACCAGCTTTCGCGTATGATTCTTTTCGCAAGCCATCGATGCTTAGCATGACCAAAAAGCTGGCGAGGTAGCAAGCGGATAAGAATACCATAACTGTGGTTATATTAGAATAGTCCATCAGAAGGCCGATGATAAGCGATGAGAACCCACCGATTGCCCGTCCGACATTGATGATGAGATTATTCGCCATCGAGTGGATATGTTCCGGGTAAAGACGGCTGACTATAGCACCGTATCCTGCGAACATTCCATTAACGAAGAATCCCACTATCGCGCCTCCAATCAACATCGCAATACTGCTTTTTGCCATCACAAAAAGGAAAACCGCAGATGCTGAAGCCAGTAAAAAAATACCGTATGCAATTCTTGGCCCAACAGCATCCAGTATCCTACCGAAGAACAGCATTCCGATTGACATACCCATGATTGTCGAAATCATCCATAAAGAAGAATTCGAAACCGACAATCCCAAACTTGTCTGCATGATTTGCGGCAACCAATTCATCAAACCAAAATAACAGCCAATCTGAACTACAGCCATGAACATCAGCGAAATCGTTTGTCTTGCTAATTCAGGTGAGCGGAACAACTCTCCAAAAGATGGCTTCGATTCTTTGATTTCACTATTTCTTTCCGTTGTGGCATTTCCTACCTCAACCAAATCGTTCTCTGAAACGGTCAGATGTACCCACAACACAATCAAAAGCGGCAGCAAACCCAAAAGGAATAAGGCGTTCCATCCAAAACGGGGCAATATCAAACTTGCAAGAAAAGCCGCGCTGATGTTCCCTACCATTCCGGCTACCGCATTCAAGGAAGACATCCGGCCCATTTTATGGACTGGTGTGACACGAGCAATCAGACTGATTGCGATACCATATTCCCCACCTGTACCGATTCCGGCAATGAAGCGAAGGGCATAGACCGAAGCCAAGTCATCCGCGAAGAACATTGCTGCCGTCGCAACAGAGAAGAGCAATAACGTTATCTTGAAAAGCTTTAAACTGCCGTAACGGTCCGCGAAGTATCCGAACAACAGTCCCCCTATCAGCATCCCAATATTCGTGATTGTTGAAATCAGACCGGCTTGCGCTTTACTGATCGCCAAGTCCGCAATAATTGATGCCAAAGAAAGGGACAGGAACATGTTTGTTAAATCGTCTGTCCCTGACCCTACTTTTGCGGCATTCAGCACGCGTTTTTTATTTTTTCCATAATACGTCTCCCCTTAAAAGGAATGCTCACGGGCATTCATTATTTTCAACCAGAGAAAATTATACAGATAGCCAGTCACAAAAAGCAAGTTATAGCCCTGAAGTAGAGCGCATTCTTTACTTTTTTTACTTTTTTGACCTTATCAACTATTTTTGACGAATTCACTTGAGGACACGATCCGGGTCCCGTATTGTTGACCGAACTCGGTATCATGCGTGACGATCAGGATGCCGGTTCCGCTAGCTGCGATTTCCTGGATCAGCTTACCGATACTGTCGGAAGATTCGCGATCGAGCGCAGAAGTCGGTTCATCAAAACATAGTACCCGCGGATTCAGCATCATCGCCCGAGCGATGGCGACCCTTTGCTTTTGGCCTCCGGACAAAGTCGACGGCATAGCCTCCAGCTTGTCTGCCAATCCCATTTGCTCCAGTAATCCGGCCGCTTTCGCCGTCAGGTCTTCGCGGCTGCCCAACTTTTGGGCTAATGGCGCCTCCAGCAGATTGTCCAGCACAGAAAGGTTCGGGAACAAAGCATAATCCTGGAAAACCATACCGATTTTATTTTGGTAAAGACGCCTTTTTTTGCGGTCCACATATTCTGCACCCTTCAATCCTTGTTTGCACAAAACCGCATCCTCGATTGAAATGGTGCCTTGGTCTGCTTTTTCCAAATTGTTGAGCAAGCGCATCAATGTCGTTTTCCCCGTTCCGGAACGACCCACAAGCACAACGATTTCATTGGAATCGATGTGGAATGAAAAATCATCGATTACCGTTATGTCATGATAAGACTTTTTCAGATTCATCGCATTTAATAACATGATTGCCGCTCCCCCTAAAAGTTTCCTTTGGATTCAAGTTTATTCAGCAGCACCGTAATGACAGCCGTAACGGATAAATAGACGATGCCGACTGCCAGGAAAGGCACTAACGAGGCGTACGTATTCGCTGCAATCTGTCCTGCGCGCAATAGTTCCCCGAGACCGATGACATAAACCAAAGATGTGTCTTTTACTAGCGCAATCACTTCATTCCCTACAGATGGCAACACGATTTTGGTGACCTGCGGAATGATGATTTTGAAAAAACCTCTGACCTTGCCGATACCCAACACGGAAATGGCCTCGAACTGTCCTTTCGGAACAGCAGTGATACCTCCACGGAAGATTTCCGCATAATAGGCAGCGTAGTTGATCATATACGCCAGAATCGCTGCAGAAAAACGATCCAATGTAATGCCAATCAGCGGCAAACCGAAGAAAACAAACATCAATTGCAACAGCAATGGCGTCCCTCTCATGATGAAGACATATATCTGGATCAGAAAACCCAGCCACTTCGGTCCGTAAACCCGGATGACGGCGATCAGAAATCCTAACGGAATGCTGGAAATCCCTATGATGAAGAACAACTTCAGTGTCATCTTCAAGCCGTCAAGCAATGATGGCAGTATCGTCTGTATCAAGTCCATTTCATAAACCTCTTTCTTACCCTTTATTTTCGTTATTCACTGTAGAACCATTTATTGTAAATTTCATCGAAGGTTCCGTCTTCCTTCATATCGGCCAAGGCGGCATCGACACGTTCCTGCAGTTCCGTGTTGCCCTTTTTGAAGGCAACCGCCATTTCGTCTTCCCCGAAATTATCCTCAAGGACACGGTAGATGTCTTGTCCGGACTGCTTCATGAAGTAGCGTCCATAGACTTCACCGACGACGATGGCATCCACACGCCCTGATTCCAGGTCGCTGAAGGAATTGTTGTTGGAAGGATAAAGCACCAAATCCCCGCCCAATTTTTCAAATATCCCTGATTCATCTTCCATGATTTTATCCACTGAGCTCGAAGATTGTTGTGTCGAAACCAACTTCCCTTCCAAATCCGCTTTTGTTTGGATGTCGCTGTCCTTCAAAACGATGATGGATTGCGCATCCACGATATAGGGTTCGCTCAGGAGGACTTTTTCAGCACGTTCCGGCGTAATGGCATAGCCATTCCAGATCATGTCGATGTTGCCGGAATCCAATTCGGTTTCCTTCATTGCCCAATCAATCGGCTGAAAAACCATTTCAGCCCCGATCCGCTCACCGACCGCTTTCGCCAGATCGACATCAAAACCGATGATTTCGTTGTTCTCATCACGGAATCCCATAGGCGCAAAAGTGTCATCCAAGCCCACGACCAACGTTTCCTCGGCAACAGCTTCCGAGCTGGTGTCAGAATCAGCAGACCCGCCGCTGCAACCAGTCAACACCAACAAGCCCGTTCCGACCAAGGCGGCTTTTTTCAGTTTATCCAACATTCGGCTTCCTCCTCAACAAGCAATTTTATTATTCAGCGAACCAAGTTGCGTAAATTTCATCGTAGGTTCCATCTTCACGCATTTCATTCATCGTTGCATCGATTGCTTCTTTCAGCGCAACATCTTCCTTGCGCACACCCACACCATATTCTTCCTCACCAAAATTATCTTCAAGAACAGCGAACTTTTCTTCGCCTTTTAACTTCATCGTGTAACGGCCCAACACTTCGTCGACGACGATTGCATCGCTGCGGCCGCTTTCCAGATCGTTGAACACATCGTTGAAGGTAGGATACAAAATTGGAGTGCCCCCATCAAACTCAGCGGCAATTCCCGTTTCGTCGGCATTGATGGCATCAAATGCCGCAGATCCTTGTTGCGTCGCGATTATTTTTCCGGCCAAATCGGCTTTTGTTGCGATTTCGCTGTCTGCCATTGTGACGATGATTTGGCTGTTGTTCAGATAAGGTTCTGTGAAGAGCACTTTCTCCTTGCGCTCTTCCGTGATCGTATAGCCGTTCCAGATCATGTCGATGTTCCCGGAAGCCAATTCTGTTTCCTTCATTGCCCAATCAATCGGCTGGAAAGTGATTTCCACATCCAAGCGTTCCGCAACCTCTTTCGCCAAGTCGACGTCGAAACCGACGATTTCGCCGCTTTCATCTTTAAAGCCCATCGGCGCAAAGGTATCGTCCAACCCCATCACCAGGGTATCTTTGATTCCTGAATCTACCGATCCGGTTGCAGAGGAATCCTCAACAGCGCCTCCACCGCATGCAGCCAATAAACTTGTGGACGCCAACAATAGTAATGCTAATTTTTTCATATTCTTCTCCTCCATATATGTGTACTTTTTTATTACCGTATTTTTGTGGTGGTCCCACATCACGCCGTTTCCAATAAGAAAAGCTGAACGGGTTCGTTCAGCCCTGAAAGAAATTTAGGAAATCTGGCCCTGAATGAGCATCGTAGAGCGCAATGGGTCAGATTTATCTA
>JASKKA010000008.1 GCA_030153215.1 Trichococcus sp.
CTGGACTGTCAACACTTTTTCGGACAAAAATAATGAGGTGTCAAAAATGATTTGAGGGTATACACGGCTGCCATTGACACGGAGCCTCTGGCGGTAGGATAAACTGGCCTGTCCCCAAATTTTCAAGAATCGAAATATGGGCCAGCCCCAAAGCCTATCCTGCCGCCCCTCCATGTCAATGGTACGCAAGCCAGCCTCGTCTTGTTTTATTCGCAGTTTGCTTCCGCCAATTGGCGACGGTACTCCACAGGAGCCATGTAGTCCAATGTACTGTGCAGACGGATATGATTGTACCAATGCACATAGTCAAACCACTTAATCTGAAGTTCTGCTATCGTTTCGAATGTTTCTTGGTATACGAATTCTGTCTTGATTGATTTGAAGGTTGCTTCGGCAACAGCGTTGTCGTAAGGGCAACCTTTAGCGCTGAGGGAACGAACGATGTCGAAAGTATCCAATAGTTCGGAAATCAGTTGATTATCGAACTCGCTGCCCCTGTCCGTATGAAAGAGCTGAATGGAAGACAAGGGGGCATTGACTGTATGGAACGCTTGCAGGACCAATTCCGCTGTTTTGTGTTCACCACAGGAATAACCGATGATTTCTCGGTTATACAGATCAAGTAGGACGCACAAATAGTTCCACTTCTTCCCAACTCTGACGTAAGTCAGGTCACTAACGATTGCGCCATGTGGATTGGTTGTTTTGAATTCACGGTTCAGCGTATTCCCGAGGTCTGATTCATTGCTCTTCGGTTGATGGACCTTATAGTGGGCAACCGTGTAACAGGATTGCAGGCTCAACTTCTTCATGATGCGGCTGATTTTCCTGCGAGAAACGACTTTACCTTGCTTGGACAACTCTTTCTTGATCCGCCGCGTGCCATAGGTACGCCGATTGGCTCGAAAAATTTCTTTGATTTCTTCCTCCAGCTTATCGTCATTTAATGGGCTGCTTTTCGATTCGTAATAATAGGTGCTTCTGGCGATGTTAAGGCATTCGCACATCGCTGATACTGGGTATTTATCGGCATTTGCCTGGATGACTTTTATTTTTGTCCGAGTATCAGCGCCGCTTGCTTTAAAATATCATTTTCCATCTTTAGGCGCTCATTTTCTTTGCGTAGGCGAATCATTTCTTCTTGTTCGGGAGTACGGTTGTCTTTTTCCTTAAATGAGCCAGACGATTGAGATTGGCGTACCCATTTGTCGAAAGCTGATGCGGTCAACTCATACTCGGCCAATATGTCTTTTCGCGGCTTGCCGTTTTGGTAGAGGAGTACCATCTGTTTTTTGAAGTCATCGGTATAGGTTCTTCTTGGACGTGGTGTCATGGGGATTATATTCTCCTTTTGATTATATTAAGTTCTATTGTATAGACCTCAATGAATTTGTCCAGTTAAGTGTAACCTATCCATCATCCCATCCGCGACAGTCTGCAGTTGGTCAAAGACGGTTTCCGCATAGATAGCCGTGACTTCATCGGATATGGTGTTCTTGATTTCATTTGCGGCCGATGCTGTCAGCTTCGAGGCGATGTAGCTTCTGCCTGCGCTGGTCCGGTAGGTCAAAGTCATCTGTTGGGGAGTTTCATCCAACAAGGTGGTCGCATTTTCTGAGAAGTCTGCCGGGATGGTGAGCGCCATATAGTAGCTGCCATCCGCCAATCCGGTTTTTGCTTCTTCTTCCGAGACGAAATCGAAGTCCAAAGCATCAGATTCCTGCAAGCCGGAGATAAGCGAGTCGCCTACAGCCAATGTCTCCTCATTATAGGAAACGGCTTTATCCTGGTTCACGATGGCGACCGGCAGTTCGGCCAGTTTGCCGTAGGGATCCCACATGGAACTGAGGAAAAGGACTGTGTAAAGGGAAGGGATCAAACTGATCCCGAACAGGATGACCAACATTTTTTTTGTTTTGAAAATTGACTGCCATTCTTGCTTCAACAAGGTAGTGCACTTCCTTCATTTAATTTTCTGCGGACAGGTCGATGGATTCCCAATCAGCGGCGCCGATTCTGTCCGAGCCTTCAACCAAGAGCGAGCCGAGTGTATATTGTTTCAAACGGGTTTTGAATTGTTGCTCCGCATCGAAGAATACTTCGAGGACCTCCTGTTTTTTGTCCCTGATTTTATCCGCGCGCAGGAACACCTTTTCGGCCAGATTGGTCGGGCGGACAAAGCTGTGCGTTCCTTCAATCGCTTCATAGATGTGCAGCATCGTAATTTCTTCCGGAGTCCTGTTCAGCCTGAATCCGCCATCCTTGCCGGCTTCCGAATCGACCAGTCCTGAGACGACAAGGGAACGCATCACCTTTTTCAGGTAGGAATCGGAAACGGCCAGACGCTTGCTCAGGATGGTGCTTTTGATCGGACGTTGCTCGATTTGGGTAGCCAGCATAATCAGGATGCAGATGGCCTGTTCCACGCCGCTTTTCATTTTCATTTTTTCGCCTTCTTTCGTAGATATATTTTATCCATGGATGTATTTTATCGCTTAATGAAAATCAAAGCAACTATTTTATTTTTCCGTAATCCAAAAAAAGCCGGGCAGACCAACAAGTGGTTTGCCCGGATATTCCTAAAGGATTCCTTATCAGAAAATTTCAATTTTGCGCTTTGTAGGTACGGTAGGTTCTTTTTTTGGAAGCACCAAGTTCAGTACGCCCTCCGTCAAAGTGGCGGTGATGCCTTCTTCGTTGATGCCTTTCAGATAAATTTCTCTGTGGACGGATCCCGAAGAACGTTCTTGGCGGATGATTTGGCCTTTTTCGTCTTTGTCGACTTTTTCCGATTTGCGTGTGGCTGAAATGGAGAGAATGTCGTTGTCATAATCCACAGTGATATCCTCTTTGGCATAGCCAGGCAGATCGGCTGTCACTTGGTAGTTGTCCTCGGTTTCGTGAACGTCCATTTTTATTTCCTGGAAGAAACGATTTTGGAACATCGATCCGGTATCCGACAGCAGGTCGAAGAAACTGTTGCTTCTGCGTAACTCGTTTGACATTTGAAAAATCTCCTTTCTTTTTGTTGAACCTTTCGTTCACCCTCAGTATATACCTACGGCAATCGGATTTCCACAAAAATGAAGCCGGTTCCAAAAGGGCTTGCTGCAGCAAATGCTGAATCGAAACGGGTTGTATGGTAAACTGTTAGAGGAGTTTTGAGTCGGGTAATGCCTTGCACCGTGGAATTGGGTGAGGCCGGAAAGGAACGTTATATATGAAAAAAATTGAAGCGGGCAGTCTTTATCTGGAACAGCATCGGAATCTTTTCCAGTGTCCCATCTGCAAAGGGGACTTTGAAACGGTGGATGGACATAGTATCGTCTGTGCGAATGGACATCGTTTTGATGTATCAAAAAAAGGCACGCTGCATCTTCTGATGAAAGGCGGCCAGAACGAATACGGCAAGGAGATGTTGTCGAGCCGGAAAAATTTGGCGGCCACCGGCTTCTTTTATCCATTGCTGGATGCGGTTTATGCCCATATCGATGATCCGGAGTCGGCGACAGTCCTGGATGTCGGCTGCGGCGAAGGTTCGCATCTGCATTATCTGACCGGAAAGGGTCTGCAGGGAACCAAAATCGGCTTTGATATCTCGAAGGATGCGATCCAGTTGGCGGCCAGCAACTTCTTTCCGGATGCTTTCTGGTGTGTGGCCGATCTGGCGCATTCTCCTTTCGGGGAAAATGCTTTTGACGTCATCTTGAACATTTTTTCACCATCGCAGTATCAGGAATTCGCGCGTGTTCTGAAGCCGGGCGGGAAGGTCATCAAAGTTGTGCCGAATGCAGAGTACCTGATTGAGTTGCGTGAGCAGTTGTATGCCTTGGATACCACCAAGAGAGAGTACGACAATCAACAAGTGGTGAATCGATTCTACGAAATCTATCCGGATGCTGTGAGCGAAGAAGTCGTCTATACAGTCAATCTTGATGAAAAAAGTTATGGCTGGCTGATGGAGATGACGCCTTTGTCTTGGGGTGCCTCTGAAGCGGCATTGGCAAACGCGGCGGCAAATCCTTTGAAGTCGGTCACTGTGGCAGTCACACTTTTGGTTGCTGACAAATCGGTTTGATTTTTGAACAGCGGGCCTATAGGTCCACTTTCAGAAAAATGTTGACACAGCGGTGTGACGTGCTATAATGTGTATATCATTTTGTAGCCATTATTATCGTTTTGTTCCACAAAATGACCTTGACCAACGTATCGCATTCGCCGTGCCTGACACCGAAACGATACGTTTTTTTGTGCGTATTTTTGCAAGTTGTTTCGGGCTGTTTCAAACAGTCGGACGGAACACAAAATACTGATTGTCAGGAGTATGGAAAAATGGATTTTGCCGCATTAAAGGTTGAAATAATAGAAGAAAGCAAGAAGTTGGGCATCGATAAACTGGGTTTCACGACTGCTGAACCGTTTGAATATATGTTGGAAAGTCTTCAGGAGCAACATGCGAAGGGCCATACGGTAGGGTTTGAGCATCCGATTCTCGATGAACGGATCTATCCGGACCGGATATTCGACAATCCACAAGCAATCCTTTCGATCGCACTGGCTTACCCGAGTAAAATGACCGCAAAGGCTGAGCGGGTGCGCGGGGAACGCCGCGGGAATTTTTCGCGCGCTTCCTGGGGGATCGACTACCATGTCATTCTCCGCGAAAGGATGGACCGCTTGATTGCCTTCATCCAAGAGAAAGTACCGGAAGCCCGCTTCAAACCGATGGTGGATACGGGCGAACTGATTGACACTGTAGTTGCGCAGCGGGCTGGACTGGGCTTCATCGGCCGCAACGGGCTGTTGATCACACGTGAATTCGGCTCCTACGTCTACTTGGGGGAAATCATCACTGATATCCCATTCCCTGCAGATGAACCGGGTGTCAATGGATGCGGGGAGTGTACCCGCTGTGTCGATTTCTGTCCGACCGGGGCGATCCTTGGCAACGGCCAGTTGAACCCGAATATTTGTCTTTCCTATCAGACGCAGACAAAAGGGTACATGCCGGAAGAATACCGAAAAAAGATCGGCCACGTCATTTATGGATGTGATATCTGCCAACAGGTCTGTCCCTATAACCGCGGCATGGATCATCATCTGCATCCGGAAATGGAGCCGGAACCGGAAAGTGTCACGCCTGTGCTGCAACCAATGCTGACGATTTCGAACCGGGAATTCAAGGAGCAATTCGGCCATCTGGCTGGTTCGTGGCGCGGCAAAAAACCGCTGCAGCGAAACGCGGTCATCGCTTTGGCGAATTACCGCGACCGGACGGCGATTCCGGAACTGCTGCGGATGATCGAACAGGATCCCCGGCCGGTACTGCGCGGGACGGCCGCTTGGGCCATCGCGGAAATCGTGCGCGAGCCCAATCCGGAATTGTTGGCATTTTTATCCGAACAGCTTATAATCGAAACGGACGAAGAAACCAGAGCCGAGATTGAAAAGGCGCATCTGAAAATACTTGAAAACAATTAAAATGATTAATCTGACAGAATAAAGGAGTTTACTTATGACTAACCATATCGTACTATTTGAACCGCAGATCCCTGCGAATACAGGCAATATCGCGCGCACTTGTGCCGCCACCAATACAACTTTGCATCTGATTGAACCATTGGGATTTTCCACTGATGATAAGCAGTTGAAACGTGCCGGCCTCGATTATTGGCATGACGTAAACATCATCCATCATGCGGATCTGGCGGCATTCCTCGACTTTTTGGGCGACCACCAACTGTATCTGATCACAAAGTTCGCTGACCGCATCTACAGCGAGGCCGACTTCACGAAGGATGAGGACGTGTTCTTCATCTTCGGCAAAGAGACAACTGGGCTGCCTGAATCTTTCATGCAGGAAAACGCCGAAAAATGTCTGCGTATTCCGATGAATGATGAGCATGTGCGTTCGCTCAACCTTTCGAACACGGCCTGTATGATCGTCTATGAAGCATTGCGCCAACAAGGTTTCCCCAATCTGGAATTGACCCACACATATGAGAACGATAAATTGAAGGGCTGAGCGAACCCGTTCCGCTCTTCTTATTCGGCCGAAAGCAAAAAAGCTTCGGCCGTTCTTTTTTTATTTCCGTCGAATGGGTATAATTGAAGTAATTGAAAATTGAAAAGGGGATGGAATGATGGAAAAAGCTGCATTATTGGCCTTACAGAATGGATCGGATGTTCGCGGGATTGCGATTTCGACGGAAAAACATGAAGCGACGCTGACGGCGGAAAAAGTGACGCGCATCGGCTATGGTTTCGTGGAGTGGCTGCAAAAAGGGAAAAACGTCAGCCTAAACGGCGAAAAGAAAGTCAAGATTGCGATCGGACAGGACAGCCGCTTATCCGGCGGGGACATCAAAACGGCCCTGATGGCTGGTATGGCGCCTTATGCCATCGAGATCATCGATGTCGGGCTTTCCACTACACCGGCGATGTTCATGTCGACACAATACGAAGATTATGCGACGGATGCTGCAATCATGATCACAGCCAGCCATCTTCCTTTTGAATACAACGGGCTGAAATTTTTCACCAAAACGGGTGGAGCGGAGCACGAGGATATCGAAGAGATTCTGGAATTCGCCTATGAAATGCCGGAAGCATTTGCGGAAAAAGCACAAGCTGCAGTGGTGACCGAAATGGACTTGCTTTCTGCTTACGCAACCGACCTCCAGGATAAAATCCGCAAAGGCATCTCTTCAGCGAAAAATCCGGAAAAACCGTTGGCGGGACGCCACATCATCGTGGATGCCGGCAACGGAGCGGGCGGCTTCTTTGTGGACCGGGTGCTGCAGCCTCTGGGAGCCGACACTGCCGGCAGCCAATTCCTTGATCCAGACGGAACGTTCCCGAATCACGTCCCGAATCCGGACAATAAAGCGGCAATGAAGAGCATCCAGGATGCGGTAATCGCAAACAAAGCCGACCTAGGAATCATTTTCGACACGGATGTGGACCGTTCCGCGATCGTCGACAGCGATGGAAAAGCCTTCAACCGCAACAATCTGATCGCTCTGATTTCGGCTGTTCTTTTGAAAGAAGAGCCAGGCGCGACGATCGTAACGAACTCCGCGACGTCTGCTCATTTGGAGACGTTCATAACAGGCCTTGGCGGTGTCCAGGACCGTTATCTGACCGGCTACCGGAATGTCATCAACCGCGGCATCGAATTGAATGAAGCGGGCACCAACGCAGTATTGGCGATCGAAACGAGCGGGCATGCGGCACTGAAGGAAAATTATTTCCTGGATGACGGTGCCTACCTGATCGCAAAACTGTTGATTGCCGATGCGCAACTGTCAACGGAAGGGAAGCGTTTGGGCGATCTGATTGCGACGCTTGACCAACCGGCGGAAACGATGGAGTACCGCTTCACGATCATTGAAGAACCGATTTTTGAAGTGGGTAATGGGATCATCAAGGATTTTGCCGCTTTCATAGCTGCCACAGAGGATATGGCATTGGTTGCGGACCATCTTGAGGGGGCGCGCGTGAACCTGAGCGGCCAATACGGGGAAGGTTGGTTCATTTTGCGTTTGAGCCTGCATGAGCCGTTGCTGGTATGGACGATCGAAAGCGATCAAGTAGGCAAACTGCCGTTGATCGCGAAGACCGTGCTGCCGTTCTTCAAAGGACGTCCGGAGTTGGATACGGGGCATCTTCATTAATACGATTTGACAGACAAAAAAAGACTTTGCGGTGGGCTCAGATGCCTGCCGCAAAGTCTTTTATCTTCTACTAGAAAAGTATAAAATTTTTCGTTGCTTACTCAGTTACTTCGGATTCTTCCTCTTCTTCCGTGTCTGTTGATTCGATAGGGCTCTTCATTTTCCTTGTCGTGAAGATATCGATGACGATGATCGAATTTTTCTCTTTTTGGATGGCCTTGAAGCGGTAACCGTGGTATTCGACTTCTTCGCCTTCCTTGACGTCATATTTTTGGTCAAGCAGCCAACCGCCCATCGTATCCACGTTTTCGTTGTCGATGTCCAAGCCAAACAGGTCGTTGACATCATCGATCAACATGCGGGCACTGATGCGGTAATGGTTCTCGCCAAGCATGATGAATTCAGGCTGATCTTTCGTCTCGAAATCATCGCTGATATCGCCTACGATTTCCTCCACAATGTCCTCCATCGAAACGAGACCGCTTGTGCCGCCGTATTCATCAATCAGAATGGCGACTTGGTTGTGTTCCTTCTGCATCTTGACCAAAAGTTCCTTGATCGGAATCGTCTCGATGACCGTGATGACCGGGCGAATGAAGTCGGTGACGGTAAATTTGCTTTCGTCCTTGTTCTGCACGGCTTCGACAAAGGCAGCGAAGACTTCTTTCGTATTGATGACGCCTACAATCGAGTCTTTGTCCTCGCGCATGACCGGATAGCGGGTGTATTTTTCCTGCTGGACGACATTTGCGATATCACTTAGCGACATATCGAAATCCACAGCTACGATTTCTGTGCGGGGAACCATGATTTCCCGCGCCATCCGCTCATCGAAGTTAAAGACATTCTCCACAAATTGGTACTCTTCGCGGTTGATTTCCCCGCTCTTCAAGCTTTGGCTCATGATCAGGCGGAGTTCTTCCTCTGATACATTGTCATCCGATTCACCGATCGTTTTCATCCCGATCGCTTTGGAAATACCGTTGGCGGTTTTGTTGAGCACAAAAATCAGGGGATACATCACGCGGTACCAAATATTCAAAGGTTTTGCGATGCGCAGTCCCATTTTCTCAGTGCGGCTCAAAGCCACGTTTTTCGGAACGAGTTCCCCGATGATGACTTGGATGGAAGTCAGAACAGAGAAGGAAACAACAAAGGACAGGATGGTCGCAAGCGCATCGGGAATCGGCAGGTTGCCGAAAAGCGTATCGAACAGGCGTTTAAAGGTAGGATCCCCTAACCAACCAAGCGCCAGGGATGTTATCGTAACCCCGAGTTGTGTCGCTGAAAGATAGCTGTCCAGTTTCACTGTCATATTTTTTAATAATTTAGCTTGCGGATTCCCTTCCTCGACAAGGAAATCCAGCCGGGAAGGGCGGATCCTCACCAATACGTATTCCGACATGACGAAAAATGAAGCGATGAAAAGGATGAGAAAAAATAATAATAAACCGGTCGTAATTGTCATATTTGACTGCCTGCTTCTTTTAAAGAGAGCAGGCTTCACCTCCTGTGAAATAATGATCCTGAATAGGAAATTTCTTCACGAGATCTCTGGTTTCACGCTGAAACAAATGAAAGCGACCAAAAGAATCCCTGAAAATACGCGTTTTCGAAAATTCTCTTGGTCTACAGATGATTGTCATCTGATGCGTTCTGTCCCACTGGTGCCACCTACCTTAATAATTATTTAAGCAAAATTCGGTTAATTCAAAACGATACTTATGCTAAAATTATAAATCAAAATAGAGAAATTGCAATACAGGCACACTTCTGCGACTTAAGTCGGTTTCTTATTTGAGCGATTCCTGTTACTATGATACGGAATCGGCCGTGGGGGGATGTAGAAAATGAAGAAGGATGAAAACATGCAGAATAAACCATATAAGGAAATTTTAAAGGCCGGTTGGGCGCGTTTCAACGAGAAACGCAAAAACTTCTGGCGGAAATACCGGATCAACAAGTTCATCGCGTTGTTTTTGCTGATCGGCATGCTGATCAGCAGCACTTACCTTGTCTTTCTGGCAAAGACAGCCAATGTTGGAAACCTGAAAGCCGGTCTGGAACAGACGACGGTCATATACGATCGCTACAGCAATGAAGCCGGAGAACTTTATTCGCAGAAAGGGACATTCGTGACGATCGACCAAATTTCGACAAATATCCAGACTGCGGTCGTTTCTACAGAGGACAAACGCTTCTATACGCACACTGGAGTCGATCCGATTGGTATCGGCCGTGCCGCTGTCGGCTTCGTGCTGAATGGTGGGAATATCGTCGGTGGGGGGTCGACGCTTACCCAACAGTTGGCCAAAAATGCCTACTTGACTTTGGATCAGACGCTGATCCGGAAGGCCAAGGAATTGTTTTTGGCATTTGAAATCGAAAACAAATATACGAAGGACGAAATTCTGGAGATGTATTTGAATAATGCCTACTTCGGATCCGGTGTGTGGGGTGTGGAGGATGCTTCGCAGAAATACTTCGGGAAATCGGCGAGTGAAGTCAGTTTGTCTGAAGCGGCTGTTCTGGCGGGGATTCTGAAGTCGCCGAGTTATTACAACCCAATCGATAATTATGAAGCGAGCACGGACAGACGGAACACGGTCCTGCAGCTGCTGGCGGACAACGCGTTCATTGATCAAGCCACGGCTGATGCCGCAATCGCTGAAGATATCAATGTGGTGGATAACTATTATGCCGACAGCGGCTACAACTATCCCTATTATTTCGATGCGGTCATCAATGAGGCTATCAATACCTACGGCCTGGATGAAGAGGATCTGCTGAACAGGGGCTACAAAATTTACACCGGATTGGATCAGGACTATCAAAACCAGATGGATAATGCCTATGAAGATGCCTATCTGCCGGCTGCTGAGGACGGAACGTTGCTGCAGAGTGCTTCTGTTGCCCTGGAACCGAGTACAGGGGATGTGCTTGCGATTGTCGGAGCGACGGAATATGAAGGCTTCCGGACATTTAACCGGGCTACTCAGATGACCATGGCACCAGGGTCGACGATCAAACCTTTGTCCGTCTATACGCCGGCGCTTGAGGCTGGGTACGAAGTTGATGCGGAGGTAATGGATGATGATTCTTTGACGTACGGTGATGATTCTTACTCTGTCTGGAACTATAATCAGTACAGTCTGTATGACACATTGCCAATGTACCAAGCGCTTGCCGAGAGCAAGAATACATCCGCAGTGTGGCTGTTGGACAAGTTGGGCATCCAAAAAGGCATCGCGAAGTTGGATGACTTCGGCATCTCCATCGGTGAAGCAGACGAAAATTTGGGTGCAATCGCTCTTGGCGGAATGAGCACGGGCGTGACGCCAGTGCAGTTGGCGAGTGCCTATACGACTTTCGTGAATGAAGGGGTACGCACGGAAGCGCGCTTCATCACGAAGATTGTGGATGCGACCGGAGCGGTGATCGTGGACAACACGAAGCCCGAAACGAACCGGGTCACGACGGCGACAGTCGCTGAGGAGATGACGAGCATGCTGATGGGTGTGTATGCAGATGGCGGAACCGGGGAATCGGCTCAGCCATCGAACGGCATGGTCATCGCCGGCAAGACCGGAACAACGGAACTCGATCGGGAAACGGGCTACATCAAGTCGCAATGGATGGTGGGCTACACACCCGACCTTGTCGTCGCCACTTGGTTGGGGTATGACGAAACAAATGAAGCCCACAATCTCAATAACGCCGGCAAGACGATGGCGAATTTGTACAGTGCTGAGATGGGCGCTTTGTTGTCGATCAGCCCGCAGACAGAATTTGCGGTTGCCGCGGCCGAAGAAACTTATGACAGTGGCATCATCGATGGCATCAAGAACGGCCTGGATGAGTTCATGAACGGAATGGGATCGTTCGGCCAAAGCATCGGCGAGGGTTCGCAAAAATTGTTCGATTGGGCCAACGAGGCTTTCGGACAATAAGAAGTGATGGTGAAAGAAAGGCAAGCTATGACATCAATGTCGTTAACTTAAGCGATATGACATCTGAAAAAGCGAGAATGCATCCAATTGTGCATTCTCGCTTTTTGACTGCAGGGCCAAATTGTCGGAAGTTCCTCATCTATTCGACAACTCAGGTCCGGCAAAATGTCAAATTGTCGAAAGTTTCACGACATTCGACAATCTCGCTTCAATCTGGTATAAAATTGTCGGATCTACCGCATCTATTCGACAATTTAGGCCACCGCGCGTTAAACAATTCATCAAACGCGTTCTGAATCACAGAAATCTGTGCCTAAGCTGACTACCGCACACGGACAAAGAGCGGCCGTTCTCGTAATATCCTCTTAGTGCTCATCCCCTAAGCGCAAATCATCACGCTCTGCGTAAACGCGTTCGAAAAGTCAGCACCCACTAACGTTTCACATCCCCCATAGTGAACAAAAGAGGTTCACTTCGTGGGATGCTCCAACGTACGGGGAGCTAAGCGACTTTTCTCACGCTCTGCGTAAACGCGTTCTGATTCGCAGACACCACTACCGTTTCGCAATCGGCTGTCGTTCACAAAAGAGGTGAACGGCAGCCGATCACTCCAACGTACGGGTGTCTGAACGCGAATCATCACGCTCTGATAAGAACATATTTTCGTGTTTTTTGATGGCTTTATTGTTCGGATAATGTTATAGTTTATGTAATATGTGAATGGAAGGAATGGGATAATGAGTAATATTTATGATACGGCTTATGAGTTGGAAAAAAATCTGCGTGAGGCTTCTGTTTTTACTGAACTGTCTGCTGCCTATACGGCTATGCGGGAAGATCAAGTGGCTTTTCAATTGTTTGAGGAGTTCCGTAATGTGCAAGTAGGATTGCAACAAAAACAAATGACAGGCGAAGCGATCACTGATGAAGATGTGGCATCTGCTCAAGCAGTCGCTGAGAAAGCATCCGGTAACGAAGTCATCCAATCTTTGATGGCCAAAGAACAACAGTTGAGCCAATTGATGGAAGAAGTCAATGCCATCATCACAAAACCGTTGCAGGAACTATACGCGCCTGCACAAGATTAAGACTTAATTTTTGACGATAAGCTGTGACCATTTCCGAAAGAATGGCCGGATGATAGATCAGGACAGGATGCGATGCATTGCCCATCAATGCCATCCAACGTTCTTCATCCGGTATTTGGAGGAGATGGCGCAGTTTTTTTGATTTTTTATGAACGATTTCAAGGAAAGTTGATTTATCAGATTTAGCATAGAATGCAGAGAGAAGGACAGCTTGTGATTACATTTATCCATACAGCGGATCTCCATCTGGATAGTCCTTTTAAGGGGATAAAACAGCTGGAACCGCAACTTTTTGATGCCATTTACCAGTCCACTTTTGATTCCTTTCGGGAATTGGTGACGCAAGCCATCGCGGCAGAAGTGGATTTTTTTCTGATCAGCGGGGATATCTACGATGAGGAGAATCAGAGCGTAAAAGCCCAGGCCTTTCTGAGGGATGAACTGGGGCGGCTGGATCGTTCCGGTATCCCGGTTTATTTGTCGCATGGGAACCACGATTTTCTCGGAAGAGAGGCACTCAAGCTGCAGCTTCCAGGAAACGTTACGGTCTTCGAAAAAGAGGTCACGACCGAAATGCTGACCACTAAAGCAGGGGAGCGGGTGGCCATCACCGGCTTCAGTTACCCTTCCAGATGGGTCGAAGAGCGGATGATCGTCGAATACCCGAACCGGAACCATACAGTCGATTACCATATCGGGATGCTGCATGGCTATCTCGAAGGGCTGAATGCTTCCGAAGGTGTCTATGCACCGTTCTCACTGGGCGAATTGAACGCGAAAAACTATGATTACTGGGCTCTGGGGCATATCCACAAAAGGCAACAGCTCCAGGAGGCTCCGCCTGTCGTCTATTGCGGAAATACGCAAGGGCGCAATCCGAACGAAACGGATGCGAAAGGTGCGTATCTTGTGACGCTTCAGAAAGGGATGGCGCCTGCATTGTCTTTTCTTGCGACGGCGCCGATTGTTTGGCAAAAAGAAACAGTGTCCTTGCAGGGGTGCAAAAACCTGAATGATGTGTTTGCGCGCGTCGAGGAACGAATGGACCACCATCGCTCCCAAAGTGAATCGAGTGTGTTGTTGTCGTTGTTATTCACGGACATCCAGGAGCTGCATCCCGATGTCCTAAAAAAAATCGAGGACGAAGAAATAGTGGAGGGTGTCAGACAACGGTTGGACCGACCTTTCATTTATCTTTACCAGTTGAAAATTGCGGTCGACACAGAAAGAGAATTGTTTTCTTTTGATCAGGTCATGAAAGAAAGTTTTTCGAAAAGTTGGACAGAAATCAGTGCCGATGACGTATTCTATCAACAGCTGGACAACTTTTTCCAGCATCCGCTCATCAGGACGACATTCCCTGACTTAAAAAAAGACCGAAGCTTCAAAGAGGAAGTGCTGGCGGCCGCCAAGAAGAGGCTTGTGCAGGCGGTTGCGTTCGAGGAGGAAGAAGATAGTGAAGATACGGAAGATTGAAATATACGGATACGGAAAATGGGTGAACCGAACCTTTGATGATGTACAGGATCTGCAGGTCTTCCATGGAAAAAATGAAGCCGGCAAAAGCACCTTGTCATCCTTCATCAACAGCATCTTCTTCGGGTTCCCCAGCGCCCGCAAAAAAGATCAGAATCTGTATGTCCCGAAACAAGCGCAGGCTTACGGAGGCCGGTTGTTTTTGGAGGACACACGATTCGGTGATGTCATCGTCGAGCGGGTGAAAGACCGCAACAAAGGACAAGCGGTCGTCATGCTGCCGGATGGCGGGCAGCAGACGACAAAAAATCTCGGGCGTTTCTTGTTGGGGATGGACAGGGAGACTTTCGAGTCCCTGTATACATTCAAAATAGACAGCTTGCTTTCCTTGAAAAAAACCCAAAAAGAGGACCTGAATCATTATCTGCTGAGCATCGGCACCAGCGGGAGCGAACGCTTGCTGCAATTAGCGAAAGAATACCGGGACGAAGCTGCGAAACGCTTCAAACCGACCGGAAGCGTTCCGCCCTTGAACAAAAAGATTCAGGCTGCTGAAAAACTGCAAAGGAAGCTTCAGCAAGCAAAAGCGAAGAATGCGACCTATGAAACTTCGCTGCTGCATTTGTCGGACAGCCAAAAGCAGCAGGCCGAGCTGTTATCCCGTCAACAGGAGTTGGAGCAGGAACAAACCGCAATCGCAGAAAGCTTAAGGTTGGCGGACAGCTACCAGGAGTGGAAACGCCTGAACAAGGAAATCACGGCAGTCGATTACAGCGAAGTGCCGGAAGATGCCCGCTATCAGTGGCAGACGCAGCAAGAAAGAATGGCCGGTTCGATCCAAACGCAAACGCAACTTCAGGAGAGGTTAGCGCAGCTGCAGAAACAGTTGGGCGAATATGCACATGTGGAATGGTACAAAGAGCATCAACAGGAATTTGCTGCTCTGCAGCACAGTACCGCCAAAACGCAAGCGGATTTGAATAAGATCACTTATCTGGAAAATGAGATCAGCAACAATAAAGCTGATTTGGCCAAACAAAAAATGGCCTTTGGGCTGAATCTGGCCCTGCCCACACCGGACCCGCTGAAGGATGAAGAACGCCTTCAGCTGCAGCAGCTTGCGCAGGACATCAGACAGATCGAAGCACAATTGTTGCGGTTGGATCACAACATCGGTTTTCATGAGGAACAGCTGGAAACCCTCCAGCAAGAAGAGGCTCGCCTCAAACACGAGAAGCTTACTGATGATGCGTATGCTGCGCTGCAAAGCGATGTACAACAGACGAGCCAAAGAATGCCTGCGCCCTCATCAACGAAAAGAAATCCGCTCGTCATGCTGTTAGTGGCTGCTACTGTATTGTTGGTTATGTCCTTTGTTCTGGAGGATTTCAGGGTTGTTGCTTGGGCATTGTCTGCTGTGCTTGCTGTAGTTAGTGCAATTCTGACCAGGAGAAAACAAGATGTACAAACGAAGGACGCAGTCTCTCAAGAAGGCTCCCCCGAAAATGCGATGGAGCAATTTTTGAAACAGACCGCGGTCCGGGAAAGGATCTCAGCTGTAATCAGAGAGCAGGAAGAGCTGCAGGATAAGTTCCTGGAACTTCTGAACAGCAGGGAAGAAATGGAAGAGCGCGCCAAGATGCTCCAAACCGAGTGGACGACCTTCCAGCAGAAGAAAGGCTATCCCACTCGACTGACTGCTACGGAATTGCTGCAGTTGGACCCCGGTGCCGTTTTGGCGGAGAAGGCTGCCCTGATCATCAATCAGGAAGCCGAAATGCGCGAGCTGAGTCTTTCCGTGGATAAATGGAACGAACAGACTGCGTTCATCCGTAGCCGATTCCATTTTGAACATCTCACACTTGCGGAAATGGCCGCTCGTTTTTCTGAGCTACAGAACGCTGTCATTCTGGAAGAGAATATGGCTTCGAATGTCCAGGATAAAATCAATGAACTGCAGCAAGAATTAGAACAGATCCAACGCGACCTTGCCGAGTCCCATCAAAAGCGTCAGCAATTGTTGGATCAGGCCAACGCAAAGACTGAAGCCGAATTTTACCAGTTGTTGGCCCTGAAAGAGAAGCAGGAACATAACCTCAAGCGCAAGGAATTTCTGGATGAGCAAGTCAATGGACGAGAACAGCTCTTGGATCGTTATGGCGATGCGAAGAAAAGCGCTGACCTTTACGAAAAGAATGAACTGGAATTGCAGCGGCTGAAGGCAGAACTGTCGAAGGTACAAAGAACGGAAGTGGAACTGAAGCATCAGCTGGAACAATTGGAAGAAGGCGGGACCTACAGTGCTTTGCTGCTGGAGTTTGCCTTGGCCGAAACCGAGCTGAGGGATCTTGCGGTCGAGTGGGCAGGCTTAGTCACCGCCGGCGAGTGGATTGAAGGGGCCTTGCGCTATGGAAAAGAGGACCGCTTGCCGTTGATGCTGGAGGATACGATAACCTTCTTCAGTCGTTTGACGGAAGGTGCATACACCAGCATCGCATTCCAAAAGAACGGCATGAAGGTCCAACGTCACGACGGAACAGGCTTTTTCCCGAATGAGTTGTCGCAGGGAACAGTAGAACAGCTATACATCGCGCTGCGGCTGGCGTTCGTTAAGAACACTGCTGATATCGTCAGCATGCCGATCCTGATCGATGATGGCTTTGTGAATTTCGATGATGATAGAAAAAATATCATGTTCACGTTGCTGGAAGAGCTGAGCGAACATGTGCAGGTACTCTTTTTTACGTTCGATGATGCCTGCGTGCAACGATTTTCACAGAAACAAGTATACATGTTAAAATAGGAGTGAAAGGGGCTGATAGAGGTGGCCAAAAAAATATACGAACACGAAATCGATGATAATTTTGAAATTTATGTGCTGATCAAAAGCGCGGATGTCCGTCTGGCAAAGAATGGCAAGAAATTCATCGCCTTTACTTTTCAGGACCGCAGCGGTCAGATCGATGGGAAGTATTGGGACGCAAAAGAGGAGGACATCCAGCAATTCCAAGCTGGCCAAGTCGTTGCCGTTACCGGCAAACGGGAACTGTATCAGAACAATCCCCAACTGCGTATCACAAAATTAAGGATCGCACGTGAAGGGGAACCGAGCCGACCGGAACTCTATATGGAGCGTGCTCCGTTGAAATCAGAGGAGATGGTGGAGGAAGTCAGCCAAATCCTGTTTGAGATCACGAGCGCACCGATCAACCGGATTGTCCGGCACATACTCAAAAAATATCAACGGGAATTTTTCGAGTATCCAGCTGCGAAGCGTCATCATCATGCTATCGTTGGCGGACTGGGTTTCCATACGGTATCGATTTTGCGGATGGCAAAAACGGTCATTCTGCATTACCCTTCAGTCAACAAGTCGCTGCTGTACGGGGGAGTGATTCTCCATGATATCGGCAAAACGATCGAGTTGAGCGGCAGCATGTCGACAGAATATACCCTGAAAGGCAATTTGATCGGGCATATAGTTCTGATCGATGAGGAGATCACGAAAGCATGTTTGGCTCTGAACATCGATGAGGACAGTGAAGAAGTCATCCTGTTGAAGCACATCGTTCTGGCGCATCACGGCAAACAGGAATTCGGATCGCCGGTGACACCGCACCTTTTGGAAGCCGAAATCATCCATCATCTTGATAACTTGGATGCCTCCATCAACATGATCGATACGGCTTTGCTGCGCACGACACCGGGAACTTTCAGCGAGCGCATTTTCGGATTGGAGAACCGCACCTTCTATAAACCACTCTTTGCCCAACCTACTGAAGAAGGGCAATAACAAAAAGGACATAAGACTGCTTGTTTCGGTGAGCAACCTTATGTCCTTTTTGCGCGTACTTGCGGGTGGGAAGTGAGATGTCGGCTGAAAGGTGCTCGAGTGAAGTCAAACAGTCGAGATAAGGGCAGGGCGTCGGCTGTTTTGATAGCTGGGTTTGTTGAACAGTCGAGACATACTCCATCCGTTGATTGTTCAGAGGTAACGGAATGCTGAACAGTCGAGACAACTCCCCAATGTCGGTTGTTTGGAGGTGCGGGAGCGCCAAACAGTCGACGACCTCACTGTCGCCTTGCCGGGGGAGATCCGGCAAGCAGCAATACATACGTATTTCAGAAACTCGCCCACAAAAAAACACGCAGGTCACCAGCATCAAAAGGCTGGTGACTTGCGTGTTTTACATTATAGTTATTAGTTTGATGATTCTGCAGTTGCTGATTCGGAAGTTGCTGATTCAGCTTCAGAAGTTGCAGAGGCAGCTTCTGAACTAGCTTCTTCTGAAGTTGTTGCTTCGGATGTTGCGTCTGATGAGCTTGTTTCTTCAGCAGGCAAGAATTGATCAATCGCTGCTGCCAAGTCTTCGTCCTTGATATCGACGTTCGCGGCTTGGACGATTGTGGACATGACGGATGTCAGGTAATCATTGTCGGCAAGTTTTTCGTCCATCATCACTGTTTCGATATTTTCACGTTCTTCTTCCAATGTTCCTTTTTCTGTCTTCTCGATCATCTTGATGATGTGGTAGCCGTATTCCGTAGCGACCGGAGTTTGTGTTACTTCGCCGACTTCAAGTGCATACGCTGCATCTTCAAACGCTTGGACCATTTCGCCTTCTCCAAATAAGCCAGTTTCACCGCCGTTTTCAGCAGTTCCCGTGTCGGTGGAGTTGGCTTTGGCCAATTCCGCGAAGTCCGCACCTTCATTGATTTGTTTGATCAGGTCAACGGCAGTCGCTTCATCCGCAACCAGGATATGCTGCACGTTGATTTGTGGTTGGTAAGATTCGTAGTAGGCTTCCACTTCTTCGTCCGTGAAAGTTGTTTCAGCTCGGACGGCTGCTTCAATCAGTTTGTTCAAGTAAAGCACGTCTTGGTATTCCTCTTTATTTGCGAAACCTGATTGAGACAAGATGTAGTTGAATGTTTCTTCGCCGCCGTATTGTTCGATGGTCGTCAACAGTTCAGCTTCCGTCTCAGCTTCCAATTCATTGTCGCCGATTGCATCATTCAATACGTCGATCAAAATCAGACGTTGCAACACGGTTTCGCCGATCGACGCCTTCATCGCGTCGTATAATTCATCTTTAGTGATATCGCCTGCTGGAGTCGTTGCGACAGTTTCGCCAGTCGAGCAGCCTGCTAATGTGATGGCCGTCAGGAAAGCAACGGACGTCAATGCTAATTTTTTGTTCATGAATGTGGCACTTCCAATCTATTTCTATTTATTTATCCAGTGAATAACCATTTATAAATATATCATAAACGCAGTGATTATGGAAAATATTCCTTAAAAACGCTAGCAAACTTCTCAGAAAATTCATATCTGCAGGCCAATCCGGGATCGAGTGGAAACCGCAACATAGAACAAAAAAAGCCCCTGCCGCATTAAGACAGGGAGCTCAGCTTTTGAATCTGTTGTTTCAGTTTGGTCGGATGGAGGTTCTCGTCAGGAATTCCTGATCATCGGGATCGCCGGAGTATCTTTCGCCGGTGTTGAGGGTCGCGATCTTTTCCATATCCTCTTTTGAAAGACTGAAATCGAAAATGTCGCGGTTTTCGCGGATGCGGCTAGGCGTGACAGACTTCGGAATGACAACAACGCCGCGTTCGATATGCCAACGCAAAACGATTTGGGCCGGTGTCTTGCCGTATCTTTCCGCAAGCTCAAGCAGTACGGGTTGTGTCAAAAGGTCGTTTTTACCTTGGCCAAGTGGACCCCAGGCCTCATGGATGATGGCATGTTGCGCCATGAATGCGCGCAGTTCATCCTGAGGAAAAGCAGGATGCGTTTCGACCTGATTGATCATCGGGATGATTTCCGTGTGTGCCATCAGATCTTCGAGATGATGAATCTGGAAATTGGAGACACCGATGGCTTTGATTTTGCCTTCGGTGTACAATTCTTCCATCGCTTTCCAAGTTTCGATGTAACCGGCGGAAGCCCAATGGATCAGGTAAAGATCGAGGTAATCGGTGCCCAAACGATCGAGACTGGCTTGGAAAGCCGCTTTTGTTTCCTCGTAGCCGTGGTCATAATTCCAAACTTTTGAGGTCAAGAAAAGTTCTTCCCTTGGGATGCCGCTCTTCTTCAAAGTTTGACCTACAAACGTTTCATTTTCGTAAATCATCGCTGTGTCGAAGTGACGGTAGCCTGTCTCCAAAGCAACGCGCATTGCTGCGCTCAATTCTTTTTCTTCCTTCATCTTGAAAACGCCCAATCCCAGCTGCGGGATAGTGACGCCATTGCTGAAGGTGATCTGCGTGATTTCGTTTTCCAAATCGAACACTCCCATCTAAAGCGATTATATGCATCTGTATATTTTCAGGTTAACACAGCTGAATTCAGCAGGCAAATCATCTGCGCCGAGTCACGACAGATTGCTCAAATTGCCAATATTTGGTATCATAAAGTGATAATTCGAAAGGAATGGGGGATCATTGTGAAATGTGAAATGAGTTCTGCGTTTTGCCGATGGCTGGAAATCAACAATTTTCATCTGAAAGTCGAGAGCACATTGGAAAAAAGTCTGCAGACAAACCATAACCTTTCTTTGAAAGAGTTCTATGTCCTTTATTTCTTATCGCAAGAACCGGATCTGAAGCTGAAACTCCAGGATCTGGAGGAAAAGGTCGGCCTAAGCCAAAGTGCGGTTTCCAGATTGGTCAGCAAATTCGAGGCGAAGGGCTGCGGAGCATTGGAGCGGAATGTCTGTGAGCAGGATCGGCGGATCGTTTATACCTCCTTGACGAAAACTGGCGCGGCAAAATTGGAGGCTGCGGCTGCGACAGTGGAACAGGTGCTCGCGGAATCTTTCTCGGAAATGCCGACCCAGACGCTTATCGAACAGGCCGATAATCAGAAAAAGTAGGGATTCCTGATTGGATTTTCCTTGGATTTTCCATGACAGATACGCTAAGAAAAGCTGAACGGGTTCGTTCACCCATGATTAAGATATGTTCAAAAAAACGACGCTCCAAATGACCGTTTTTCCGGGTTGCATTTGGAACGTCGTTTTTTATTCTCCTTACTGGGTTGGTGCATCTGCGGCTGTCGGCAGTTGGGATTCCATGTTCGCTGCGACTTTTTCGATATCTTCTGTCAATACGGCGAGTTTGTCGTTGATGCGGTTGATTCTGGGTTGGGCTTGCTGGGTGAAGCTTTCGACAGATTTTGCCACATCTTCAGTAACCGTCGTGACGGAAGCCAACCCTTCGTTGGTCAAGGATTGGATCGCTTTGCGCAAACCTTGGACACTTTCGTTGAGATCCTCGACGGCAAGGGTGTTGTCCTCCAGGTAGGCTTTCGCTTTCTCACGGTTTTCTTTGCCGCTGCGGGGAGTATTAAGCAACCCAAGCAAACCACCGACAACAGTTCCGAATACTATCCCTTCCATAAATGAGCGCATATCTATTCCTCCAGACTCTCTTTGATGGACGAAACTACTTTTGCCAATTCTTCCTGCGAATATTTGCCTTCATGCGTCTTCCATTTCAATCCGAAACCATCCGTATCCGAATCTTCATAACGCGGCAAGAAGTGGATATGCGAATGGAAAACAGATTGGTAGGCAATCGAACGGTTGTTGTTCAGAATATTCAATCCCAAAATATCATCACTGGAGCGTTCGATGGCGCGTGCAATTTTAGGGATGCGGGAAAAGACTTCCTTCGCCAATTCTTCGTCATATTCAAAAATATCAGCAACATGCTTCTTGGGAACCAGCAAGGTGTGCCCTTTCGTCACTTGTGATAAATCCAGAAACGCTATGACGACATCATCCTCATAGACAATGCTGCTCGGGATTTCGTGGTTTGCGATTTTGCAAAAAATACAATCTGTCATATGCCTGACCTCTTTCTGTCCATAATCTAGTTTTTTCTATAGGTTAACTTTATCATATTTGCGGTTTTTTTGATATCCTGAGACCAAAATGACGCTTCGGCCAGCAAGATATTTGGGATGAGGAAAGGCTGTGCTATAATATAAGGCACAAACGCATGCGAAAGGGACGGTTAAATGTCACTATTATTGGAGAATGTTACAGGCGGCTACACGCAATTGCCTGTCATAAAAAATATAGATTTTGAGGTCAAGGCCGGCGAATTGACCGGATTGATCGGATTGAACGGAGCAGGCAAAAGCACGACAATCAAACACATCATCGGGTTGATGATGCCTTTCAGCGGAAAAATTGCAATCGATGGCCGGACGTTGCGCGACGACACGGAACGGTACCGTAAGTCATTCGCTTTTATTCCCGAGACACCGGTGCTCTATGAAGAGCTCACTTTGCGGGAACATTTGGAAATCACAGCAATGGCTTACGGTATCCCGGAGGCAGTCGCTATGGCAAAGGCGATGCGCTATATCCGGGATTTCCGGCTGGAGGACAAGCTCGATTGGTTTCCGGCTTATTTTTCCAAAGGCATGAAACAAAAAGTGATGATTGTCTGCGCATTTATGCTGGATGTACCGGTATATGTCATCGATGAACCATTCCTGGGCTTGGATCCGTTGGGCATCCATTCTTTCCTAGAGATGGTCAGGGAGAAAAAAGCGCAAGGTGCAGCTATTCTGATGTCCACACATGTGCTGGCTTCTGCTGAGAAAGAATGCGATAATTTCGTCCTGCTTCACCACGGAGAGGTCAAAGTGACAGGTACGATGGATGACCTGCAACGCGAAATGGGTATGCCGGGAGCGAGTCTTGATGAGCTTTACATCAGTTTGACGAAAGAAGTGGCGCAACCATGAATCTGGACAATATCTGGAAAAAAAGGCAGCAACTGCACTTGAAAAAATTCAGTCGCTACAGCAAGTATATCTTCAATGATCATTTCGTCATCGTCCTGCTTTTTCTGATGGGAGCTTTGGCTTACCAATATTCCGAATTCGTGAAAACTGTTACACCGGATTTCTTTTGGGGAAAACTGTTGATAGTGGTTGTTTTTTCTGCCAGCATTTTTGTCGGTAAGCTCGCAACCTTTTTGGAACCGGCTGACCAGGTGTTCCTTTTGGCTAAAGAAAAGGAATGGGGGAGCTATTTCGATAAAGCGAAAAAGTACAGCCTGATCCTGCCGGCGGTCCTGTTGCTCTTTTTGGCGGCTGCGGCAATGCCGATGCTGTTTGCCGGGAGAACGATCGGGGCAAGTGATTTCCTTCCGATTTATGCAACCTTGATTCTCTTGAAAGTCATCCATTTGTATCTTCAGGAGTTGGGCTTAAAGATTGGAGAAAGGCAGGTTCGGCAAAAAAATGATTTATACTTGGCTTTCGCGGCGCTTTTAGCGTTCAGCATCGGGATATTTTTCAATCCATGGGTTGCGCCGGTACTTGTAACGCTGTATACTATGTTTCTGCATAAAAAAGTACAAGTAGCGTACGAGGCGCGCTATCCGCTCTATCAATGGGAGCAGATGATCGCCTCGGAGGAACAACGAAAAGCTCGGACAAATCGGGTCATCAATCTTTTTACGGATGTTCCTCAAGTGAAGAGCAAAGCAAAAAGAAGAAAATATTTCGATGGCTTGCTGCGCCGGGTTGAAGGCAACAGCAATTCCTATCAGTATTTATACGCGCGGGCGTTTTTGCGCGGGACAGATTACAGCGGTCTGTTTTTCCGACTGTTGGGCATAGGGATGCTCTTGCTTGTGTTTACGCCGTCAGCTGGATTTTCTTTAGGCCTCAGCCTGTTGTTTCTTTATTTAACGGGTTTCCAGCTGTTGCCGCTGTATTTCCATTTCAATGAAAATATGCTGTTCCGGCTTTATCCGTCGCAGCAAGCAGATAAATTTGCCGGCTTCAAGCGGCTGCTGGCTTACCTATTGGGAGTGGAAGGCTTCCTTTTTGCGGGAATCATCTTCATCAACAACAGTTGGCAGACGGGCTTGGCTGCAGTCGCCTTGAACACCTGTTTCGTCTGGCTGTTCATTCAGTTTTACATAGGCGGGCGCACGGAAAAAAGAGAAACGGCAAATTACTGAGCTACGGGTCAGAGACGGTTCACTTCCGCAAATCCATTGAATATCCTTGACTGAATATGGAAAGAAATCTAAAATAATAACTGTATGCGAGTGAGGGTCTTTATGCTTTGGGAGCAACATGATCGGCATCGCCAAATGAACACGTACCGCATGAACAGAAGAGCAGACCGAGATAGCTGGGGCTTTCGTCCCGGCTCCTTCTTTTCAATAGGGGAAAGTAAAATTTAAGACAGAGTAAGGAATGAGCTCGATGGATTATAAAATGGACTCAGGGTGGAGGCTTCATCCCATCGGAGGAGACACAGGACAAGCTTATATGGGCACCAGAGCCGAGGAAAGAGTCTTTTTGAAAAGAAACTCTTCACCTTTCTTAGCTGCGCTTTCCGTTGAGGGGATCACACCGCGGTTGATCTGGACCAAACGGGTCGGCAATGGGGATATCCTGACAGCTCAAGAATGGCTCAACGGTAGGGAATTGAATCCGGATGAGATGAATGGGAAGGCCGTGCGCGATATCCTGCATCGTATCCACCATTCCGAAAATCTCCTGAAGATGCTGCAGAAGGTAAAGGGTGAAATCTTCAACCCGATCAACTTCTACAATCTTTATGTTTCGAATCTGGCGGATGACCTGAAATCCAATTCGGTCCTTCAGCAGGCGACTGAATATGTGAAGAACAGCATCGCCAGTATCGACGATTCGCAAAAGACGGTCTGCCACGGAGACGTCAACCGGAAAAACTTCTTGTTGGATGAGGAAGACCGGTTGTATCTGGTGGATTGGGAAATGGTCAAAATTGCCGATCCCTTCTCCGACATCAGCACGCTGCTTGTGCAATATGTTCCTTATGAGGAATGGGGAGCATGGTTAGAGCAGTATGGATTGCGGATGAACGACAATATGGAACGCCGGCTGGAGTGGTACAGCATGATGGTGTGCCTCTGCCTGATCAAAAAAAGTCATTCACAGGAACGCAATCTGGAGATGAATCAATTGATTCTGTTGCTGAAAAAGCTTTATCAGAATCGCCTAAATAGTTATCTATAAAATCCTCTTCGTCTTAAACGAACGGAAAGGATTTCTTTTTTCGAAAAAAACAGATAAGAAAGAGGAGAATTATGCGCGTAAGAAACAAACCATGGGCTGCCGAAAAGTTGGCTGAAAGTACCCAATATGTAGTGATGGAACCGGCGGATTGGAAAGGGAAATGGCAGGAACGCTTCGGCAACGACCAACCGATCCATGTGGAAATCGGTTCCGGCAAAGGCCAGTTCATCGTCGAGATGGCTCGCATGCATCCGGAAGTGAATTACATCGGCATCGAACGCCAGACGAGCGTGGCGGTCATGACGCTTGATAAGATGATCGAATCGGGCTTGAAGAATGTCCAGTTGCTGAATACAGACGGAGAGAATGTAGCGGATTTCTTTGCGGAGGGCGAAGTGGCTCGCGTTTACCTGAACTTTTCCGATCCATGGCCAAAGTCTAAGCACGACAAACGCCGTTTGACATACAAAAAATTCCTGCGCAACTATGAGCAGATCCTGGTATCCGGTGGCGAAATCCATTTCAAGACAGATAACCAGGGCTTGTTCGAATATTCGTTGGCGAGCTTTTCGCAGTATGGAATGACTTTGAAGCAAGTCTGGTTGGATCTGCACAAGAGCGACTTTGAGGGAAACATCATGACGGAGTACGAAGCGAAGTTCTCTTCCAGAGGGGACCGCATCTACCGTGTCGAAGCAGCGTTCTCAAAAAAAGAGACAGCTGCTTCAGAAAAATAGCATACGAAACCAAAAGGAAGGATCAAAGCTGCGATTGCTTTGGTCCTTCCTTTTTCTTATTTTTTTAAAGTTTGTATAAGTCCAAAATGGTTCCGGTATAGGCGTCGGCGATGAATTCGTATTGTACCAATACGTCTTCTTCTTTGCGGGAAATTCCGCCGTAATAAACATCCGTCTTTGAAGAATACCGACTGAGTGGGACAGGGTGCAATTCAATCCATGAGCCTTCGATCGGCGCCTCAGCTAGGAACATTTTTTTGACGTTCTCCAGGATCTTATCGCCGTTTACGGTTCGTTTCTGTTCATAGCAAAGGGCTGTCACGACTGAACCAAGTACGAGTCCGGCTCCAAATAAAATACCGCCCAAGATTTCTTCTTTGTGTTTTTTGCACATGCACTTTTCCAAAAAGTTCATCTTATGTTCCTCCTCAAAGTAATCCGCTTTCTTATTTTCTCCCTTCAGTATAGCAATAATACGAAAAAAATAATAGGGAAATGTCACAAGCAACAGGCTGCGCAAAGGAAACGTTTCCGCTGCCGCATATTGGCCCTGGACAAATGGAATCGTTGCTATGACAAGGATGCTGCGCTATAATGGAAAGGATTAGTCAGACAATGAAGGGGGACCGGGAGCGGCATAAGGATTCAGGTGTGTGCTGCTCCATTCAAATATGGAAGATAAAACATTTGCTATGATCAAAGAATTGACGGAATTGCAGGGGACAAGCGGAAACGAAGGAAATATCCGCAGCTATATGCGCGAGCGGATGGCGCCACTGGTTGATCGTATCGAAACGGACGGCTTAGGCGGCATTTTTGGGATTAGAGAGCATGAAGATAAGACGGCACCGCGCATCATCGTGGCGGCGCATATGGATGAAGTGGGCTTTATGGTGTCAGGGATCACGGACCGCGGACTGTTCCGGGTCGTGCCGCTTGGAGGCTGGAATGCCTATGTTGTTTCGGCACAGCGTTATACTCTCCAGACGTCCAAAGGCGATATTCCGGTGATCTCTTCGTCTGTTCCGCCGCACTTGTTGCGTGGGGCAGCTGAAAGCCAAAAAGTAAAAGTGACGGATATTCTGTTCGATGCAGGATTCGATACGAAAGAAGAGGCATTGGCTTTCGGTGTCCGTCCCGGCGATACAATCGTTCCTCAGGTCGAAACGATCTGGACCGCCAACAAGAAGAAAATCATTTCCAAAGCTTGGGACAACCGTTACGGAAATACAGTCGTTTTGGAAACATTGGAAGCTTTGAAGAATGAAAAGTTGCCGAATACGTTGATTGCCGGCGCCAATGTCCAGGAAGAAGTGGGTCTGCGGGGGACAAAAGGGGCTGTGCACAAGTTCAAGCCCGATTTGTTTTTCGCGGTAGACTGCTCCGCTGCGGACGATCTGACGACTACCAAGGATACGTTTGGTCATCTGGGGGAAGGCTTCCTTTTGCGGATCCAGGATCCCGGCATGATCACGCTGAAAGGGATGCGCGAGTTTCTGTTGGATACGGCGGAAACGCACGATATCCCTTATCAGTATTTCGTTTCCAAAGGCGGGACGGATGCGGGTGCCGCCCATGTCATGAATGACGGTGTGCCGAGTGCGGTCATCGGCGTATGCGCACGCTATATCCACACGCATCAGACCATGTTTCACATCGATGATTATGCAGCGGCCAAGGAAATGGTCGCACAAGTCATCAAAGCATTGGACAAGAGCACTTATGAGACCATCATGGCCATGAACTAAGGGGGAACTTGAGTATGGATAAACTGAAAGATTTGGATCAATTCAAAGAACTGCGCGATTCAGGTAAAACGGTATTCGTCTTTATGACTGGCTGGTGTCCTGATTGCCATTACATCCGTCCGTTCATGCCAGAGGTGGAGAACAAATTCCCGGATTTCCGTTTCGTCGAAATAGACCGCGATGATTTCGGAACACTGGGTGAAGCGCTGCAGATTTCCGGAATCCCGAGTTTTGTCGCTTATGACCAGGGAAACCTTTTGGGGCGTTTCGTCTCACGTAATCGGAAGACGCAAAAAGAGATTGAAGCCTTTTTGGAACAATTGTGATATTATTTCGTTTGGGCAAAAATAAATGTAGAAGCATAAAGGGGTAAACATAACATGTGGTTAAGTTTATATAATCGTGAAGCAGTCGGGGATACATTATTGTTGACGAAAGGGGACATCGCCGTCCGTCAAGAACAAGCCTGCGAATCAAAAGGGAATGTGACGCGCATTTTCAACAACCGTACGGATGAAACGATGGGCTACAATCTTTTTTCGATTTCAGATTCGCTTGTTTTGGATGCAACGGGACAAGTGCTATTGACCGATGAGGAAGTCGCTAAAGTGAATGCTTTGATTCAAGCGGCAGGCTTCAGTGATGCTGTCGTTGTCGACCGCTCGCCTAAATTTGTTGTGGGCTACGTCAAAGAATGCGTGCCGCATGAAGACGCCGATCACCTGTCTGTTACACAAACAGAAGTTGATAACGGAGAAGTGCTGCAGATCGTCTGCGGTGCAGCCAACATCAAAAAAGGGCAACGCGTCGTAGTTGCCAAGCCAGGCGCTGTCATGCCGAACGGTTTGATCATCTGGCCGGGTGAGTTGCGCGGCGTTGCCAGCCACGGCATGATCTGTTCAGCCAAGGAATTGCAGTTGGAAAACGCGAGCCCCAAAAAAGGCATCCTTGTCTTGGATGACAGCTATGCAATAGGCGCGGCGTTTTCCAAATAACGTTCTGGAAATTTGTTTGAAAAAGAAGTACTATTATAAAGGAATTTGAATGAGACTCGGCATAGTATAGCCGGAAGCAAAACAAGAGAGGAGCAGACTGGATGAGTCGCTATGATGGACCAAGTTTTTTTCGGCATGACCATCGTTCAGGAATGGAAGGAAGTCATCCTGCAACAAATAAGTTTGATTTTCCGAATTACCTGAAAAAAGAGGAAGAAGAGCATGGTGTCCCGGAAGAAAATGGCGATTCTTCACAAATGTCCTCCTATGTCTCGGAAGATTTGCTGCATCCGCTGGACACAGTCCCGTACATCCGCCACAACAAGGAAGCCTTCGTATCCTTCAGGGATCAAGCTGTGAAGCCTGCTGAAGATGTTTTTGCTGTCGAGAAAAAAAGGCTGAAGGACGAAAAGCAGAAGGAGCGCCGCACGGAACTGGGCATGCATCCTTTCGCATCCTATAAAAGCAGAAGGCCTTTTCAACTGACCGAAGTACCGGAACCGTTGAAAGGTTGGGGAAACCTGGTGAGTTGCAGCCGTTGGAAGGCAAATCCAAACGGGCGATGAACCGATCGTTATTGGGTATCATGGAGCAGGAACGCTCTTACGATGCAGCCGGGAAATTTGTCCATGAGACAGCTGATTCGGCAAGTCACTCTTATTTTTAGTCATGGCATTGTAACATTAACTTGATTTGTATGCTGCGGTTGGTGGCATAATGAAATTATTGACATGTTTGACATCAAATTTTAAATAATTTCATGCATTTTCTTATTCGTGCGTGCTATACTGGTTCCGGTTCAATAAATGGACAGCAAGTCATCATGTCCTAAGAGAGTGTTTTGAGGCACAAACATCAGAAGGTAGCCGAAAGACTAACCTTCCTTATTTATTTGGAGGTAATTATGGAAACGGAAACGATTTATCATTTTGTCGGCATCAAAGGTTCCGGGATGAGTGCGTTGGCATTGATCCTGCATGGAAAAGGCTATAGAGTCCAAGGTTCCGATGTCGAAACTTATTTCTTTACGCAAAAAGGTTTGGATGATGCAAGCATCACAATCATGCCATTCAACGAAGCGAATATCACACCGGGTCTGACGGTCATCGCAGGGAATGCTTTCCCTGATTCCCATGAGGAAATCGCTAAAGCGAAAGAACTTGGTTTGACGGTTATCCGCTACCATGATTTCATAGGCGAATTGATCAAAAACTATACGAGCGTCGCCATAACCGGTTCTCACGGAAAAACAAGCACAACCGGTTTGTTGTCCCATGTGTTGGACGGGATTGCTCCGACTAGCTATTTGATCGGTGACGGCACTGGCTTCGGCCGGGAAGATGCGGAGTACTTTGTGTTGGAAGCTTGCGAGTACAGACGTCATTTCTTGGCCTATTCACCGGACTACGCCATCATCACGAACATCGATTTCGATCACCCGGATTACTACCAGGATATCAATGATGTTTACAGCGCGTTTGCTGCTTTTGCATCCCAAGTGAAAAAAGGCATCATCGCTTGTGGGGAGGATGCCTATGTCCGTGAACTGAAAGGTAAATATCCGGTAACGTTTTACGGGTTCGCTGAAGACAATGATGTTGTCGCCAAAAATGTCACGAAAAACACAAACGGCAGTCAGTTCGATGTGGAAATAAATGGCGAGTTGTTCGGTCATTTTGAAATCCCGTCATTCGGCACGCACAACATCCTCAACTCATTGGCCATCCTCACATTCTGCTGGTTGGAAGGATTGGACAAAGACAAGGTTGCTGCTCAGTTGAAGACCTTCTCAGGCGTAAAACGTCGCTTCAGCGAAAAATATATTTCGGATATGGTCGTCATCGATGATTATGCCCATCATCCATCCGAAATCCGCGCTACACTCGATGCAGCTAGACAAAAATACCCTGAAAAGGAAATCATTGCGATTTTCCAACCGCATACCTTCACGCGCACGGTTGCTCTGCTTAGTGAGTTCGCCGAGGCGCTGGAATTGGCCGACAAGGTCTTCCTTTGCGATATCTTCGGCTCCGCTCGTGAAAAGGACGGACAGGTTTCGATCGGCGATTTGGCCGAAAAAATCGAAAAAGGCGCAACGGTGTTGAACGTCAACAACATGTCTCCGCTTTTGCAGTTTCATGATGCTGTCGCCATTTTCATGGGTGCAGGGGATGTTCAGAAGTTTGAATTGGCTTACGAAGAGCTGTTGAGCCACAGTGTGCCGACAAAAAATTAATTCAATGCATCAAAAAAGTCCAGGAAGCAATTCTTGGGCTTTTTTTGATGCAAGACAGAGCGGGCTTGGTCCGGTTATCTGAATAAATAGGCCCAAACGGTTAAACGGCTTTTATCGGAACGGGGTTTTTGATATGATAGACATATATGTGTTCAAAGAAAGGAAAAGTGAAAATGGGTCTGAAAGATATAAAGCTTGGGAAATCGATTGATGAAATTCAAGAGGGGGATTCGTTGACTGTCACCGAAATCATCGAAGACAAAGATATTTTGCTGTATCTTGGGTTGACGAATGACGGGAACCCGCTCTATATTCAACATGATTATTCGCAGACGACTCGGTTTCATAAACCGATCGTGCCAACCGTATTGTTGGTGGGGATTTTGACGAGCAACGTTTCCAAACATTTACCGGGTCCGGGTTCACATATTGTGGACGTTTCTTTGAATGTGATCGAACCGATCTACCATAACAACATGATAACCTTCAACTTTGAAGTGGAGCGCGTGGACGAGCGCCGTGAACAAGTCACAATCAGCGTTGTCGGAACGAATATGGATAATGAACGAGTATTGGATGCTGAATTGATCGTAGAGACACCCCGCAAATTGATTTTTGATGAGGCAGAGAACGTGATCATGAACGAGCGAACTGAAGTCGAGGAGAATGCCGATAAGGTAGTTTATCCTACAACGATGGCAGATGACGATTCAGAATAAGCAGAGTTAGGATGTTAACAGATGACTGATAAAAAGAAAAAATTACTATTGGTGGATGGCAGCAGTGTGGCTTTCAGATCCTTTTTTGGATTGCCGAATCTGGATGGGTTCCGCAACAAAAACGGCTTGCATACGAACGCGCTCTACGCCTTCAATAATATATTGGAACGCATCTTCCAGACAGAAGAGCCGACGCATCTGTTGGTAGCATTCGATTCAGGAAAAACGACTTTCCGCAATGCCCTTTATGGCGACTACAAAGGCGGGCGTGCAAGCATGCCGTCGGAGTTATCCGAACAGTGGCCCTATTTTGGCGTCCTTGTCCATGCCTTTGGTGGCAAGACGTATGAATTGGTCAATTATGAAGCTGACGATATCATTGGGACTTACTCGCGGATGGCCGATCAAGCCGGCTATGATGTCGTCATCATTTCAGGCGATAAGGATATGATCCAATTGACGACGGATAATATCCGGGTCGATATCACCGTCAAAGGCGTGTCGGAATTGAAATCCTACACCCCGGACGTCATCCGTGAAGAATACGGCATCGAACCGAGACAGATCATCGACATGAAAGGTCTGATGGGCGACTCGTCGGATAATTATCCGGGCGTCACTAAAGTAGGCGAGAAGACTGCTTTGAAACTCTTGACCGAATATGGTTCCATCGAAAATCTATACGAGCATATCGATGAACTGAAGAAAAGCAAGATGAAAGAGAACCTTATCAATGATAAAGAGAATGCGTTCATGAGCAAAACTTTGGCTGCAATCGATCTGGACTCGCCGGTGACATTGAAGCTTGATGAACTGGCGGTTGAAGGCAAACAGATCGACAAACTGACCGACTTTTACCGCGAAATGGATTTCAATGGCTTCCTGGACAAACTGGGCGTGGCCTCGGAAGACCGCTCGGAATCCTTCGAGGACATCCATTTCGAAGTCCTGACCGAGATCCGCCCCGAGCATTTTACGGACCGGATGGCACTGTATGTAGAGATGCTTGAAGACAACTACCATGACGGGAAAATCCTCGCAGTCAGCTGGGGAACGGATGAAAAGATTTACACAGCTTCATTAGAAACAGTGCTGGCAAGTGTTGTTTTCAAGGAATGGGCTGAAAATGCCGGAGCCCATAAAATTGTGTACGACGGCAAACGGACGATGGTCATGCTGCATTACGCCGGTATCGCGCTGGCAGGCATCGACTTTGATATCCTGCTGGCTTCCTACATCCTGAATGCGAAGGACAACAGCAAAGATCTTGCGCAAGTCGCCCAGGAATACGGCTACAACGATGTCTCCTTTGATGAGGCCATCTACGGAAAAGGCGCTAAAACGGCGGTTCCCGAGGATGCAATACTGCATGACCATTTAGCGCGCAAAGTGAAAGCGATCCAGGCGCTGTTTGCCCAATTGAACGCTGAACTGGAAAGCAACGTGCAAAAAGATTTGTATTACGAAATGGAGCTGCCGTTGTCGTTTGTCTTGGCGCACATGGAAATTCAAGGGATCAAAGTGGAACCGCAGCGCCTGTTGACCATGAAAGAAGAATTTGCCGGCCGCTTGCTTGAAATCGAAAAAACCATCTATGCCGAGGCGGGTGAGGAGTTCAACATCAACTCACCGAAGCAGCTGGGTGTCATCCTGTTCGAGAAGATGGGCTTGCCCGCCATCAAAAAGACGAAAACGGGCTATTCGACAGCGGTCGATGTCTTGGAAAAACTGCAGGCGCAAGCGCCGATCGTGGAGCACATCCTGAATTACCGACAGTTGGCCAAGCTGCAATCCACCTACGTGGAGGGACTCCTGAAATTCATCAAACCGGAAACAGGCAAGATCCATACGCGCTATCAACAGACGTTGACGCAGACCGGCCGTTTGAGTTCCGTCGATCCGAACCTGCAGAATATCCCGATCCGGATGGAGGAAGGCCGGAAAATCAGACAAGCTTTCGTTCCGCAACAAGCAGGTTGGAAGCTGTTCGCCTCCGACTATTCACAAATCGAATTGCGTGTGCTGGCGCATATTTCCGGGGATGAGCATCTGCGCGAAGCCTTCCTGGAAGGCCAGGATATCCATACTTCGACAGCGATGCGTGTATTCGGCATCGAGAAACCGGAAGACGTCACTGCCAATCTGCGCCGACAAGCGAAAGCCGTCAATTTTGGTGTTGTTTATGGCATCAGTGACTACGGTTTGTCCCAAAACCTGAACATCACCCGAAAAGCTGCTCAAGAATTCATTGACCGTTATTTCGACAAATATCCGGGTGTGAAGCAATTCATGGAGGATATCGTCAAGGAAGCGAAAGAGACTGGTTATGTCGAAACGCTGTTCCACAGACGCCGTTACCTGCCTGACATCCATAACCGCAATTTCAATCTGCGCTCCTTTGCCGAACGCACCGCCATCAATTCGCCGATCCAAGGCACTGCCGCCGACATCATCAAAGTGGCGATGGTCCGGATGGATAAAGTCCTTAAGGAAAAAGGGCTTCAAGCGAATATGTTGTTGCAGGTGCATGATGAATTGATCTTCGAATGCCCGGAAGAAGAGATTCCGGTCTTGGAAAAATTGGTGCCGGAAATCATGGAGCATGCAGTCGACTTGGCTGTGCCGCTCAAAGTGGACAGCAACTCCGGAGATAGCTGGTATGATGCAAAATAAACAAGGAACAAACCGATAAATGAAAGGGGCCTGCTTATGCCGGAATTACCAGAAGTAGAAACCATCCGCAAAGGACTCATCAACCTTGTCGGAGGAGCCGTCATCATAGATGTAGCCGTCTTTTGGGATCGTATGATCACGCCGCCTTTCTCCACGGAACGTTTCAAGACGGTTCTGCGGGGGGAGCAGATCCACACCATCGAACGCCGCGGCAAGTATCTGATCTTTTTGTTGGACCACTGGGCGATGATTTCCCATCAGCGGATGGAAGGCAAATATGAGGTCAGCGAAGCCGGTGAACCGATCAAGAAGCATACGCATGTCATTTTTTATCTCGCCGATGGCCGCCAATTGCGTTACCTTGATGTGCGCAAGTTCGGTAAATTTACGTTGTTGCCGATCGAAAAGCGGGATGAGTATGAACCTTTCAAAAAAATGGGGCCGGAACCGACCGCGGATTTCTTCAAATTGAGCAAATTCAAAAAGGATCTTTCCAAGTCGCATCGCGCAATCAAAGCGGTCATCCTGGACCAGAATATTGTGGCCGGCGTCGGGAACATTTATGCGGATGAATCACTTTTCCAAGCTAAAATCCATCCCCTGCAAGCCGCCGATACAATCGGCCCGGCTGCAGCCAAAAGGCTGCATGAAGCCGTCATGGATGTGATCAGTAGATCAGTGGAGGCCGGAGGGTCGACGATCCGGACCTACAAAAATACGTTAGGAGAGGCCGGTAAATTCCAAGTCTCTCTTGCCGTTTACGGTCAAATCGGGCAACCTTGTCCGAACTGTGGTCATCCGATCGAAAAGATAAGGGTTGCACAGCGAGGAACGCATTATTGTCCGCATTGTCAACAACTGCCGAAGACGCGTTCAAAGGCACCAGACATCACTGATATTGCCTACAAAGGGGCGAAATAAACGAACATGAGCTATATATTAGGACTTACAGGAAGCATCGCTACAGGGAAATCGACTGTAGCGAAGCTGTTTTTGTCTGCGGGCATTCCGGTTGTCGATGCAGACTTAGGAGCAAGGGCTGTCGTTCTTCCGGGTGCACCAGGGTTAGCGGACATCATCGAACATTTTGGGGAAGCCTATCTGCTGTCTGATGGTACGTTGGATCGCAAACGTTTGGGAGCGCTGATCTTTTCGGATAGGGAGAAGCGTAAAGAACTGGATGTGTTGCTGAAGGAGCGCATCAATGATTGGATACAGGCAGAAAAAGAGCGTTATATTTCGGAAGGGCACAAACTGATTGTGCTGGATATCCCATTGCTGTACGAAGGCGGGTATGAGGACAGTTGCGATGCTGTGATGGTCGTCTATGTTCCAGAAGAACTTCAAGTGCAAAGGCTGATGAGCCGCAACCATTTGGATGCGGATGAAGCTACCCGGAGGATGCAAAGTCAGCTATCGATCGAGAAGAAAAAAGAACTGGCTGACTTTGTCATCGACAATTCCGGAACAATTGAAGAAACAAAAAAACAAGTCAACGATTGGCTGCTCAAACATAGAACTGTGTAGCCTGAAAGTGCCATAAAGACCATCTTTTCAAGTTTTTTGAGCCACAAGTATGTTATAATGAAGCGATAATAAACGAAAGAAAAGGGGGAAAGCCGATGCAATGCCCAAAATGTCACTATCACGGATCGCGTGTTGTCGATAGTCGTCCGGCTGATGACGGGAAAGCCATCCGCCGCCGTCGCGAATGCGAACAATGCCATTTCCGTTTCACTACATTCGAAAGGATCGAGCAAACACCGTTGCTTGTCATCAAAAAAAATGGCGCGCGCGAAGAATTCAGCCGTGAAAAGTTGTTGCGGGGATTGATCCGCTCCTGCGAAAAACGGCCGATCGCCCTTGAACAGCTGGAGACTGTCGTCAATGAGGTGGAAGCCGAAATCCGAGCGCTCGGAGAAAACGAAGTATCCAGCATCGTCATCGGGGAATACGTCATGGACAAGTTGGCCAAAATTGATGATGTCGCCTACATCCGTTTCGCAAGTGTTTACCGCCAATTTTCGGACCGGAAAACCTTCCTTGATGAATTGAAGAATATGGAGAAGAAAAAAGCCGAACAAGCGGCTGCTGAAGCTTCAGACATCCAACCATCCGATGCTCCTCCCCACGAGGCAGCCCCCGGAAAGGAAGACAATGAACAATGAGTTATCCATGGCAAAATATAAGTCCTAAGGATGCTTTCAGAGCAAGCCAGACGAACTTAATTTCCGATGTGGACCGCAAAATCCTGACGCAATTGTATCAGCCCATCATCGGGCCGCAAGCGTTCAGCCTTTATTTGACGCTGCTTGCGGAGATTCCGCAGGAGAGCTATTGGAGCAAGGAGTTGCTTCACACCGAATTATTGGCTCTATCAAACAGCGGAATCCAAGAGTTCTATCAAGCGCGCGTGAAATTGGAAGGGATCGGTTTGCTGAAGACATTTCTGGTAAACGAGCCTGAGAAGCAATACCTTTACGAATTGCAGCAGCCGCTGTCCAGTTATGCTTTTTTCAGTGATGACCTGATGGGGTTGCTGTTGTACGAAAAAGTCGGCGAACGGAAATACCGTGAGTTGCAGCAACGGTTCAGTCGGCAAGTCCGCGACCTAAATAATGCGGAAAATATTACCAAGTCCTTTTTGGATGTTTTTTCTTTCTCGGAAAGCGCCTTTACGGAGCAAGCGCGGATGCGGCAGAACGATAATACGTTGTTGGGTGATAATGCGGCAAGTCTGCCCGTTATCGAGAATGATAGTTTTGACTTCTCGTTTTTCCGGCAGTTGTTGAACAAACAATTTGTTAAACGCGAATCCATCACAAAGGAATTGGAGCACACAATCACTATCCTCTACACCTTGTATGGTTGCGACGAACTTCAGATGGCCCAGTTTATTCTGGAGGCCGCCGATATCGAATCCGGCAAAGTAGACGGAGAAACGCTCAAGAACATTGTGTCTGCTGCCTATGAACAGCGACACAGCAATCGTTTGGAAGTTAAGGACAAAGTCACTCAGAGCATCCAACTGGCTAAAGATACTGAAAAAGGCCGGGAACAAAAATTGATCCAGGCACGCTTTTCCAGTGAAGAGATCTCGTTCATCAAGGCGTGTGAACAATTGACGCCGCATCAATTTTTGACGAGCATCAAAAAGCAGAAAGGCGGCATCGTGACCGCTTCGGAGACGCAATTGCTGCGCACGCTGATGGAGAAGGCCGATTTCAAGCCGGGTGTGCTCAATGTGCTGACGCACTATGTGTTGGTCATCCTCAACAATCCGCATCTTTCCAAGGCCTATGTGGAAGCCATCGCAAACGATTGGCTGCAGGATGGTGTCGATTCGCCGGAAAAAGCGTTGGCGAAAGCAAAACAATTCGCCGGCGAGATGAAAGCGAAAGCTGAGAAGCGGGCAGCCAGCCGAACAACCGCGAAGAATTACGGGAAAACGGTGGCGCGCAAGAAAGAAAACTTGCCGGATTGGGCTAAAGATGAGCAAAAAGCGGTTGTGGAAACACCGCTGACGCCGGAAGCGCAACAAAAATTGAATGAACGCATCAAAAAATTAAAAAGTAGCGGAAAGGCAGGGGATGAGTGATGGATCATATCGGAAGAGCATTTTACAAATATATGAATAATCCCGAGGAAAGAATCGCAGAATCCCGGTTATGAGCCGAACCTCGTCTTGAATGCCGGTTACATAGATGTCGTCTATACACCGACGGACGAGACAATGGCGAGGGAAAAAGAAAAGGAATTGCGGAGCCGGGTCCATTCCATGTCGATGCCGAAGGATGTCCGTACGGCGACGTTGGAGCGGTTTGTCCAATCAAACGAGCGGATGCCCGCCATTCTGGAGTCGTTGAATTTTATTGATTCATTCAATGGGAATCCGAAAGAGCATCACCAAGCTTTGTATTTCTACGGGCCTTTCGGAGTAGGGAAATCTTATCTGCTTGGTGCGATTGCGCATGAATTGGCGATGGGGGGCCATCTGACGACATTGATGCATTATCCGACCTTCACGATGGAGATGAAGCAGGCAATCCAGAGCAACACGGTCAACGAAAAGATCGATGCCGTGAAGAAGGCGGAAATCCTGATGCTGGACGACATCGGAGCGGAAGCCAACTCCACCTGGATCCGCGATGAAGTGCTCGGTGTCATCCTTCAGTACCGGATGCAGGAAGACTTGCCGACCTTCTTCAGTTCCAACTTTACGATGCAGCAGTTGGAGGAACATTTG
>JASKKA010000063.1 GCA_030153215.1 Trichococcus sp.
AAGGCTTCCCCGGCGCTTGTCAGGAACAGCTTCCGGCCGGCCCGGATGAACAAATCCTGCTCCAGATCCGCTTCCAATTTTTTGATCTGTTTGGTGATCGCCGGCTGGCTCAGTCCGAAATGCTGGGCGGTTTTGGAAAAACTCAAATATGTAGCGCAATAATGAAACGTCCGTAGCTGTGGCAGACCCATCCCAATCCCTCCATGTCAGGTTAATTTCCATTCAGTATAACCTGATGTTATGGAAAAAGGTTAGGTATGTAAGGAAGTCGCGAATCCTGTCAGGTAATGTCACATATCCGGGAAAAGCCGCAACTATTCAAAAATCATCTGCAACACCTGTAGGGACGGGAAGGCATCGTTTTCAGCAATTTACACCAAGTGGCTGACTCTGAAAATGTTGCTTATACTTTGAATCAGATATGAGCAAAGCAAGGGTCCGCGCTGGATGGCAAAGATCGATAGCCGTTCATCCGAGTCCGCAAATGCATCAACTGAACGGAGGGAGCTTATGTACGTCGCGAACGGAACAGGCAGGCTTGAAAAGGTTTTGCTGTCAAAACCCAGTCATGTCCATCAGGCAGAACAAATCAACGAAATTTCAAAAAAATGGGACCTGCAGCAGATAGATGAAAGCCGCATCCAAAAGGAATTCCAGGAACTCCATTCATTATATGAAAGCTTGGGCATCTCAGTCGAGCTAATGGAAAAGGATGAAATCCTTCCGCATGCTGTGTTTTCCCGGGACTTTGGGGGTTGCGTGAACGAAGGCTATATCCTCGGGAAATTCAAAAATGATATCCGCTTGTCGGAAACCGAAGCCTACGAAGAGAAGATGGCCGAGCTGGGCGTTCCGCTGTTGGGGGAAGTGTCAGGAACGGGCGTCTTTGAGGGCGGGGATTTTGCCTTCTTGGACGAACGCACGGTTGCCATCGGTATGTTGGACCGGACGAACGCGGAGGGATTCGGACAGATTAAGGGGATTCTGAAGCCTTTGGGGTATGATGTGCATCCCGTTGAAATGGATCCGCGTTACCTCCATTTGGACATGTGCTTCAACTTGGTAGCTCCCAAGCTTGCAATCGGCTATGCATATTTGCCTGAAACTTTCATAGCGTTGTTGAAGAAAATGGAAATCGAATTGATCACCGATGACGAACATGCGATTTTCCGTCATGGCTACAATGTCCAGGCAATCGGCCGCAATGAAGTGATTTCCTTGGGCCGGAACCGGGGCATCAATGAAAAGATGCGCAAGAAAGGACTCACCGTCCATGAAATCGAATTGACCGAGTTGCTGAAATTAGGGGGAGGCATCCATTGCATGACCTTCCCACTGAAAAGAGTGCATGCATAGGGGGAAACGATATGTACGAAACAATCAATAACCTGCCGCAACCGCAGCAAATTGAAGTATTGGCAAAAGAACTCGTCCAGATCCCGAGCGTCAACAGTTCGGCTCATGGTGAAGTGGATATCTGCAGGCGTGTCGCCGAGATTCTGTCGAGTTTCCCTTATTTTCAGGAGCACCCCGATCTGGTTTGGGAGACGCCGTTGTTGAATGATCCATTGCAGCGGAGCAATGTGTTCGCATTTCTTCCCAAAGCCGATTCGAAGAAAATCGTCCTGCTGCATGCCCATATCGATACGGTCGGCATCGAAGACTTCGGAAAGCAGAAAGCAGATGCTTTTTCGCCGGAGCGCCTGTTGCGCTTTTTTGAGAATTACGAAGCAGATGCTGACGTTCAAAGCGACGCATTGTCAGGCGAATGGGCATTCGGGCGCGGTATGCTGGACATGAAGAGCGGGATGGCGGTGCATCTGGCAAACCTGCTGCATTACTCATTAAATTCGCAAGAACTTCCATTCAACCTTTTGCTGATGGGGAATCCCGTGGAAGAGAACGATCATACCGGCGTTATCGCTGCTTTGCCGGAGCTGTTGGCGTTCAAGCGGAAAGGGTACGAGTTCATTGTTGCGGTCAATACTGATTTTGTTTCGCCTTTGTTTGAGGGCGACGACACGCGCTATCTGTATACGGGCGCTGCCGGAAAAATCCTCCCTTGTTTTTACATCAAAGGCCGGGAAACGCATGTGGGCAGCACGTTGCAGGGCATCGATCCGACGCTGCTTTCCAGCGCCATCAACTTGGCGATCAACACGAACCCAGACTTGTGCGAGCTGATCGACGACGAAGAAGTCTTGCCGTCATCCGCTCTGCAGCAGCGGGACTGCAAAGACTTCTACAATGTCCAAACGGCTAAAGTGGCACATCTCTACTTCAACACGTTTCTGTACGAACGCTCCGTTACGGATGTGCTGTCGATATTGCGCGGTGCAGCCGAGGAAGCTGTCCGGAAAGTGACGGAAAAACTGGACGCCCGGCTGGCTGAATACCGTGCCAGAGTGGGTGTTCCGATCGGTACGATCGACCACGAGGTGAGCGTCCTGCTTTTCGAAGATTATTTGCGCGAGTGCTCGCAAAAGGGCGTCGATACGGCTGCGATCATAGCGGGAAATTTGGAGAAATACGGCCAGGAGGATAAACGCGCTTTCGGCTTTAGGCTGGTCGACGCATTGGAGCATGCGACAGGGGATGATGCCGCCAAAGTTATCCTCTTCTTGGCACCGCCGTTTTGTCCGCATAACGGCATCGAACCGGATTCGCCGGTTGACCATGCCATTTCAGCCGCGATGGAGAAAATCGGGGCAGAGCACGGCCAGACGTTCAAAACACGGCGCTTCTTTCCGTTCCTTTCCGACAGCAGCTACCTGTCGATGAGCGAAACCAAGGAGGAAATCCTGACATTGATCCAAAATTTTCCGGGTATGGAAAGCATTTACCCGCTGCCTACCGATGATATCCAGGAACTTTCGATCCCTGCGGTTAATCTGGGGGTCTATGGGAAAGGGGCGCACACTTGGAAGGAAGGGGTATATAAGCCATACTCCTATGAGGTTCTGCCCCGGTTGATCCGGGAAGTCATTGCGCATCTGTCGCGTGGACAGGAAAATCTTGAGGTCAGCAGTGACAGGCGATTATCCGGAAGTTTAGGCAAGCCGTGATCACGGTTATTTTCTGAACCGCAGATGCCAAGTCAAGCCGATCAGATGGGCCAAGTATACGATCAGCAGCACGATGCGCAGCGTTGTGCTGTCGGTCAGCGCAAAAGGAATCGTAAAGACAAAGAGCATCATCACGAACATCCGGATCATGCCCGCGTTCGTGATGTTTTTCTTTACCAAGGGCTCAACGATGTATTGCTTGTATTTATCCGACTCGGTGAATTGTCGGTGCAGACGTTCCGAGCTGTGGAGCCAGAAAAAACCGGTCAACAGATAGAAAACAGTTGTAGGCAGGAAAGGTAGGAACATCCCGATGGTCCCGAGAGCGAACGTCAATGAACCCAACGCTATATATAAATATTTTTTCAAATAAGTGTTCTCCTTTAAATCCAATAAGTACCAGATTAATCCATTGCTTATTGTTGATGATATTTCTGATAGGACAATTGTTTGTGTATACTGTTTATATAGTATATTACACTCAGGAGAGCAAGGGTATTAGGGAACTCCTGATGAATAAATGGGAGTGGCTTTTGTGAAGGGAAAAAATGTTATTTACCTTGATTTACTCTTTGTTATTTTTGGAATCAGTCTATTTCTGCCTTGGATCCTTATTCCGAACTATGAGACGTTTGCACTGGATCCGACATCCGAGTATCAGTTTTATTCGCAAAACTATTTTATTTTATTTCTATTCGTTCTGAGCTTTGTAACGTATTTTCTGCTTTTCAGGTTCAGGAAAGCCAAAGTGCTGCTCTTGCTGGCGGCGGAACTGATTTTTTTGGCGGGTATCATCCTGTTTCCACTGCTGGCCAACGGACTGATATTCCTCGACGTCGTGCTCTATGGGTATTATGTTGCCGTAACCACCTTGTTGACTTTGATTGTTTATCTGATGGTTTTGTATTTCAGCTGGCATGAGCAGCTCTCATAATATTTTTGCTGAACTGTGTGCGGGGATTAACGCTTTTCCTCCGCACGTTTTTTGTTTTTTTGTTTTGTAGAGCTTGGCTTATTCTGTTTAGAGAAAGCGTTTGTATATTTTGACAAATCTTTTTATTCGTGATATTATTCTTTCGAAATCGAAATAAAAAAGGGAGGTGTTACGATGCCCGCAACAGATCGCGATACTTTGAAGGCCCTTACAGTGTTATTTAAATCATCTCAACATGTACAGGACAAACTGAAGAAAGATATGATGAAGCAAGGACTGAATTTTTCGGAATTCGCCGTGAGCCATTACCGAAGAAGGACGCAAATTGATGGACCGCATTTTCCCATTGCATGCTGCTTATATCGCAGAAATATTTTCTGTCCTTTCAGATAAAGAAGTAGAAACATTCATCGACTTGGCCAAACGAGTAGGATTCCATGCCGAAAATTTGGAGCATTGATAACTATCCAGCTTAAAAAAATCAGGGACTCCTTCAGCATTGAGCTGTGAAGTCTCTTTTTTTGCGCTTTTTTATACCGGAACGGTCACTTTTTCCGGATGCAATCCCTATACATATGGTAAAATAGGCAGTATCAGACAAAAAGGAAAGATGACAGTGAAGAATAAGAAAATAACCAAAACAAATGCGATGCGCATGCTGGATAAACAGAAGTGCGCCTATACAGTCCATGAATATGCTTGGTCAGAAGACCACCTCGATGCGCTGTCAGTTCTCGAGAAAATGAGCCAAGATGCCGGCGCGGTCTACAAAACTATCGTAACGGTCGGGGATAAAACCGGCGTCGTCGTTGGGGTCATCCCGGCGCAGCATGAATTGGATCTGAAAGCTTTCGCGAAAGTCAGTGGCAATAAACGGATCGAAATGCTTCCTTTAAAGGATTTGGAAGCGACGACCGGTTATATCCGGGGAGGCTGTTCGCCGATCGGGATGAAAAAAGCCTTCCCTACTTATTTGTCACATCATATTCTTGATGAAAAGAGCGTGCTGGTGTCAGGCGGCAAACGCGGCACACAGATTGAGATTAGTCCCGCCGACCTGATGGCGGTAGCGCATGCTAAAGTTGAAGAAATCACAAAAGAGAAAGATGAATGAAGCACGTTCCTCTTTGTCGACGGAAAAGGAGAACGTATCATGAAAAAGTTGCATATCTACCATATCAATGATCTGCATTCGCATTTTGATAATTGGCCGAAAATCCGGCGCTTTTTGTTGGAAAAGAAAGCCCTCCATGAAAAAAATGGAGAAGAGGTGCTGCTTTTCGATATCGGTGATGCCTGCGACAGAGTGCACCCTTTGACGGAAGCCACCAACGGCAAGGCGAACATCGAATTGCTGAACCAAATTCCGTTCGATGCCGTTACAATCGGAAATAATGAAGGAATCGGCAATGACAAGCGGCAGTTGGATGAACTCTATGATGATGCCGAATTCCCTGTCGTGTTGGCGAACCTATACGATCCGGAAACGGATGCTTTGCCAACTTGGGCGCAGCCGTATCTGATCAAAACACTGGCCAGCGGTCTGAAAGTCGGAATCATCGGATTGACAGCGCCACTTTATCTCAGCTATGTCCCGAACGGCTGGGATCCCAAGGAGTCGGATGAGGTCCTGCCGAAAATTTTGTTGAAAGTGGCGCCGTCCGTCGATTTGATCATCCTTTTGTCGCACGTCGGTATCATCGAGGACATCCACATCGGCGAAATGTACCGTTCCATTCCGATCATTATCGGAGCGCATACCCACCATGTCCTCCCAGAAGGCAAACATGTGGATGATTCCTTGCTGCTGGGGGCAGGAAAGTTCGGGAAATACATCGGTCATGTCACGGTCAGCTATGATTCGGACCGGATTCTGGACCGTAAAGCCGAGCTGATCGAAGCAGCGGACTTGCCGGAAGAACCCAGCGATAGGGCGGAAGTCGCTGAACTGCAAGAACGTGGAGAAGCGCTACTGCAAGCGATCCCTATTGCTGACAACCCTGAAAGGCTTTTGACGGATGAAGGGCACATCAATGAACTGTTGCTGCTGGGTTTGGATGCCGTGACCGAATATGCCGATACACCATTCGGCATTCTGAACTCCGGACTATTCCTTGCGGATCTTCCGGAGGGCATCATCACGAAAAACCATCTGCATCAAATTTTGCCGCATCCGATGCGCTTGTTGGAATGCACGCTGACGGGACGGGATTTTAAAGTTATGATCGATGAAATGGAATCGCAGCGCAAAGAACTGATGACGAAGGAAATAACCGGCATGGGTTTCCGGGGAAGGATTTTCGGGGAACTCTGCTATCGTGGCTTTGAGGTAGAGCCTGTCACGAAGCGAGTGATGGTGGAAGGCAGGGAGCTTTCCGATGAGGAGGATATCACCTTTGTGACGGTGGACCATTTCCGCTACATCAGCTATTTCCCGACTATCGAAAACGAAGGCCGCAGCCGCTTGTTGTTTCCGTATTTCCTTCGGGATGTTTTCGGCCTGCATTTGGAAGAAAAATTTCCTATTACAAGAGAAAAGTGAGGTGCTATCGTGGATAAAAAGGAATTATTGGATGAATCATTGAAAACGCAAGTGGATGCCTTACTGGAAACTATTGCGGATGATAGTGAATCGGTTACAAACGACCGTAAAGAAGAGGAAGAAATTGTCAGTTTACTTGATGACAACCGTCTTTTGGTAGGTACCCAAGAATACGAATTGAGCATCAATCATCGGGAAGGCTTTGATTCTGAAGCGTTAGCCGGAAGATATACGTCCATTTTGAGTAAGTATGATTATATCGTTGGGGATTGGGGCTATGAACAACTTCGGCTGAAAGGCTTCTACAGAAACAACAACAGCAAGGTCTCCCAGGACAAGAAAATCAGTTTCCTGGAGGATTATCTCTATGAATACTGTAATTTTGGCTGTGCTTATTTCGTGATCGAAAAAACGCGTTCTGATAAAGAGAAAATCACAAAAACGAAGCGCAATCGTAAACGCAAGAATCGGGAAGCAAACAAAGAAGAACTTCAGGTAGATACAACTGTCCAAACAACTGTGCAGCCTACTAAGACTTCAGCACAACCAAACAAAAATAAAGAATCCAGAAATACCGAAAGACCGAAAAGCCAAGGGAAGAAAAAAGGTTTTGTGGTCAAAGATGTGAATGCGAAGGACTCCCAGCCGAAGGACAAACCGAAACCGACGACAACCAGACCTGCCAAGGGCGAGAAGAAAAGTTTCCAAATCAAAAAGATAGAGCAGTCATCAGGAGGAGAACATCATTAAAAAGTATAAAGGTTATTTAATCGATCTCGACGGAACCGTGTACAAAGGTGCAGAGCGCATTCCGACGGCGGAAATCTTCGTCAAAGAACTACAGGATAAAAATATTCCATTCCTGTTCGTCACGAACAACGCAACTAAGACGGCAAAAGAAGTGAAAGAGAATCTATTGCAAAACTTCCAGATTGATGTGACGGAAGACCATATTTACACAAGCGCCATGGCGGCATTGGATCATCTTAACGAATTGAATATCGGCAAGAAGGTGATGGTAATCGGTGAAGCCTCATTGAAACAGGAAGTGGAATCTGCGGGCTTCGAGATGGTCGATGAAGATCCTGATTTTGTCCTGCAGGCGTTGGATCGCGGGGTGACGTATCCGCAATTGGAGGCAGCTTGTTTGGCTATCCAAAAAGGCGCCACATTTGTAGCGACCAACCCGGACACTAATTTGCCGACCGAACGAGGCTTTATTCCTGGAGCAGGCGCCTTGACAGCCTTTCTGAAGGCGTGTACCCAACAAGAGCCGCTGATCATCGGCAAACCTTATCCAACGATCATGGCCGGTGCCATCAAAAGGATGCAGCTGGAGAAAGAGGATGTCATCATGGTTGGGGATAACTATAATACGGATATCCTGGCGGGAATACATTACGGCGTGGACACTTTGATGGTTCTGACTGGATTTTCACAGTTGGTCGATATCGATGGGAAAGCTGAGCAGCCGACTTATATCGTCAATGATCTGTCCGAATGGGAAGTGTAGCGATGGCTCAGAAGCTGAAATATTTTTCCGGATACACAGCCATTTTTTTGTTGGTGTTGAGCGCAAGTGTCGCCTTTACGATCAACTTTACACCGCTCTATAGCTTTGACATCGATTACCTGAACATTGAACAAATGACCGGTTTTTCGAAAGACGTCATTCTGGATAATTACCGTATCCTGATGCAGTATCTGAACTTGCCGTGGATTTCGGAATTGAGGATGCCTGATTTCCCTGCATCCGAGAGCGGTCTGTTCCATTTTCATGAGGTGAAAAGATTGTTCCTGTTGGATTACGCTATAATGGGTGTGTCTGCCGCTGCAACCGCATTGTTTTTGCGGATGGTGAAAAAAGAACAGGGTTATTGGCGGATGCTGAATCCGTTACGGCTGATGATTGCAGCTCCATTAGTGGCTTTAGCTGTGATTTTTATGAACTTCGACCGTCTCTTTGTCGCGTTCCATGGAGTCTTCTTCAACAATGATGCCTGGATTTTTGATGCGCGGACAGATCCGATCATTTTGGCATTGCCCCAGGACTTCTTCATGCACTGCTTTGTGTTGGTCTTTGTAATGCTTGAACTGGTCCTTGTGCTGTTGTACTTCTGGGTACGCAGAAAAGTGAAAAATACGTAAAACAAACGAGCTTGAACTGCTATCCAGAATGATAGCAATTCAGGCTCGTTTTTTCTGTCCGGGATTCATCACACTCTCTATTTCATTATGTCGCTTTTGTTTGGGTTGTCGTGGGCGATGCGGCTGGCGGCGGCTGCAGCGATGGCGCCTACGATGTCATCTAGGAAAGTGTGGCACTCTGAATCGGATTTGTCGTTCAGTTTTTGCAATATGCCAGGTTTTACTTTATCGATATAACCGTAGTTTGTAAAACTCGGCAAGCTTATCCAGCTCGATTCCGGTGATGATTGTGTTTTGGACTTCCCGCTTCAGGAATACAGCCGTAACATTTTCGATGCATTCTTCCATTGTCAGATTTTCTACATAGGATTTTTGGAGATGCAAAACGAGGTCGGCGATATCCTCGACGCTCACGCCGCGTTCTTTCATTAAAGCCACCGCTCGTGCATGCAACTCACTGTCTGATTTGACCATATTAATGCCTCCCGCTTTCGTATTTGATAGCTTCATTATAAAGGAATGGTCATGGAAAACAAAAGAAGAGGCTTCTGGCTTCAATGCAAAAAATCTGCTACACACAAGATAGCGTTTTGAGGGTATTGTGTGCTGGCGTTTCCGGTGGTGTGGATCGGCAATCAAAATTCAGATGAGCTGCCCAGGGCGATGACCAAATCATCGAATAGGTGAGGTGGTTCCGACAATTTGATTCCGTAGTAAGCCGAGATTATCGAATGTCGAGAAACATTCAACAATTTGACATCATTTCGGATCGAAATCGTCTAATGGCTACGGAACATCCAACAAATTGGCTTCGCAATCAAAAAGGGCCATCCCTCAAGGAGACGGCCCTGCATATAACTAAAATAGGCTGGTGCTGTGCATCGGCTGGACGCGTGTGTCGGGATTGATGTAGACCATCGCGTTGTTGACGGCAATGGGAGCTTCACCGAAACCGGTGGCGATCAGTTTGACCTTTCCGGAGTATGTTCCGATGTCTCCGATGGCGTAGACACCCGGGATAGTGGTCTCCATCTTCGAGTTTACTACGATGGCATTGCCTTGGACATCGAATCCCCATTTCTTCATGCCGCCGATGGAAGACGAAAAGCCGTAATTGATCAAAAAGTCATCTACTTCCAGTTCTAACGTGTTATCTTTACGGGCTTCCTGAAGGGTAACGCTCGTCAGGAATTCGTCGTTTCCGTTGACACTGACCGGCACAAAAGGGGTCATGATCTCAATCGTCGATTCTTGCAACAGGTGTACGCTGTGTTCTTGGGCGCGGAATTGCGGCCGTCGATGGATCAGATAGACTTTTTTGGCTATCGGTTCCAAGGTCAATGCCCAATCCACTGCCGAATCTCCACCGCCGCAGATGGCGACCGTCTTGTCGCGGAAACTTTCGATGTTGTTCACGAAATAGTGGAGATTGGTGTTCTCGTACCTATCAGCGTGCTCTATTTCCAGTTTCCGCGGTCGGAAAGCGCCGTTGCCTGCGGATATGATCACCGCCTTCGAATAATGGCGATTTTTGGTCGTTTGGATTTCGAAGATGCCTTCCGCATTTTTTTCGAGTTCAAATGCTTCTTCGCCGAAAACCAACTTCGTATCGAAGCGGTCCATCTGCGCCTTCAGGTTAGTGACAAGGTCGCCTCCCGAGATGGCGGGGTAACCCGCTATGTCATATATATTCTTTTCAGCATACAGCATGCCGGGTTGGCCGCCGAGCTGGGGTAAAGCTTCTATGATTTTGACTTTGGCTTGTCGGAGTCCGGCGTAGAATGCGGTGAACATGCCGACGGGGCCACCGCCGATGATGGTGATGTCGTATATATCTTTATCTGTCAATTTTTTTCCTCCGTTGTTTCTATTCCGGGCGAACGCATCGCCCAGAGAGGTATCAGATTTGCGCGTAGAACAATCTGACGATGAATGTCACGAAAATGCCGGTCAACAGTCCGACGAATACTTCGGAAGGTTTGTGGCCAAGGTATTTTTTGACAGCCATTTCTTCAGGGTGGATTTTCTCCTCCGCTTCTTCAGCAATCAGTTCCTGCTCGTTCTTAGGGAACTTGAGTGACAAACGGGTCAATTCTTTGATGGCATCAATGAGGACAATCCCCTGCTCGCCACTCTGACGACGAACCCCCATCGAGTCGAACATGACGATGACGCCAAAAGTCGTAGCGATAGCCACATAACCTGAACCAATCCCGTATTGAAGGATGAGTGCTGTTATCAATGAGCTGACGGCAGCCGAGTGGGAACTGGGCATTCCGCCAGTGGTCGTAACAATCGACAAGGAAGTTTTCTTGTCCTTTGATAAAATTGCAATCGGATATTTTAAAGCTTGGGTGAACATGATAGCTGCCAGGGAACAAATCAGTGGGAAATTCTCGAAAATCATCATTATTTTTCATCCTTCACTTAAAGAGCTACTTTTCATTTATGATAACATGAATCGATAGATACAGCCTAATGAAAAAGAAAAAACGGCCTGAATTTTCATTTTTGGATAATCGGGGGATTAATCTTCTGCATCTTGTGGTAAAATGTAAAAAAAAGGAGGATGAATAATGAGCTTATTTCCACAATTACAATCAACAGAAAACGATAAGAAAGTCATTATGAAAACAAATAAAGGGGATATCACGATCCGTTTGTTCCCTGACTTGGCACCGAAAACAGTCGAAAACTTCTTGGGTTTGGCTGAAAGCGGCTATTATGATGGCATCATTTTCCACCGCGTCATTGACAACTTCATGATTCAGGGCGGCGACCCTACAGGAACTGGAATGGGCGGTTCAAGTGTTTGGGGCGAATCTTTTGAAGATGAATTCTCGATGAATCTGTTCAACCTCAACGGCGCATTGTCGATGGCGAATGCTGGCCCGAACACAAACGGAAGTCAATTTTTCATCGTCACCGCTAAAGAAGTTCCGATGACCATGTTAGCTCAATTGGAAGCGGGCGGCTGGCCGAAAGAAATCGTCGAGGCATATGCTGCAAACGGCGGTACACCTTGGTTGGATCAAAAACATACCGTATTCGGACAAGTGGAAGCCGGCATGGAAACCGTCTACGCTATCGAAGGCGTGAAAAAAGGCGCTCAAGACAAACCAGTCGAAGACGTTGTCATCGAGAGCATCACGATTTTATAATCGTGTAGAAGGGGCAAAAAAAGCCC
>JASKKA010000064.1 GCA_030153215.1 Trichococcus sp.
ATGATATCGGTTTGTGCTTTTTCCGTTTCCGATGTATCCGATTGTAAGCATACTATTTCCCCCTAAATGACTGAATCTTCTATCTATCATTGTAGCAATATTAAATATGATGTAAACCAATCCGAGTTCAATCGGTACAAAAGTACAGATTTTTTTGGGTCGGATGCGTCCTTCTGGACCAAATGTTCAGTGCGGATTGTTCCATTGGTGTATTTTCTGTTGCAATGTTTGCTGATTTTAGTAAAATTGAAAATAAATATTGTGAGAGCCGCTCCGTCCCTGTATAATTAAATGTAAGTTACCGTTTACATAAGTTTGTAAACTTGGTTTTTCATCGTAGAGACAAACAGCAATTTCCATACTTCATTTTCATTAAACAGTTTCGACACTATAAGATTGGGGGAAACTTATGATACAGAAAAGACAGCCTACTATGAGTGGCGCAGAGGAACTCTCCGAACGATTAAAATACGGTTTATTGGCCGGTTTTGCCTTATTGATGGGAGGTGTGGCCTTCCTCTTCAACAGTCCACGGGAGATTTATGAAGGCAACCTCACCATCCTGGCCTCTCCGGCTAACCTGCTGACGGACTATATGGCTTTGACGAATGTCGGATCGGCTTTGTTCAACGTTTCGCTGATGACGCTGCAGGCCATCTGGATAGTCAAAATGGCGGATGCCAAGATAAACGGCCCGATTATTGCTGGCATTTTGACGATTGCGGGCTTCGCCTTTTTTGGTAAGAATTTATTTAATTCCATGCCGATCAGCATCGGTGCCTTCACTTATGCAAAAGTCACAAAAGTACCGATGCATAAATCGTTGCTGGCTGCTCTTTTCGGGACCGCCTTGGCACCGTTGGTCAGCGAACTCTCCTTCAATCTCGGAATCGGTCAACCCTACGGTGTGTTTTTGGGGCTGGGCGCCGGTTTTGTTTCCGGCTTCCTGATTCCCCCACTGGCGCATCATTTCGTCACCTTCACAAGAGGATTCAGCCTCTATAACGTCGGATTCACCTGTGGCATCATCGGAACGGTCTTCATCTCCCTGATGCGCAACTTCGGCTTCGAGATTGAAACAGTGAATATTCTTTCCAGCGGCTACAACGGCCCCTTTTCAGCGCTACTCTACTCACTGTTCAGCAGTATGTTCCTGATCGGTTTCTGGTTCAACGGATGGAGCTTCCATGGATTGAAGCGGATCATGCGCCATTCGGGCCAACTTTCCACTGATTACCTGGAGCTTGGCGGTTTGGGTGCGACGCTCATCAATATGTCCTTGCTTGGTTTCCTTCATTGCCGGCGCCATGCATCTGACGTTGGTCATGAATATCGGTTATCTCCACGGAGGAGTAAACCTCTACAACAACGGCTTTTCCGGCGGACTTGTCGCTTCGATACTGGTCCCCATTCTGGAAGCCTTCCACCTTCATCGGGATAACCAGCGGGCGTTGCGTGGGCCAGTAGATCCAGCTGATGAAGTCGAGATCGATCAAGCCAATTAACAGAAAAATGCCTTCAGTTTTTTAGGATTACGAGAGAGATGCCTCATGACGGAACCAAAATCCGTTCATGAGGCATCTTTTTTTCATATGAACAGACGGGTTGCCGCAATCGCCGTCATGATCATGATAATACGTTTGTACCATGTCTCATTGATTTTCCTGACAAATCTGATTCCCATCCAACTGCCGAATGCGATGAACGGAATCATCAGCACCATGTAGCTTAGCGTCCCCCAAGTGACGGTCCCCCACATAAAGATGTGAAAAGGTAATTTCACGACGTTCATCAGCAGAAAGAACCAGGCTGTCGTTCCGATCATTTTGTTCTTCGTGAGATCTTGCGAAAGTAAATACACATTAAAAATAGGCCCTGCGGCATTCCCTACCATCGAAGAAAAGCCGCTGACAGCCCCCACCATCCAATGGAAAAACCGATTTTTGGGAAGCGGCAAAACTCTTTTGGCCACTTCTCTGTAGACCAACAACCCCAAACAAATCAAAACGACGATACCCAGTAAGGCTTTGAATTGCTTGTCATCAAGATAATTGCCCGTGACGGCCCCGACGGCGATGCCGATTACCGCTGCTGGTAACAATTTCAGGACGTCACTGAATTTACCCTGTTTGCCGTACTGAAAGATGGCAATCAGATCCCCAAGCATCAGCATGGGCAACATGATTCCGGCTGATGCCTTCCCGCCGAACAGGACCGCAACGAGCGCCACTGCCGGTATTGTCGCACCCTGTATACCACTCTTGGAAAAACCTATAATGATCGCCGCAACGATCAGCATCATCCATTCGATCCCGTTCAAACCCAGCATTGTATAAAAAACCCCTCCAGCTATTCCTTTCATTTTACCGATTATACCCAAAAATGACAATGACTCAGAGACCACAGACAAGAAGACGCTTCATCTTCTTGTCTGTATGGAGAAAAATAAGCATTAATCGGGTTTGGCAGTCAGACAAACCTCGCATTTACCAACAGAAAGTGGTAAAATGTAAGCAAATACAAATACCCGCAATGACTGTTTCCCCCATCGCTCTTCAACGGGCCCACTTTTTTATTCAACAATTATGTAATCGCCTTCATCTCCTGACTTCTGACGCTTATACAAGGATTTTCACCTTCTCGAGGCTTTCCGGAATACGTTCGACTCTTCTTCAAGGTGATCTTTCTTTGTGTATTTTTCAGATCCATCACCTTTTTGCGCCCAAAACTCAAAAAAATTTGTAAAGGGTGTGACACACCATGATCGTCAACCGCAACACAATCAGAGAACAAAACGAAACCATCGTTTTGACATCAATCATCAATCATCCCAATACTTCAAGAGCGGCCATCTCTCATGACTCCGGACTCAACAAGGCAACCGTATCCGAAATTGTCAAAAAACTTCTTAAGGAAAAACTTGTCGTCGAACTAGGTACAGGTCAAAGTTCCGTCGTTGGCGGCAGAAAACCGGTATTATTGAAGGTGAATGCGAATGGCGGATACGCGATGAGTTTGACCATTACACAAACAAAGATTTCTTCGCTCGTCTGCAATCTGCAAGGCAAAATTGTCGCCCAGTATGATTTGGTGAGGAAAGTGGAAGCAAGCAATATCATCGACAGCATCGAGGAAGTGGTTGTTTACCACAGGAAGAGCCTCGCTAAGACGCCGTTCCGCTTCGTGGGCATCGTTGTGTCCATCAACGGTTTTGTGCATGAGGATGAGATAGTAACATCGACTAACAAAATGTTGGAGCATCTGACTGCCAAACATCTGGAGAGCGACGCCATTGACTGCCCGATCTATCTGGAGAACCAAAATAGCCTGGCTGTGATAGCCGAAGCGGTGTTTGCCCACTCTCCAGGGAATATCATCAGTATCAATCTGGATGAAGACATCGGTTCTGGAATCCTGTTGCAGAACCGATTGTTCCGAAGCAAACACAGCCTGGCGGGCAATCTGGGCCACACGATCCTCTTTCCGTTCGGGAAAGATTGTGATTGCGGCAAACAGGGCTGCCTGAACCAATATTGTTCAACGGCTGCTTTGGTTGCAGAAATCAGGGACCTGAGGAAGGATTCTTCACTTCAACTGGCCGATCTGATTGCATTGTACAACAGCGGTGATGAAGAAGCCCAAAAAGTACTGGACCATCTTACCCTGCATATGAGCATCGCAATCAGCAACGTCATCAGCCTGTTCGATCCGGAAAAAGTTTATCTGAATGGCGAGCTTTTCCGTGCTTTACCTGAATGTGTGACAGCAATCCAAACGGAATTGAACCGGCAATCAGAGCAAATAGTTCCAGTGAGCTTGTCCACACTTGGTGAAAATGGAGCTCTCCTGGGCGGAATCGCGTTGGCACTCCAGCATTTCTTCCAAGTGCCGCAACTACAACTGCATTTTGATGATTGAAATTTTGAATATGAATTAATTTTCGGAAAAATTAATCAGCCTCTTTCTATTGTCACATCCTCACGGGTGTGACATTTTTTTTGACACTCTATTGCTTTTTGTTGATTATTAATATAAAATTTTAGATGCAGATACATGTATTCGGTTTCATGAAACGACATTCCATATTGTGGGATGCCTTTTTGTTATACGGAAAGTCTGATGTGGATCATATCCACTTATTACGATGTAGAAAGGAACTATCATATGACTTTACGCCACTATCTATCCTTTTTTTCTGCGGCCTTTTTGATCATGGCCATGTACATTGCCGGTAACGCGGTCGGTTTCTTCGTTGAGCCAATCACTACGGAACTGGGCTTTACCCGCAGTGCCTTTTCACTTTACATCAGTCTGTCGACTTTGACCGGCGTTTTCGTACTTCCCTTGATCGGGCAGCTTCTGCCAAAATTTGGTGCCAAACGCTTGCTGATTGGAGGAGGACTCTGGGTTTCATTAGGATTTGTCTGGTTGGCATTCGCCACCCATTTATGGCAATTTTATTTGGGCGGTATTTTCCTAGGTTTGTTCATGATGCCGATCACTATGTTTTTGGCGATTTTATTGATCAACAATTGGTTCTCTGCCAAAAAAGGTTTGATGATGGGCTTATTGAATGCCTCCGGAGGACTTGCGGGAGCTATCGTTGCAATGATCATGCCGGCATTTCTGGATAATTTTGGTTGGCGCATGGGCTATTTTTTGATTGCGGGTCTTTTTGGGCTTTTGACTGTCCCAAACGGCCTCTTTTTGCTGGTTGAAAATCCCGGCACTATCGGCCTAACCGCTTATGGGGCTGAACCATCCGTTCAAACCGAGAGCAATGAACCTTTTCATGATTTGTCCATCCCTTATGAAGATGCCAAAAAGATGAAACCGTTCTACATTCTGTTTGCAGGAATCTTTCTTTCCGCATTCGGAGGCGGGATGATGCAGCACTTGCCGGCGCATTTCAGTGGGATGTCCTTCACATCCGGACAGGTTGGTACGCTGTTCTCGCTCGTCATGGCCGGCATGATCATCGCCAACATTTCGGTCGGGGCTATCAATGACAAAATCGATTCGACAATCACCATCACAGTTGTCGTTGCGTGCATGGTGATTGCCTTGTTCTTCCTTGCGACCACTCGTTCATTCCTGGCTTTAACGATCGTCATGTTCATCCTCGCGTTCGGACTCGGCGGACCAGCTGTGTTGACTCCCTTGGTTGTGAGCGAAGTCTTCGGGATCGGGGATTACCCGCGTATCTGGTCTATCCTCGGTATGGCGCCTTCCATCGGGATGTCCATCTCCGGTCCGCTTTGGGGAGCCGTTTACGACGTGACCGGCTCTTACGCAATCGGCATGTTTACGATGATGGGACTTACCATCATCTACGGCATCTGTTACCTTTTCGCACTGAAAAGAGGGCCGTTGAAACAGCCCTTGAATGTATCCGGCATCTAAAATCAGGAATTTTGAAATCACGTGCAGTCAGCCGACTGTACGTTTTTTTTGCATAGACCAACTGGATTACGGGATTCCGGAGTTCCGCCTTCTCCGGCGAGTAGTATCCTGGCCGCATGAGAGACTGCCTTCTACCGGTGTTCTCCGGTGAGAGTGTTCTGACCGGAGTTCCGGCCTTTTTCTACTGGTATTCTCCGGGGGAGCCTGTGTTAACCGGGGTTACGGTCCCAAAACGAAACCGCCGACCATTTTTCATGTCCGCGGTTTTGTTTTTTCTATTTTTTCAGCCATTTTTTCAATGGGTTGCTTGTCTTCAGACTGTCCAATACCTCTTTGATGTCCTGATCCTTGCTTCCCATTTTCAG
>JASKKA010000065.1 GCA_030153215.1 Trichococcus sp.
TCAATGGCTTCAAAGCATTGGTAATACTGGATTATTGAGTAATTCGCTGTCTATAAAGGTTTTTAAAATTTTTTATGCATTTGATATTGCAATTAAGCGAAAAAAAACGACGAGGAGACTCGTCGTTTTTTTTTATAGATTCGGATAGGCTTTCGTGATATAGGCTTTGATGCGGTCCACGGCTTCCTGAAGTACTTCTTCCGATTCGGCGAATGGGATTCTCAAGTAGCCTTCGCCCATTTTCCCGAAAGCGGAGCCCGGCGTGAGCGCTACGTGCGTTTCCGACAAGAGTTCCATCGCAAAATCATAAGAGGACTTACCGAATGCCTTGATGTTCGGGAAGGCATAGAAGGCGCCTTCCGTGCTCAGGCAGTGGAAACCAGGAATCTGATTCAAGCCGTCGACAATGATGTGGCGGCGGCGGTCATATTGCTCAAGAAAATATTTGACATCATCCTGTGGCCCGGTGATTGCAGCGATTGCGGCTTCCTGGATGAAGGGCGGGACGCAGAATCCGACGCCTTCCCTGAATTCAGCCATGCGATCGATGGCTTCATGATTGCCGACTACGTAGCCGATCCGCCAACCCGTCATCGCGTAGGTTTTGGATAAGCTGTTCACCACGAAATGATTGTCCTTGGCTCCAGGAATCTGGAACAGGCTAAAATGCCTCTTTCCATCATAAATGAGGCTTTCATAGACTTCATCCGACAGAATCGCGATCTCATGGCGATCAGCCAAGGCAACGATTGCTTCCATATCGCTCGGATCGAGAATAGAACCCATTGGATTATTCGGGGTATTCAGGATGATCAAACGCGTTTTATCGGTCAGTACCTTCTCAATGTCGGAAGCCTGCATCTTGAATGAATTTTCTTCGTAGACGGGAACCGGAACGACTTTGGCACCTAAAAGCATGATCTGGCCGAGATAATTCGGATAGCTCGGATCGGCGATGATCACCTCGTCGCCCGGATTCAGGATCGACATCATCACGTGCAGGATGCCTTCCGTACCGCCGAACGTCGCCATGACTTCATTCGGTTCGAAGGGGATACCGGTCTGGTCCGTATATTTTTTCGCGACGGCTTGCTGAAAAGCGAGCTCGCCGACGTTTGCGCCATAGTGCGTATGATTGGCGGCAATGGCATCCTGGCCGGCTTTTTTTATGGTTTCCGGAGTTTCGAAATTTGGTTCACCCATCGTCAGCATCAGCGTGTCAACGAATTGGGCTGCCAGTTTCGCCATTTTTCGGATGCTGGATGCTGGATAGTTTTTGGATAGTTCAGACCAATGGTACATGTATGTTGGCTCCTTTTAATCGACTTTTCTTCTATATTATCAGATATCCTTCAACTATCCTAGTGTTGTAATAACGATATAGGAGCGCAAGGATGTCAGATCAGAAGGTTTATTTATTATTAACGGACACGGGGTCGGTGTTGACCCGGATCATCAAACTGTTTACGCAAAAAAAATACAATCATGTATCCTTAGCGTTTGATGAGGCGCTGGCGGATACATTCAGTTTCGGCCGAAAAAAAGCCAATAACCCTTTTATAGGGGGGTTCATACACGAAGATGTGACCTCTGATTTCTACAGCCAGTCCAAATGCGCGGTGTATTCGTTGACTGTGTCAGAGGAACAGGCGGCAGTGATGAGAGGCTATGTAGCTTCATTCGAAAAGGACAATGAAAAGTACCATTACAATCTGATGGGGTTACTGCCTGCTCTGTTCAATATGGAGTGGGACAGGAAAAATTATTATTTTTGTTCGCATTTTGTTTCGACTGTTTTAGCGGAGGGAAAGGTGCTGCAAGCCAACAAGCCGGTGACACTCATGAGGCCGACAGATATTTTGGAAGCATTGCCGTTTGTTCTTTTGTACGAGGGCAAACTGTTTCAATTTAATGAGCTCTCCATGAGTGCCGTTGAGCAAGGGCCGATAATTGAAGCCGAGAAGATGATCGCATCGTTAGAAATGGATAGTGCTGACCTCCTTTTTCCGGATAATTTTTTGCCTGTCCCTGTCCTTTAATCAGCTGGATGCATTGAAGTAGTCGAAAGGAATATGAAAGGAAAATAAAAGCATTGACTTATTTCTAATTTAGATTTAATATTTAAAGAAAGATAATGAAAGGAGTTGCAGCATGATGAGAAGAAGTAGCACATACAGAACGACAGCTTGCCATGCTGTAAACACTTTATTAGTCATTATTATGCCCTAGGATTCAAACTATTCAATTAGTTGAGTCCTATTCTTAGTGAATCGGGGCTCGACGCAAGCTGAAGCCCTACGAAACATGAGGGCTTCTTTTTTATAAATATACGGAAAAAAGGGGAGACAGCAATGCGTAGTGATATAATCAAAAAGGGAATAGATAAAGCACCACATCGTTCCTTGCTGAGAGCAACTGGACAAATCAAAGAAGAGGCGGATATGGACAAACCGTTCATAGCTGTCTGCAATTCCTATACAGATATCGTTCCTGGACATGTGCATTTGAGGGAATTGGGCGACATCGCCAAAGAAGCGATCCGTGAAGCCGGCGGGATTCCTTTTGAATTCAACACGATAGGTGTCGATGACGGGATTGCGATGGGTCACATCGGGATGCGCTACTCATTGCCATCACGCGAAATCATTGCCGATGCCGCTGAAACGGTCATCAACGCACACTGGTTCGATGGTGTTTTCTACATTCCGAACTGCGATAAGATCACACCGGGTATGCTGTTGGCGGCTGTCCGCACAAACGTTCCGGCGATTTTCTGCTCAGGCGGCCCGATGAAGGCTGGACTTTCTGCTACAGGGCAGGCTCTGACATTGTCATCCATGTTTGAGGCGGTAGGTGCTTTCAAAGAAGGCAACATGACCCAGGAAGAATTCTTCGATATGGAAGCTAACGCTTGCCCGACTTGCGGTTCCTGCGCGGGGATGTTCACAGCCAACTCAATGAATTGTTTGATGGAAGTATTGGGATTGGCATTGCCGTACAACGGGACTGCTTTGGCTGTCAGCGATGAACGAAGAGAATTGATCCGCGAAGCGGCCTTCAAGTTGATGGACTTGGTAAAAAAAGACATCAAACCGCGCGACATCATCACTGCTGATGCGATCGATGATGCCTTCGCCTTGGATATGGCTATGGGCGGTTCGACGAATACGGTACTGCATACATTAGCTTTAGCGAAAGAAGCCGGAATCGACTATGATATGAACCGCATCAACGAAATTGCCGAATCAACCCCATACCTATCAAAAATTGCACCATCTTCTGCTTATTCCATGCATGATGTGCATGAAGCAGGCGGCGTGCCGGCAATCATGAATGAATTGATCAAACATGGCAGCCTGCACCCTGACCGTATCACAGTCACCAGCAAGACAATCCGCGAAAACGTTGCGGATCATGAAATCAAAAATGAAGCAGTCATCCATAAATATGAAAATGCTTATTCTCCGGTAGGTGGCTTATCCATCCTGAACGGAAATATTGCTCCTTTCGGCGGCGTCATCAAAGTAGGCGGTGTGGATGCCGACATCAAAAAATTCGTCGGAAAAGCGATCTGTTTCAGCAGCCATGATGAGGCAGTGGAAGCGATCGATAACCGTACAGTCAAAAAAGGCCATGTTGTCGTTATCCGTTATGAAGGCCCTAAAGGCGGTCCGGGAATGCCGGAAATGCTGGCGCCAACTTCTTCCATCGTGGGCCGCGGCTTAGGCCGTGATGTTGCACTGATCACGGACGGACGTTTCTCCGGTGCCACACGCGGTATCGCGATCGGACACATCTCACCGGAAGCAGCTTCAGGGGGTCCAATCGGCTTGATTGAAGATGGTGATGAAATCGTCATCGATCTGGAGCACCGTACAATCAATGTAACAGTCGCTGACGAAGTGCTGGCAGAAAGAAAGAAAAAGCAAACCCGCTTCGTCCCTAAAGTGAAGACAGGCTGGTTGGGGCGTTACGCAGCTTTGGTTACATCAGCCAATACCGGCGGCGTTCTGAAGGATGGCCAGTGAGTTCTCGGCGGTCCATGTCATAGCGTCTTTAACATCCAGAGTAGGGATCAGGATAGCGATGGATGCAGGGATGAATGATTGGCCGAAACCTTGTGCGACTTTACGCAACATGGAATAGGTTGCATAAACGGAACCTTCATTGCGGCTGCCGGTCTGCCATTCCTGGTAATCGATTGCGTCAGCAACCATTCCCCAAGTGTAAATCGTTGACCCGAAGGCGAAACTGTTGGCGATAATCTGCATCGTAATCCAAAGGATCGGATTTTTGATTTCGACTAAGTAAAGGAAAGCATATACAGCGACGGAACCGACCAGTGGCCAAGTGGACAATTCTTTTTTGCCCAGTTTTCCGACTAATGCACCTCCGAGGGCAGTACCCACAAACAGCGGGATAATTTGAGTCAGGATGGAGTAAGAGCTCAAGGTTCCGTCTCCGTAGTACATCTGGTAAGTCAATTGGTGCAATTGGTTCCCGCCCAAGATGAACAGGATTTGTGCGATGGAGGCAAGAGCGATACCCAAAATCGCACGATTGCGGAAGAAATCCTTCAATGTCTTGAAATAATTGAATTTTATTTCTTCACCTGCAGTCTCGACATGCTGAATGCGTTCCTCCGTATTCAGATACAGAAGCGCAAAAGCGATGATGGAAACGATGCCCAAAATGACTGCGATCGGGAACATCCTTTCGCCACGGAAAATACTTGCTGTTTGGCCATTTTTTGTGACTTGTTCATAAGCGAACAACGGAATCAGGATGCCCAGAGGAACACCGGCGATGATGTATCCCCAAGAACGGGCGTTGGACAAAGCAGCACGTTGTGAAGGTTTGGAAGTCATCACGGAGCTCAGAGCGCCGTAGGGAACATTCACGACTGTATAGGTGATATCCCATAAGATGTACCCACCGATACACAAAGCAAGTTTAGCAGGATAGGACCAGTCAGCCGCATCGATGAACATGACGGTTGCCGCCAATGCCAGGAATGGGGAGCCGCGCAGAATCCATTGTTTGAATTTCTCGCCTTTTTTGTTTGCACCCATGCGATCGACGATTGCGCCGATGATTGGATCGTTGATGCCATCAAGAATTTTTGTGACCAGGATGATGATTGAATAGTGGGCCAAGGAAATCCCGATGTATTGTGTGTAGAAAATGAACATGTAGCTGGAAATTAAAGTGAAACTCATATTGCAGCCGAAGTCGCCCATGAAATATCCAAGCAGGTCACGGAATCCGAATGGACGCTTCACTGCGCCAGTTACTTGATGTTGAGCCATTTTGAATCTTCCTTCCATAATGATTATTTTTGACAAGAAGAGCGAAAATAATAGCGTGAAATTCGTATCATAATATGAAATAACTTTTCTTAATCTGATATGAGTATAGTAAGAAAACGTATCCAAGTCAAAGCCGACCATGGAAAGAATCAAAAATATAGCCAGTTCTGACAAATTTTTGACATATTCCCACAGACTGGTTATTGCTCTAGGCCCGACCCAGTAAAGAATGTTCCAAAAAAAGACGCCCGAACTTACCATCTTCGACGGATGCTTCCATATGAAGACAAAAAGCTGACAATCGCAAACGTGGTAAACTGTGAATGCGTTTAAATTATTTTTTTGAAAATTCCCACGGGGGCTTATCATGCTCTGTTTTATCTGCTATAATATCACAATGTGAAACGATTTCCTGGTTAGTGAATCCAAATACTGGTTTTTGAGGAGAGAGTTCTGGAAAATGAAATGGCATACAAATACTGAAAAAGTATCGAGATTATAATAAGAAAAGGATGATCAGAAAAATGGTACAAAAAGAAATATCAAACGCGAGCACAAAAGTCCAATCGATAGATCGGGCCTTATCGATCCTTGAAACCTTGGCGGACTACCCTAGCCTCAGCCTGATGGAATTGAGCGAAAAAGTCCATCTTCATAAAGCAACAACCCACCGCTTGGTGAACTCTCTGATGGAGAACGGCTACATTGACCGTAATCCTGACACTAAGCAATATCGCATTTCCTTGAAGATGTTCCATCTCGGGAACAAACGTGTCCACAACATCGACTTTTTGAACGTGGCCAAAAGCATGATCCGTCAGCTTTCGGACGATACAAAACAGACCGTACATTTGGTTGTTGAAGATAACGATGAAGTGCTGTACATCGATAAGTATGGTGAATCCCGTGGTGTGCGGATGCAATCAAAGATCGGTACGAAAGCGCCGCTTTATTGCACTGCGGTCGGGAAAGCGCTCCTGAGCACCCGTCAAAACGCTGCAGTCCGTGAATATTGGGACAGTATCGTTCCGGAACAAAAGACCGGACGCAAAATCACTACTTATGAAGAGCTCATCAGTGAATTGGATGAAATCAGAAGGAATGGTTACGCTCTCGATGATGAGGAATTTGAAGAGGGCATCGTCTGCATAGCTGCAGCATTCTCGAGCGCAAGGGAAGTTGCGGCCGGTGCGATCAGTATCTCCTTGCCATTGTCCGACATGGTCGATAAAGACTTTTACACTGGAAAAATTTTGGAGTATTCCACAAAAATTTCATACTTTCTCGGGCACTTTTGATCCATTCCGATCGGATGCCGATGAAGCTGCAGCTCCCCACAAACACATGATCCGTGCGTTTGTGGGGAGCTTTTTTGTGTTGGGTTTTGTTTTTTTCAGGCCATGCAGGAGTATGCCACAATTTCTTCACAATTGAACATTCATTTTTATATTTCTGATGGAATTTCGTTGACATAAAAGATGGTAAATTCTATAATGAACTCGAGTTATGATACTGAGTTCCACAATGCGAAACAATGAATGGAGGATGACAAATGAGCGTCAAGAGAGATACCCTGGCTCAATTACAAGAGAATTACCTGTTTGCAGTCGTGCGCGGAGCTTCCGAAGAAGCAGGTTATGAGATTTCAAAAGCAGCTTATCAAGGAGGCATCAAAAACATCGAGGTGACATTTTCGACACCGGGTGCTGAAAATGTTATGCGTAAACTGTCTGATGAATTCGCAGGTACGGATATGGTTGTAGGTGCAGGTACGGTATTGGATGATGTCGCTGCGAGAATTTCAATCATGAACGGAGCGAAATTTATCGTAAGCCCTTCCTTCAACGAGAAAATCTCGAGAATGTGCAACCTTTACACTGTGCCATACTTGCCTGGATGCGGATCTGTTACAGAGATTCAAATGGCTCTGGAAACTGGCTGCGAAGTAGTGAAGCTTTTCCCGGGTGGTCTGTTGGGTCCTGGATTCATCAAAGATGTTCATGGTCCTATTCCTTGGGTTGACGTGATGCCATCAGGTGGCGTAAGCATTGAAAACATGGATAAATGGATCGCAAACGGAGCATGGTCAGTCGGTGTCGGCAGTGCCTTGACAAGAAACCTTAAAGAAGGCGGCTATGCAACTGTAACTGCTGCAGCTAAAGAATTTGCAGATCGCTTGGCTGAAATCAAAGCGCAATAATCAATACTATCCAAAATAAAGCTCGGAAGGGGATTTCTTCACATGTCATTTATTCATGACGACTTTATGCTACAGTCCGAAACGGCAAAAAAACTTTACCACGAATATGCGGAAAGCATGCCAATCTTCGATTACCACTGCCATTTGGTCCCACAACAGATTGCTGAAGATTATGAGTTCGAAAACATTACGGAATTATGGTTGGGCGGAGATCACTACAAATGGCGCGCCATGCGTGCGATGGGAATTCCGGAAGAAAAAATTACCGGCAATGCTTCGCCTGAAGAAAAATTTGAAGCATGGGCCTACACTGCTGAAAACGCAGTAGGGAATCCGTTGTTCCACTGGACAGCCTTGGAATTGAAAAAGTACTTCCATATAGAAGAAACACTTACTAGTGCCAACTGGAAGGAAGTTTATGAGGAATGCAACCGCGTGTTGAAAGAAGAAAAGCTGACAGCGCGCAAGTTGATCCAAAATTCCAACGTCACCTTCATTTGCACGACAGACAACCCTACAGACACTTTGGAATGGCACAAAGCAATCGCCGAAGATGAGACATTCGATGTTGCCGTCGTTCCCGGGTTCCGTCCGGATGAAGCCTTCGCTATCCAGGATGCAGTCAAGTTTGCTGGATTCATCGGAAAAATGCAAGAAACAACCGGCAAGCAACTGAGCACATTCACTGAGTTGGTTGAAGCAATGGAAGAGCGAATCCAATATTTTGCGGATCATGGATCGAACGTTTCCGACCACGGCTTATCCCAAATCTACTACGCTGAAGCCACGGATGAAGAGATTGAAGCAATCTACGCCAAAGCGATTGCTGGCAACAGTGTTTCTGAAACGGAATACGCAAAATACCAAACACGCTTATTGGTGGAACT